>CAYLPI010000121.1:0-11531 GCA_964385505.1 uncultured Bordetella sp.
CGACGCCTTCATTTCGCACCACTACGCCGAACATCCGGTGCCGCCGCTCGTGATCGTCGGCGCCCAGGTTGATGCGGAAACCCTGTCCGCGCTGCTGTCGGAGCAGGCGCAGCGCCCGGTCGTGCTCAACACGCGTCCGGGTGGCGAGCGCCGCGTGTGGCTGGCGATGGCGGGCAAGAACGCCGCGCTGGGGGCGGGGCAGCAGGCCGCGCTGCGGATGACGCAGGAGGCACGCGTGCAGGCGCTGGGGCCGGCGCTGGGGCTGGCCGAGCCGCCGGAACGCATCGAATGTTTCGATATCTCGCACACGATGGGGGAAGCCACCGTGGCGTCCTGCGTGGTGTACGACCATTCCGCAATGAAAAAGAGCGATTACCGGCGCTTCAACATCGAGACCGCCGCGGCCGGCGATGACTACGCCGCCATGCGCGAGGTGCTCACGCGGCGCTACCGCCGCGTCGTCAACGGCGAGGCGCCGACACCGGACCTGGTGCTGATCGACGGCGGCAAGGGGCAACTCGGCGTCGCGGTGGAGGTTATGCGCGACCTCGGGCTGGGTACGGTGCCGCTGGTGGGCGTGGCCAAGGGCGAGGCCCGCAAGCCGGGGCTCGAACAGCTGTTTTTCCCGGGGCGGGCGGAGCCCCTCCTGCTGGCGGCGGACGATCCGGCCCTGCATCTGATCCAGCAGATCCGCGACGAAGCGCATCGCTTCGCGATCGAGGGGCACCGTGCGCGGCGCGGCAAGGCGCGCACGCAGTCGCCGCTCGACGCGATCGACGGCGTCGGCGCCAAGCGACGCCAGAGCCTGATCACGCGTTTCGGTGGCGTGCGCGGACTCAGCGCAGCCAGCGTGGACGAGCTCGCGGCCGTGCCGGGTGTCAGCCGCATGCTCGCGCAGCGCATCTACGACGCGTTACACTGAGCACCGCCATGTGGAACGTTCCCAATATCCTGACGGTGGCGCGGATCCTCATGATCCCGCTATTCGTCGGTATCTTTTATTTCGAGAAAAGCTGGGTATCCGCGCCCAACCAGAACCTGATGGCGACCGTGCTGTTCGTGCTGGCGGCGGTCACCGACTGGCTGGATGGCTGGCTCGCGCGCAAGCTCAACCAGACGTCAAAGTTCGGCGCTTTTCTCGACCCGGTGGCCGACAAATTGATGGTGGCGGCGGCGCTGATCATCCTGCTCTATCTGGGCCGCCTGGACGCTATCGTCGCTTTCATCATCATCGGCCGCGAAATCGCGATTTCAGCGCTGCGCGAATGGATGGCGCAGATCGGTGAGTCGAAAAGCGTGGCGGTGTCGAGCATCGGCAAGATCAAGACCGGGGCGCAGATGATCGCCATCCCGATGCTGCTCTATGACGATCCAATCGGGGCGTTCGAGCCCGCCGTCACCGGCACCTGGCTGATCTGGGCCGCGGCCGCGCTGACTCTGGTGTCGATGGCCTATTACCTGCGGCTGGCATGGCCGGCGCTGGGGCGCAGCCTGACTAGGTAAGGCTAAGGGCGGACAAGGTCCGCAGGCTTTTGATATAATGGCGTTTCGCGCGGGAATAGCTCAGTTGGTAGAGCGCAACCTTGCCAAGGTTGAGGTCGGGAGTTCGAGACTCCTTTCCCGCTCCAGAATTCCAGGGGAAAACGGCAGCAGTGCTCAAGCCCGTTTTCCCCTTCGTATTTTCAGCCCCCCGGCGGGGTGGCAGAGTGGTTATGCAGCGGCCTGCAAAGCCGTGTACGCCGGTTCGATTCCGACCCCCGCCTCCACAGAAAACGCATCGCATCGCCTCACAGTGCCGGTAAGATTGAGCCAACTGTCGATCGGCCGTGCCATGCGTTTGGCAAGCCGGGAAATTTAAGGGGGGGGCTGTATGCGCGTTCAAGTCGCTATTATTGGCGCTGGTCCTTCCGGACTGCTGTTAGGGCAATTGCTCCATCTCGCCGGTGTCGATGCCGTCATCATCGAAAGCAAAAGCCCTGAATACGTTCTCGGACGGATCAGGGCAGGGGTGCTTGAGCAAGGAACCGTCGACCTTCTGGACCGGGTTGGGGTCGCCGCCAGACTGCATGCCGAGGGACTGGTTCACGGCGGTATCGAGCTCAGTTTTGGCGGTACTCGGCATCGCATTGACCTGGAAGCACTGACTGGTGGCAAAAACGTCACGGTGTACGGGCAGACCGAGGTTACCCGGGATCTTATGGCGGCGCGGCAGGCTTCGGACGCAACAACGATTTACGAGGCGGACGAGGTCTGCGTGCTCGGGTTCGACTCCGCCACCCCGTCCGTGCAATACGTAAAAGACGGTGTTCGGCACGAATTGGCTTGCGACTTTATTGCCGGTTGCGACGGATTTCACGGCGTTTGCCGTCAAAGCATTCCGGCCAGTGCCATCAGCACCCACGAAAGGGTGTATCCGTTTGGCTGGCTGGGGGTGTTGTCCGAAACAGAGCCGGTTTCAGACGAACTGATTTACGCCCGCCATGCGCGTGGATTCGCCCTCTGCAGCATGCGATCACGCACACGCAGTCGGTATTACATCCAATGCGGATTGGAAGAAAAGGTGGAGGCTTGGTCCGATTCTGCGTTCTGGGACGAGCTGCGCGGCCGGCTGGACCCGGTTGCGGCCGAAACGCTGATTACCGGTCCGTCCATAGAAAAAAGCATCGCACCCTTGCGTAGTTTCGTCACCGAACCGATGCGTTTTGGCAGTCTTTTCCTCGCCGGGGACGCCGCACATATTGTTCCCCCGACAGGCGCCAAGGGCCTGAATCTGGCCGCCAGCGATGTCTATTACCTGTCCTCGGCGCTGATCGAGTTTTACACCACGCGAAATCCGGCGGCGCTCGACGCATATTCTGCCCGCAGCCTGCGGCGGGTTTGGATGGCGGAGCGGTTTTCCTGGTGGATGACCTCGCTGATGCACCGTTTTCCGCAAGGCGGCTCCTTTGGCGAGAAAATGCAGGAAGCCGAGCTGGAGTATTTGCTCGGGTCGCAGGCGGCATCCACAGCCCTGGCTGAAAACTATGTCGGATTGCCATATTGATGATTCAGGGTGGATTGTGGCGTAAGACGCATCTGAAGGGATTCGTGGACAAGCCAGGCGATGTGTGGGAGGCTTTGGCGTCATACTGGTGCATTGGTTGCCGGTTTTGCAGCCCGCCCCCTCTATTGCGATTATCCCCGGCAAACTAATTCGTCGTGTTGTGTTCGGCCCGGGTGGTGAAACTGGTAGACACAAGGGACTTAAAATCCCTCGCTGCGAAAGCGGCGTGCCGGTTCGATTCCGGCCCCGGGCACCATATTCAAAGAAATGACTTCAATAGATCGTTTTATTTAGTTGATATTAAAGATAAAAATAATGAATCTTGAACAATGATCGTCTTCGAACTTATCTGCGGCACGGAGCACCGTTTTGAAGGGTGGTTTGGTTCGTCCGAAGACTTTGAGAATCAGCAAGGACGTGGCTTGCTGTGCTGTCCGACTTGCGGGACGGCGACGGTCAGGAAGTTGCTTACAGCCAAAATCGGCCATACAGAACGCGGCTCCAGCGCGATTCCCCAAGTCCACCGCAACTCACAACCATCTGACTTAAAAGAATTTTCTTCTGTGATTGACCATATTTTACTCAACACCGAAGATGTCGGGCCACAGTTCGTTACGGAAGCGCGGCGCATGAACTTTGGGGAGATTCCGTTTCGCGCGATTCGCGGTGAGGCCAGTTCCAGCGACGCCGAGGCCTTACGGGATGAGGGGATCCAGGTTTTTTCCTTGCCGATTCCGTCCAAAGACGGTTGGAACTGATGCGCTGACCGATCGGGTTTTGTGGTTTTTTCACAAACCGCTTAGCGTTAGAATGTGTATTATGTAAAATTATGTGGCAGGGATAAAAAATACGTTCAAGTCCTTGTTATTCCTTGGCTCCCGCTTGTCTCAGCAGTTCGACGATCGCCTTGTGCCCCGCTTTAGCGGCCCATTGCAAGGCGGTCGCATCGGTATCCAACTTGTACGCGGGATCGGCGTGTTCCCACAGCAGAGCGCGCACGGTCTCAAGATGCCCCTGTCGGGCGGCGATCATCAGCGGCGAGGCGCCGTTGGGGGCGGGTGCATCGACTTGGGCGCCGCTACTGAGCAAAAAACGGCACACCTCGGTACGCCCCTCGTAAGCGGCGTAAAGCAATGGCGTCCACCCTGAGGGATTGAGTTCGGCACCGGCGGCCTGAAGGCGCTTTACGGCACCCAGATTCCCTTTGAATGCCGCGAGCATGATCGCCGTTTCCCCCACACCATTGACCGCATTGACCCTGGCTCTGGCGGCGAGCAGACGATTCAAGACGGCTTCGTGCCCTTCGCGCGCGGCAAGTATCAGCAGAGTATCCCCGCGCACGTCACTTGAATTGGCGTCAATTCCCCGTTGCAGCAGGCGTTCGACAGTCGGCAAATCATTGTTTTTGACCGCGGCGAACATGTCATCCAAAGCCTGGCCGAAGCCATGCCCCGCGACTGCCAGCAGACAAAAGCCGACCAAAAAACGCCAGTGCACAAAAGATTTCATGTTTTTGCCGGTTGGATATTGAAAAGCCGGAAGAAATTCGCACTCGTTGACTCTGCCACCGCTTCGAGCGAAATATCCTTGAGCCGTGCGATTTCTGCCGCGACATGCGCCACCCAGGCCGGTTGATTGACCTTGCCCCGATGCGGGACCGGCGCGAGATACGGGGAGTCGGTTTCGATCAGCATGCGGTCCAACGGGACTGCCTTGGCCACTTCTTTGATGGCCAGCGCATTCTTGAAAGTAACAATGCCCGAAAAGGAGATGTAAAACCCGAGGTCCATCGCAGCGCGCGCTACGTCGAGGGTTTCAGTAAAGCAGTGCATCACCCCGCCCGCCTCTCCCGCCTGCTCCTCGGCCATCAGACGAAGCGTGTCGGCTGCCGCCGCGCGGGTATGAATGACCAGCGGTTTGCCGGTGCGCCGCGCTGCCCGGATGTGCGAGCGAAACCGGTCGCGCTGCCATTCGGTGTCTCCGGACGTACGGTAGTAATCGAGTCCGGTCTCACCGATTGCGACCACTTTCGGGTGGTTTGCCAGACTGACCAGCTGATCGGGATCTACCGGCGTGCGATCGTCATGATCCGGATGCACACCAACCGACGCAAAGGCATTGTCGTGTTGCTCAGCCACGGTCAACACCGCGGGAAAATCCCTGAGATTGACGCTGATGCAAAGTGCATGGCTGACCTGCGCGCGCTGCATTTCATCAAACACATCGCCGAGTTTTCCGCTGTAATCGTCGAAATCGATATGGCAATGGGAATCAACGAACATGTGGGCGAGGTGGACCTGATTCGATTGTTAATAAGTATGGGTGGGACGTGTCGATTGCAACAGGCTCCCGAGCAAAGACTCGATGCGACGACGGGCGATCCGCCCGCTTTCATCGTCGCTGAATTGCACACCGACACCCTGCGTCTTGTTGCTCTGGACGTTGGCCGGCGTAACCCAGACAACCTGGCCGGCGACCGGCACCTTGCCCGGCTCGTTCATCAGGCTGAGCAGCATGAAAACCTCGTCGCCGATGCCATAACTCCGCGATGTCGGGACAAAAATGCCGCCGCGTTTAAGGTGGGGCATATAGGCCGCGTAGAGCGCGGATTTTTCCTTGATATTGAGGGAAAGCACGCTGGGACGTGCAACGGGTTTGAGGTCGTCACTCATTGGTATTGGCTCCGAGATTCCGGTAGGACAGGAAAATGGCCTCAAAAAACAGCCTGGCGTTGAGCGGGTGCCGCGCCAGCGCACGCGCTTCGTACAGTTCGCGGGTGAAACGGAATAATTTACGCATATCAATTTTCCCGCTGATCGCCACCAGGCGGTCGCGCTGCGCCCCATGATACCGAACCTCCCCGGTCATCGCAGCACGCGCAAGATCGTAGGCCCATTGTTGTATCCAGGTAAGCACCATGGCCGGATCCAGCGTTTGGCAAAAATCCGTCAACGCCAGCGCGTCGGTGCGTGGTTCGGCGATACGGCGCGCGAATTCGCGGCGCAAGTCGCCGGCTTCGGCCAGCGCCAGCGCCTTGAGCGGCGCGCCGCCGGCGTAAGACAACAGCGCCTCGGCGTCCTTGAGCCCCTGTGCGCGCAGCCAGGCCAAAGCGGACTCACGCGGTGGCGGCGCCAATGGCACTTGCTGGCAGCGGCTTCGAATGGTCGGCAGCAAACGGGCGGACTCACTCGATAGCAGCAAAAACAAGGTGTCCGGAGGCGGTTCTTCCAGGCTTTTCAGCAATGCGTTGGCCGTCACGGTCTGCATGGCCTCGGCCGGCTCGATGATAATCACGCGCAAACCGGACTGATGGCTGCCTGTCGCCAGCGTTTCCTGCATCCCCCGGATTTGCTCTATCTTGATGTTTTTACTCGGCTTTTTCTTGGACTTTTTGCCTTCCCCCTCCTCCGCCTCATCACTATCCTCTTCGGCCATGCTCTGTGGCTGGAGCAGCAAAAAATCCGGATGCGCCGCCTGACTCAGCCAGTGGCAGGCTTGACAACTGCCACAGGCAAAGCCACCGGCAAGCGGGTTTTCACACAGCAGGGAATAGGCATACTGGCGTGCCAGTACGCCTTTGCCGATACCTTGCTGGCCGTGAAACAGCAGCGCATGCGCAAGCCTGGAGCGCTGGCTCATCAGCCTGTCCCAAGTGGACTCTTGCCATTCAAATATATTCATAAACAATACGATGAAATGATCTCTTCAAGTTTTTGTTTAATTAAATCGACGCTCTGTGTGCCATCGATTTGACGAAATCTTGCGGGATCTGCGGTCAGTCTTTGCTGGTAAGCAGCGCGAACCCGGGTAAAAAAATCAAGATTTTCCCGCTCAAAACGGTCGAGGGCGGATTGTTGCGCCAGCAAGCGGGCTCTGGCCACTTCCAGGGGAACGTCAAACAACAGCGTCAGATCAGGTTGCAAACCGCGTTGGACCCAGGCCTCCAGTTGCGCCAAACGTTCGTGTTCGAGGCCGCGCCCTCCCCCCTGATAGGCAAAGGTTGCATCGGTAAAGCGGTCGGATAACACCCATCGCCCGGCCTCGAGGGCGGGCCGGATGACGCTGGCAATGTGCTCGCTGCGCGCGGCAAAAACAACCAGCGCCTCGGTATCCAATGACATCGGCTGGGTCAGCACCAGTTGGCGCAGGGACTCCCCGACGGGGGTGCCGCCGGGTTCGCGCGTCACCACAACGTCCTTGCCCAGTTCTTTCAAACGGGAGGCAATCCAGGCGAGGTGGGTGCTTTTGCCCGCGCCATCGACGCCTTCAAGGCTGATGAATTTGCCGCGCATCAGACGGGCATGGCTGATAAAGCCGAAATGCAATGCATCATGGTGTCCTGATCATGCGGCTAGCGCCGGCCGGAGAGTTGATATTTTTGCACGGCCCGATTGTGCTCGGCCAGTGTCCGCGAGAACTGGCTGCTGCCATCGCCCCTTGCGACAAAATAGAGTTCGCCACCCTTGGCCGGATTGACCGCGGCAAGCAAAGAGCCCATGCCGGGCATGGCGATGGGCCGCGGTGGCAGGCCGGCACGGGTGTAGGTATTAAAAGGGCCGTCGCGCAACAGGTGCTCTTTTTTGAGATTCCCCTTGAACTCTTCGCCGAGTCCGTAAATGACGGTCGGGTCCGTCTGCAGCATCATGCCGATGCGCAGGCGGTTATTGAAGACCATGCCTATGCGCGGCCTTTCGTCAGCCCTGCCCGTTTCCTTTTCGATGATGGACGCAAGGACCAGCGCTTCAAGCGGAGTCTTGAGGGCAGCATCGGCAGACCGTTGCGCCCACGCCGCCTGCAATTGTTTTTCCATCATGCGCGTGGCGCGCTTGAGTATCTCCAGGTCACTTGAACCCTTGGCAAACAGATAGGTATCGGGAAAAAACCAGCCCTCCGGATGCGTCGCCGGCGCGCCGATGCGCGCCATGAGCTGTTCGTCGCCAAGCCCGGCCGAGTCATGACGCAACGCCGGGTTGGCGTCGAGGGCGGCGCGCAGCTGAATGAATGTCCAGCCTTCGATAAAGACGATTTCGGACAGCTGGTAATCGCCCTGCGTTATCTGCGCCAGCAACCGCCAGGGCGTGACGCCGCGGCTCACCTCGTAACTGCCGGCTTTGATCATCGCCGCCTTGCCCATCACGCGCCCGAGCAACTCAAACTGCCACGGCGGCATGGCTACGCCGGCGTCCTGGATCTGCCTCGCCGAACTGCGCAGCCCGCTGCCCGGTTGAATGGAAAAATCAACAAGGTTTGCCTGCAAGTCCACTGGTGAAAACGCGAACCAGGCGCCCCAGCCGATGCCGCCGAAGGCGAGCAGCATCGTCAGGGCGAGCAGGTTTTTTATCCTGCGCCACAGCGTGCCTGCGTTGTTGCGATGGGTTGGTTTTCGTGCGGCTATAATGCACGGATTATGCCATGCAGCGCGCCGGCTCAAGCCCCCGCTGCTCGCCTGCTGCGCATGAACCAAGCCGTGCCCGCCAGGGTCTGACCAGCACACCAACACCCCGTTGTCCTGAAAGCCTATGAACACAGAGTGGTCAATATTTCTCAACCAGAACGGTGCGCACGGCGCTGATGGGGTCATCACTGATTTTGGCGATGCGGCCGCCGAGCTGCAGGCGGCGGCGCAGGCACCGGTGATGTCGGCGGTGTCGCAACTGGGCATGCTGTGTTTCAGCGGCGAGGATGCGGCAAAATTCCTGCAGGGGCAGCTATCGTGCGACGTCCTTGCGCTGGCACTCTACGGCAGCGTCTATGGCGCCTGCTGCAGCCCCAAAGGCCGGGTCCTTGCCAATTTCCTGCTGTGGCGTGCGAGCGACGGCTATTACATGGCCATGCCGCGGGAGTTGTTGCCCGCGCTGCAAAAGCGTCTCGGCATGTTTGTCATGCGCTCCAAGGTCAAAGTCGAAGATACCTCCGACCGCCTGGTTATTCTGGGGCTGTCTCATCAGCAAGGCGACGCCGGACTGGTGGCATTGGCCGGCGCTGCTGCGGCCGTCCCCCATCAGGGCGTCGCGGTTGCAGACGGATTGCTGCTGCGCCTGTCGGCCACGCGCTGGCTGTGGCTGGGCACTGCCCAGGCCGCCATGGGCGTCTGGTCTTTGCTGGCCGACCGGTTCAGGCCGGTCGGAGCAAGCGCATGGTCGTGGCTGGATATTCGCGCCGGCGTGCCCTGGGTCACCGCCGCAACCCAGGATCAATTCGTGCCGCAAATGATCAACCTCGAATTGATCGGCGGCGTCAGTTTTCAAAAGGGCTGTTACACCGGCCAGGAAATCGTCGCACGCACGCAATACCTGGGCAAACTCAAGCGCCGGATGTATCTGGCGCATATTCCTGTCGCAGATCCGCCGGCGCCGGGCACGGCCATCTACAGCGATGACCTTGGCGATCAGGCGAGCGGCATGGTGGTCAACGCGCAGGCTTCGCCGCTTGGCGGGGTGGACATGCTTGCCGTTGCGCAGGTTGCCAGTGTCGAGTCCTCGCGGGTGCATGTCGCGTCGCTCGACGGACAGGTACTTGCCTGTCTGCCACTGCCTTACGCCTTGCCGTGATGGTTCATTACTATGTTTATTATCGCGTTGCCCGCCCGGACGACGCGCAGACCCTCGACCTCGTGCAGCAATTGATCACAGCGCTGGCGTCGCGCACCGGGGTCGCCGGTCGTTTGCTGGTTCGCGCTGATGACCCCGGCACCTGGATGGAGGTATACGAGTCGGTTTCCGATCCGGCCGCTTTCGAGGCCGCGCTCGCGCGCCTGCTCGAGAACAGCGGCTTCGATGCGATTCTGGCATCCGGTTCGACGCGGCATGTCGAACGGTTTCGGGCGCCCGCTTCTTCGCGTTGACAGCGGTTTTCAGCATGTGTCTCATTCTCTGTGCATGGCAAGCCCATCCGGACTACGCCTTGATCGTCGCGGCCAATCGTGACGAGTATTTTCATCGCCCTGCGGCGCCGGCACAATTCTGGTCCGCGCAGCCCGAAATTCTCGGCGGACGGGATCTTGAACAAGGCGGCACCTGGCTGGGCTTGCGCACCGACGGACGGTTTGCCGCCGTCACCAATTTTCGCCGGCCCGGCGAACTCATTGCCGGCGCGCCATCGCGTGGCGCACTGACCAGCGCCTTCCTGCAATCGCAACACGACGGCGGTGCGTTTTTGCATGCGCTCGCACCGGCGGCACAGCATTACAACGGCTTCAACCTGCTTGTTACCGATCGACACACGCTGTGGCATTACTCCAATCGTGGCGGCCAGCCGCGGCAGGTGCCACCCGGCATCCACGGATTGTCCAATCACCTGCTCAACACCGCCTGGCCGAAGGTCGTCGCCGGCAAGGCGCGCTTGCAGCACCTCTTGGCGGGGGCATTCAGCGCCGCCGATCTGCTGGCCCTCCTGGACAACACTGAAATCCCCGCCGATGAAGCGCTCCCGGACACCGGTGTCGGACTGGAACGCGAACGCCGTCTGGGCGCCGTGCGCATCGTGTCCGCCGGTTACGGCACGCGCTGCTCAACAGCGGTGCTGATCGGACACGACGGGTCGGCCGAATTTTGTGAACGCAGCTTCGCCGAAGATGGCAGCGTGCTCGATACCGTCGGCTTTCGTTTTGCCCTCAACGGCGCGGCAGCGTCAGGCGCATTGTGACGTGCGGTATGCCGGCCTCGAGGAATTCCCCGCCTTCGGTCTCAAATCCGCTCTGCCGGTAAAACGCCACGGCACTGGTCTGTGCGTGCAGCACCACCGCCCCCACGCCGCGTGCCGCCGCCAGATCAAGCAGCGCCTTGAGCAAGGCCGCACCGACGCCGCGTCCGCGCCAGGCCTTGAGCACGGCCATGCGGCCGATACGTGCCTCGATGCGTGGCTCGAACCGCGCTGTTCCGGGCGACGATGCCGGCAGTAATCGGCCGGTTCCTATGGGCCGCTGGTCGGGACCGCTGGCAATGGCATGCGCCGAACCCTCATCCCACTCATCCCACTCCTCCTCCAGAGGCACACCCTGCTCCAGTACAAACACCGCTTCGCGCAGCGGGCGCGCCATGTCCTTGGCCTCGGGCCAGGCAAAAATGCGTACAACAAAAGGATCCGGGGCGGCTGACATGGGGTGAAAGTTAGGGTGAAAGTTATAATACGGGCTAAGCACAAGGATTGTCACGATGCAAAGTCTCTGGAATGAGCACGAAGCGGCCGATTACGAAGGCGATCTGGGCCTGCGCGTTTACAGTTCGCGGCTGCTCGGACGCGACAAATCCTTGGTCATGCACGGCGGCGGCAATACCTCGGTCAAGCTTGAAGAGACAAACCTCTTTGGCGAGCTCGAAAAAATTCTTTACGTCAAGGGCAGCGGCTGGGACCTCGAAACCATAGAGGCGGCCGGATTCGCCCCCGTCAGGCTCGCCCATCTGCAACGGCTCGCCGGACTCGATGCGCTGCCCGACCCGCAGATGGTCAACGAAATGGCAACCCATCTGCTGCGTGCCGGCGCGCCGGC
>CAYLPI010000122.1:0-11428 GCA_964385505.1 uncultured Bordetella sp.
GCAAGATCGGCGTGGACCTGTTTTCCGTCGGTCAGCGCGTGGATGTGACTGGAACGACCCAGGGTAAGGGGTTCTCCGGCGCAATCAAACGCCACCACTTCTCGTCGAACCGTGCCTCGCACGGTAACTCGCGTTCGCACAACTCGGCCGGTTCGATTGGTCAGGCGCAGGACCCGGGCCGGGTTTTCCCCGGAAAGAAAATGGCCGGCCATCTGGGCGACGTGACGCGCACGACGCAAAGCCTCGAAATCGTGCGTATTGACGCTGCACGCCAATTGCTGATGATCAAAGGTTCCGTTCCCGGCAGCCGTGGCGGCGATCTAATCGTCCGTCCCACCGTCAAGCCGCGCAAAGCCAAGGTTGTTGTGGTGCCCAAGGCCGGCAAGGGAGGGAAATAATGGAACTCAAACTGATTGACGACAAGGGCGCCAGCAGTAAAACCGTCGCAGCTTCGGATGCCCTGTTCGGACGCGATTACAACGAAGCGCTGATCCACCAGATCGTCACTGCCTACCAGGCTAATGCGCGCCTCGGCACACGCGCGCAGAAGGGCCGCAGCGAGATTGCCAAGTCGAAGAAAAAGCCTTGGCGGCAAAAGGGTACCGGTCGGGCCCGCGCTGGTAAGGCGTCGAGCCCGTTGTGGCGCGGTGGCGGACGGATTTTCCCGAACTCCCCGGACGAAAACTTCACGCAAAAGGTCAACCGCAAGATGTACCGCGCGGGCATGGCCTCGATCCTGTCCCAGTTGGCTCGAGAAGACCGCCTCAAGGTGATTGAGACTTTCATGGTGGATTCGCCGAAGACCAAGATTTTCGCCGAGAAGGTGAAGAACATCGGCATGCTCGATTCACTGCTCCTCATCACCGACAGCACTGATGAGAATCTTTATCTCTCGTCGCGTAATCTGCCCAACGTGCTGGTTCTGGAAGTGGGTGAAATCGACCCGGTTTCATTGGTCCACTACAAGAACGTGCTGCTTACCCGCGCTGCAGTGGCCAAATTCGAAGAGGTGCTGGCATGAACGCCGTTACCAAATTTGCGAATGATCGCCTGATGCAGGTTCTGCTTGCTCCGCAAGTCTCCGAAAAGAGCACCTTCGTTGCTGAGAAGAATGAGCAGGTCGTGTTCCGCGTCGCTTCGGATGCGACAAAGCCGGAGATCAAGGCTGCTGTCGAGCTGCTTTTCAAGGTCCAGGTCGAGAGCGTTCAGGTTCTGAACGTCAAGGGCAAGGAAAAGCGCTTCGGCAAGTTCATGGGTCGTCGGAACAACTGGAAAAAGGCTTACGTGTCACTCAAGCCTGGCCAGGAAATCAATTTTCAGGCTACGGAGTAGACCATGGCCCTCATAAAAGTTAAACCCACTTCTCCCGGACGCCGCAGCGTAGTCAAGGTCGTCAATCCCAATCTGCACAAGGGCAAGCCCCACACGGCATTGCTTGAGCCCAAGTCGAACAAGGCCGGTCGCAACAATACCGGCCGCATTACGACGCGGCACCAGGGTGGTGGCCACAAGCAGCATTATCGTGTCGTCGATTTCAAACGCGACAAGGATGGCGTGCCGGCCAAGGTCGAGCGTCTTGAATACGACCCGAATCGCAGCGCAAACTTGGCATTGTTGTGTTACGCGGACGGTGAGCGTCGCTATATCATCGCCACCAAGGGCATGGTTGCAGGTACGCAACTGGTATCTGGCTCGGAGGCTCCGATCAAATCGGGCAACGCGCTTCCGCTGCGCAACATCCCGGTTGGGACCACCGTGCACTGTGTCGAGATGATGCCTGGCAAGGGTGCCCAGATCGCGCGTGCGGCTGGTACGTCGGTCCAGTTGCTCGCCCGCGAAGGGAGTTACGCGCAGCTTCGTTTGCGGTCAGGCGAAATCCGCAAGGTCAACGTCGATTGCCGGGCAACCATTGGTGAAGTCGGCAACGAGGAGCACAGTCTTCGTTCCATCGGAAAGGCCGGTGCCAAGCGCTGGCGCGGTATTCGTCCGACGGTGCGCGGTGTCGCGATGAACCCGATTGACCACCCGCACGGTGGCGGTGAGGGCAAGACCGCAGCAGGCCGTGATCCGGTCAGCCCATGGGGGACCCTCACCAAGGGTTACCGCACTCGTCGTAACAAGCGCACTAGCGGCATGATTGTTCAACGCCGCTATCAGAAATAGGTGATCTATGGCACGTTCAGTTAAAAAAGGCCCTTTCGTGGATGCCCACCTTGTCAAAAAGGTGGAAACGGCGCGCTCCGGCAACGACAAGCGTCCAATCAAGACTTGGTCACGTCGTTCGACGATTCTGCCCGACTTCGTCGGACTCACCATCGCGGTGCATAACGGCAAGCAGCACATGCCGGTCTATATCTCGGAAAACATGGTTGGTCACAAGCTTGGCGAATTCGCCCTGACCCGTACTTTCAAGGCCCACTCGGCCGACAAGAAGGTGGCGGCACCGTCCGGCCCACCCAAGAAGTAAAAGGAACGCTACATGGAAACTCAAGCGAAACTGCGCGGCGTCCGGCTCTCTGCCCAGAAAGGCCGGCTAGTTGCCGACCAAATCCGTGGTCTGACCGTCGAAAACGCCCTCAATCTGCTCGCCTTCAGTCCGAAGAAGGGAGCCCGTATCATCAAGAAGGTGCTCGAGTCGGCCATCGCCAACGCCGAACACAACGACGGTGCCGATATCGACGAGCTCAAGGTCAAGACAATTTATGTGGAAAAGGGCACCGTATTGAAGCGATTTACGGCGCGGGCCAAGGGCCGTGGTAACCGAATCATCAAGCCGACCTGCCATATTTTTATCACTGTCGGTGACGAAATCAAACCAAAGAAGGGCGCCGCCGCTAAGGCCGCGGCCAAGGTCTAAGGGACAGCTATGGGACAGAAAATCCACCCGATCGGTTTCCGTCTTTCGGTCAACAAAAACTGGAGTTCGCGCTGGTTTGCAAACAGCAAGAACTTCCCCGGCATGCTCAATGAAGACCTCAAGGTGCGTGAGTACCTGAAGAAGAAGCTTGCCCACGCCTCGGTCGGCCGAGTCATTATCGAGCGTCCGGCAAAAGATGCGCGCATTACCATCCACAGCGCGCGGCCCGGTGTTGTCATCGGCAAGAAGGGCGAGGACATTGAGGTGCTCAAGGCCGACCTTCGGAAACTGCTTGGCGTGCAAATGGTGCATGTCAACATCGAAGAGATCCGCAAGCCGGAGATTGACGCTCAATTGATCGCCGACTCGATCACGCAGCAACTCGAAAAACGCATCATGTTCCGTCGTGCCATGAAACGTGCGATGCAAAATGCAATGCGGCTTGGCGCCCAGGGCATCAAGATCATGAGCGCGGGGCGTCTGAACGGCATCGAAATCGCACGTACCGAGTGGTACCGCGAGGGCCGTGTGCCCCTGCATACGCTTCGTGCCGATATCGACTACGGAACCTCCGAGGCGAAGACGACTTACGGCATCATCGGCGTCAAGGTCTGGGTCTACAAGGGTGAAGTGTTGCCCAAGAGCGAGCAGCCCATTGCGGCACCGATGCCGGCATCGGACGAAAATGCCGTTGCGCGCAAGGTAAAGAAAGCCGCTCCGCGGCCGAAGACCGCCGGTGAGTCTATGCCCGCTGAGAAAACCGCAGGTGAAGCGCGGCCGGGTGGAGACAAGCCCAAGACGACCCGCCGTGCACCTGCCAAGAAAGCTGCAGGCGCTGACGAGGCCAAGCCGGAAGTAAAGGCAGAGGATGCCAAGCCGAAGACCGCGGTCAAACGCGTCGCCAAGAAAACCACGACGAAATCCGCTGAGTAAGCGGATCAGGAGCCAAGCATGCTTCAACCAGCACGAACAAAATACCGCAAACAGCAAAAGGGCCGGAATAAGGGCGTTGCGACCCGCGGCAACAAGGTGTCTTTCGGCGAGTTTGGCCTTAAGGCAACCGGCCGCGGCCGCCTTACCGCCCGCCAGATTGAGGCGGCTCGCCGTGCCATGAGCCGTCATATCAAGCGTGGCGGCCGGATCTGGATCCGGATTTTCCCGGACAAGCCGATTTCACAGAAACCGGCAGAGGTTCGCATGGGTAACGGGAAGGGCAACCCCGAGTATTTCGTTGCGGAGATTGTCCCCGGGAAGGTGCTTTATGAGATGGATGGCGTCAACGAAACCCTCGCGCGCGAGGCGTTCAAGCTGGCGGCTGCAAAACTGCCCATCCGAACGACGTTTGTACATCGGCTTGTGGGGTAAGACATGAAAACCAATGAACTTCGTGCCAAGGACGAAACGCAGCTTGGCGAAGAGCTGAGCAATCTGCTGAAGGCGCAGTTTTCCCTGCGTATGCAGAAAGCGACACAACAGCTAACGAATACCAGCCAGTTGAAGAACACGAAACGCGATATCGCGCGCGTGCGCACCATCCTGGCCGAAAAGACGAGGGCAAAATGACCGAACAGAAAATCAAGACGATCCGCAGCCTCACCGGCCGGGTCGTAAGCGACAAGATGAACAAGACGGTGACCGTCCTGATCGAGCGCCGGGTGAAGCACCCGCTGATCGGCAAGATCGTTGTGCGCTCCAAGAAGTACCATGCGCACGCAGAGACCAACGAGTACAAGCAGGGCGACTTGGTGACCATCGAAGAGTGCCGTCCGCTCTCGAAGACCAAAGCCTGGCAGGTTACGAAGCTGGTGGAAAAGTCCCGCGCAGTCTAAGAAGCTTGCGCAAGTCCTGTTTCTAGGATATATTCTCTGGCTACCTTCCTGTCAGCTCCATCCCGAGCCGGGACGGTTAGCCAGAAGCATTTCAACCCGTACGGGTCCAAAACTGTCCGCAGAAAGTGCCCTCGTTGGCGTTGCGGAAAAGTTGGAGAGGAAATTAAATGATTCAGATGCAGTCGGTTTTGGATGTCGCCGACAACACCGGTGCGCGCTCTGTCATGTGCATCAAGGTGCTGGGTGGCTCAAAGCGTCGCTACGCCCAGATCGGCGACGTTATCAAGGTCAGCGTGAAGGATTGCGCTCCGCGCGGCCGCGTAAAGAAGGGCGAGATTTATCATGCCGTCGTGGTTCGTACCGCCAAGGGCGTGCGCCGCAATGACGGCTCTCTCGTCAAATTCGATGCCAATGCGGCCGTTTTGCTCAATGCAAAACTCGAGCCCATCGGTACGCGCATTTTTGGACCGGTCACGCGCGAGTTGCGTACCGAGCGGTTCATGAAAATCGTGTCGCTGGCACCTGAAGTGCTTTAACGGCGAGGCTAGGAGCTCAGTTATGGAAAAAATCAAGAAAGGCGACGACATCATCGTCATCGCCGGACGCGACAAGGGCAAGCGGGGTGCTGTCCTTCGCCGTACCGACAAGGATCATGTGGTCGTTGAGGGCGTCAATCGTGTCAAAAAGCACGTCAAACCCAACCCGATGAAGAATCAGACGGGTGGCATCGTCGACAAGGATATGCCGCTGCATATCTCCAACGTGGCTCTTTTCAACCCGCAGACCCAGAAGGCGGACCGCGTCGGTGTCAAGGTCCTCGAAGACGGTCGCAAGGTTCGTATATTCAAGTCCAACGGCGAAGCCGTGGACGCCTGAGGGAGATTGATCAATGGCTAGGCTCCACACTTTCTATAAGGACAAGGTTGTGCCCGACCTGGTCAAGCAGTTCGGTTACAAATCCGTAATGCAAGTGCCGCGCATTGAGAAAATCACCCTCAACATGGGCGTCGGCGAGACTGTAAACGACAAGAAAATCCTCGATAACGCCGTCGGTGACATGGTCAAGATCGCCGGCCAGAAGCCGGTCGTTACCAAGGCAAAAAAATCCATTGCCACCTTCAAGGTGCGCAAGGGTTACCCGGTCGGTTGCATGGTTACGCTGCGCGGCCAGCGCATGTACGAGTTTCTCGACCGCCTCGTTTCAGTGGCGATTCCGCGCATTCGCGACTTCCGCGGAATTCCGGGTCGTGCTTTCGACGGCCGAGGCAACTACAACCTTGGTGTCAAAGAGCAGATCATTTTCCCGGAAATCGAGTACGACAAAATCGATTCCCTGCGCGGCCTGAACATCAGTATCACCACCACCGCAAAATCGGACGCGGAGGCGAAAGCCCTCCTCGTTGCTTTCAAATTCCCGTTCAAGAACTGAGGACTGCGTAATGGCCAAGCTCGCCGTAGTCAACCGCGACAAGAAACGTCGCAAGATCGTAGCTAAATTCGCCGCCAAGCGCGCCGAATTGCTCACTATCTTGAATAATCTGAATCTTTCCGACGAAGAGCGTGCGGAGGCGCGTGCCAAGTTCCAGGCATTGCCCCGTGACGCTTCCCCGGTGCGACTTCGCAATCGTTGTGCACTAACCGGTCGTCCCCGCGGTGTGTACAGCAAGTTTGGTCTGTCGCGCAGCAAGTTGCGCGATATCGCGATGCGCGGGGAAATTCCCGGCATGACCAAGGCTAGCTGGTAAAGGAGTGTTTTCATGAGTATGTCTGACCCGATAGCCGATATGCTGACCCGGATTCGCAACGCCCAGGCGGTGCGCAAGACTTCCGTATTCATGCCGGCTTCCAAGCTCAAGCAGTCGATCGCCCAGGTCCTCAAGGACGAGGGGTACATCGATGAATTCAAGGTCGTTCTTCGCGAAGGCAAGAGCGATTTGGAGATCGGCCTCAAGTATTACGCCGACCGTCCGGTGATCGAGAAAATCGAGCGCGTATCGCGCCCGGGCCTGCGCATATACAAGGGGCGTGACGACCTGCCCAAGGTGATGAACGGCCTCGGTGTGGCGATCGTTTCCACGTCGCAGGGCGTAATGACAGACCGTAAAGCACGTGCCACCGGTGTCGGCGGCGAAGTGCTTTGCATCGTGGCGTAAGAGGCAACCATGTCACGAATCGCAAAATACCCAGTTCTACTCCCCAAAGGTGTCGAGGTAACCCTCGCTGCAGCTGAGGTCTCCGTAAAGGGACCTCTCGGCGTCCTCAAGCAGTCGCTCAACGGTGACGTAAAGGTCGAAAAAGACGGCGACAGGCTGCTTTTCGCCGCGGCTAACGACTCGCAGCAGTCGACGGCCATGTCCGGAACGCTGCGTGCACTGGTTGCAAATATGGTCACTGGCGTGACCACCGGATTCCAGAAAAAACTCACGCTGGTCGGCGTTGGATACCGCGCACAAGCCCAAGGAGACAAGCTTAACCTCACGCTCGGGTTTTCCCACCCGGTCGTACACCAAATGCCCGAGGGCGTGAAATGTGAGACCCCGACGCAGACCGAAATCCTGATCAAGGGTTCGGACAAGCAGGCGGTCGGTCAGGTTGCTGCCGAAGTCCGCGCATACCGTTCGCCTGAGCCCTACAAGGGCAAGGGTGTCCGCTACGCCGACGAGGTGGTGGTGATCAAAGAGACGAAGAAGAAATAAGGACAAGCCATGACCGATAAAATTCAATCACGCGTCCGCCGCGCCGCCCAGACCCGGCACAAGATCAGCCAGTTGCGCGCTGTCCGTCTGTCCGTGCATCGCACCAACAGCCATATTTATGCCCAGGTGATCGATGCCAGTGGCGGTAAGATTCTTGCTGCCGCGTCTACCGCCGAGAAGGAAGTGCGCACCCAACTGTCGAACGGCGGTAACAAGGCTGCCGCCGAGCTCGTTGGCAAGCGTATTGCCGAGAAGGCAAAGCAACTCGGGATCGAGCAGGTCGCGTTCGACCGCTCGGGCTTCAAATACCACGGCCGGGTGAAAGCTCTGGCCGACGCCGCCCGTGAGGGCGGTCTCAAGTTCTGACAAGGAACGACAATGGCAAGAATGCAACCCAGGATGCAAAACAACGAAGAGCGCTCGGATGGCCTTCGTGAAAAAATGGTCGCGGTCAACCGCGTCACCAAGGTGGTCAAGGGCGGGCGCATCATGGGCTTTGCCGCACTCACCGTTGTCGGTGACGGAGACGGCGGCATCGGAATGGGCAAAGGCAAGGCGCGTGAAGTGCCTGTCGCCATGCAAAAAGCCCTGGAAGAGGCGCGTCGCAAGATGTTCCGTGTCAGCCTAAAGAACGGAACTTTGCACCATGCGGTCATCGGCCAGCACGGCGCCTCGCGCGTGCTCATCCAGCCGGCATCGGAAGGTACCGGAATTATCGCTGGCGGCCCGATGCGCGCGGTGTTCGAGGTTGTGGGGGTCACCAATGTCCTGGCCAAGATCATCGGCTCGACCAATCCATACAACGTCGTCCGTGCAACGCTCGACGGGTTGAAGAAAATGAACACCCCGTCTGAAATTGCTGCAAAGCGCGGCAAGACGATTGACGAAATTCTCAACTGAAGAGAATGGCCATGGCTGACAAAAAAGTGAAAGTGACGCTGATCAAAAGCGTCATCAATTGCAAGGAAGCACATCGCGCCAGCGTGCGTGGACTTGGGCTTCGCAAGATCAACCAGACGGTTGAACTCGTCGATACCCCGGAAGTGCGCGGCATGATCAATGCCGTCAATTACCTCGTCAAGGCCGTCCCGGCCTGAGATGGCATACAGGAATCACGATCATGGAACTCAATACCATCAAGCCGGCGTCCGGCGCGAATCGGAAACGGCGGCGAGTAGGCCGCGGAATCGGCTCCGGACTCGGTAAAACCGCTGGCCGTGGCCACAAGGGACAAAAGTCCCGCTCCGGGGGGTTCCACAAAGTTGGTTTCGAAGGCGGGCAAATGCCGCTGCAGCGTCGCCTCCCGAAGCGCGGCTTCGTCTCGCTCACGCGTGCCGATTGCGCCGAAGTGCGTCTTTCCGATCTGCAAAAAATCAAGGGCGACTCGATTGACCTCGCCGCACTCAAGGCTGCCGGTGTAGTCGCTGCGGGCGCTTTGCGCGCCAAAGTCATTCTTTCCGGTGAACTGACGCGCAAGCTTGCGCTGACCGGTATCGGTGCCACCAAGGGTGCGAAGGCGGCCATCGAGGCGGCCGGCGGCAGCATAGCCGTGCCAGAAGTCAAAGTGGTCGAGGGCAAGAAGGTCGAACGCAGGAAAGCTCGGGCTGAGAAACGCCTCGCCGCTGCGAGCGCACCGGTAGTAAAGGCCAAGCCTGCCGCCAAGCCCAAGACCGACAAGAAGCCAAAGAAGGGCGAGTAAGCCCGTCCCGCACTCACCATGGCAACTTCCTCCTCTCAAATCGGCAAATCCGGCAAGTACGGCGACCTGAAAAAACGGTTGATGTTCTTGCTTGGTGCGCTGGTCGTTTTCCGCATCGGTGCGCACATTCCGGTGCCCGGAATCGACCCTAACGCGCTCGCCGATTTGTTCAAGTCCCAGCAAGGCGGGATCCTCGGCCTGTTCAACATGTTTTCGGGTGGGGCGCTGTCTCGTTTCACGATTTTTGCGCTGGGCATCATGCCCTACATCTCAGCGTCCATCATCATGCAGTTGATGACCGCGGTGTCGCCGCAACTCGAGCAACTCAAGAAGGAAGGCCAGGCCGGACAGCGGAAAATAACGCAATACACACGTTATGGGACGCTTCTGCTTGCGCTGTTCCAGGCCACGGGCATTTCGATCGCCCTGGAGTCGCAGGCCGGTCTGGTCATGGATCCCGGCCTGATGTTCCGCTTCACCACTGTTACGACGCTTGTCACCGGTACCATGTTCCTGATGTGGCTGGGTGAGCAGATCACTGAACGCGGGCTCGGCAACGGCATCTCTATCATCATTTTCGCCGGTATCGCGGCGGGCCTGCCGAGCGCCATCGCCGGCATGCTGGAGCTAGTGCGTACCGGTGCGATGGGGCCGCTGGTGGCTCTGCTGATCGCCGGTGCAGTCGTGCTTGTGACTTGGGCGGTATGCTTTGTCGAGCGCGGCCAGCGCAAGATACTTGTCAATTACGCCAAGCGGCAGGTCGGTAACAAGGTCTACGGCGGGCAGGCGTCGCATCTTCCCTTCAAGCTAAACATGGCCGGAGTAATCCCGCCTATTTTTGCCTCGTCAATCATCCTTTTTCCTGCCACCATTGCCGGCTGGTTTGGTGCCCACGAGGGGATGACATGGCTGAAGGACATCGCCGCGACCCTTTCGCCCGGCCAGCCCATCTATGTCATTCTGTATTCTGCGGCCATCGTGTTTTTCTGCTTTTTCTACACGGCGTTGCAATACAATCCGAAAGAGACGGCGGACAATCTCAAGAAGTCGGGCGCCTTCGTGCCGGGCATCCGTCCGGGCGACCAGACTTCGCGTTACCTTGAGCGCATCCTCACCCGTTTGACGCTTGCCGGCGCAATCTACGTCACCCTCGTCTGTCTGCTGCCCGAATTCCTGATACTTAAATGGAATGTGCCGTTTTACTTCGGCGGCACCTCATTGCTCATCATAGTTGTGGTCACGATGGACTTCATGTCCCAGGTGCAGGCATACATCATGTCGCACCAGTACGAGAGTCTGCTCAAAAAGGCAAATTTCAAGGGGGCAGGGTTCCCTTCCCGGTAACGGGGGGACGAGGAGCGCATGTCGAAGGAAGACGTAATTCAGATGCAGGGGGAGATTGCCGAGACGCTCCCAAACGCGACGTTCCGCGTGAAGTTGGAGAACGGGCATATTGTTCTGGGACACATTTCCGGCAAAATGCGTATGCACTACATACGCATTTTGCCGGGTGACAAGGTGACGGTGGAGTTAACGCCGTATGACTTATCGAGGGCGCGGATCGTTTTCCGCGCCAAGTAAAGGAGAAGACCATGAAAGTACTGGCTTCGGTAAAGAAAATCTGCCGTAACTGCAAAGTCATTCGTCGCAACCGCGTGGTACGCGTGATCTGCAAGGATCCGCGCCACAAGCAGCGTCAGGGTTGAGTTTGTCCGGCGCGGCCCCGGGTTGGGCGGCGCCGATGGTCAAAAGTTGATTCTTAAGCTATAATTTCGAGTTTCGCGTTTCCAGCGTGCAGTTAATTAAGGTGACAGTATGGCCCGTATCGCAGGCGTAAACATTCCGAACCACCAGCATGCCGTTATTGCCTTGCAGGCGATTTTCGGCATCGGCAGCGCTCGCTCCAAGGCGATCTGTGTATCCGCGAACATCAAGGCGGCGACCAAGGTCAAGGACTTGTCGGAGCCGCAGATGGAGCGTCTGCGCGAGGAAGTGGCGCGTTTCACGGTCGAAGGCGATCTGCGGCGCGAGGTGTCGATGAACATCAAGCGACTCATGGATCTTGGTTGCTATCGCGGGGTCCGCCATCGCAAGGGCCTGCCGCTTCGCGGTCAGCGCACGCGCACCAACGCCCGTACCCGCAAGGGTCCGCGCAAGGCTGCAATTGCAGGCAAGGTCCAGGCCGGCAAATAGCCGTTAGCAGCATCGCGCATACATTGATTTATTGAGGATAAGCACAAATGGCTAAGCCCCCAGCCCAGCAGCCGGCGAATACCCGGGTTCGGAAAAAAGTTAAGAAGAACGTTGCGGAAGGCATCGCGCACGTTCACGCGTCGTTCAACAACAC
>CAYLPI010000123.1:0-9410 GCA_964385505.1 uncultured Bordetella sp.
GCGTGGGGGGCAGGGAGTGCGCTCATGATCGGGCTCCGCGGGTCGGCCGCTGCGGCCGGTGATGCGAGTGGCCGGATTGCCGGCCGGGCAGGGACACCGTAATCAATCTGATAGTAGCACCAAGCCTTGCATCGCAATGTACGGTATCGAACATAAATCGCGCTGCAGCGCGACAATTACCTGCGGCAGACCATGGCGGTGCCGACGCAACGCCCCGTTTCCGGCAGGCAATCGCCTGATTCGGAATATGATTTTGTCATACCGGGTGGCGAAGCGGCGACCGGCGACCGGCAAACGGCGCGGCTGCGCGGCGCCTTCGGGATTCGCTCCTCGCCTCTGCGCGCCGGTCAGTGAGGCGAAGCCGCATCCGGCGCGCATAGGCGCCCCGTACCGCGACGAGCGCGGCGCCCCCTGCCTGATTGTGTCGGTGCACCGCCATCGCCGTCGCCTGCGGCTGTGGCAACCGGACTGCCGCAGCCGCGCCGCGAGCGCAGCGTCATGTGGCGGCGGACAAGAACATCGGCGCGCTGCAGACGCCGGACTTTTGTTCGTCAGCGCACAGACGCTCAAGCGGGCCAAACCTATCCTGCATGCATTGACGCACGTGGCCCTTTTGTATTTCGTAGTGCGGCAGCCCGGTCTGTTGTTGGCATGACAGGTTTAGAAGTACCCCGAAGCGCAGGTCCCGTCATTCGGATTGAACGCTGATCCCCAAACTTTTTAAGGTAGACACGCTATGAAATCGATGACGAAACTGGTATTTGCCGCGTTTGCCGCAGCGGCGATCCCCGCCGCTGCGCAATCGCCGGACACCGTCAACCAGGGTTACCTCGTTGACACCCGCGGCGGCATCGTGATGAGCGGCTTCGGTCTGTGCTGGCGTACCATCGAGTGGACGCCGGCGCGCGCGGTGCAGGGCTGCGATCCGGTGAACCGCCCGGTCCCGGTCGGCGCCGCCCCGGCCAAAGCGCCGGTTGCCGTCGCCCAGGCCGCACCGCGGGTCGTACCGGCGCCCGCGCCGCGTCCGGCCGTCGTCCCGATGCGCAAGAAAATGAGTTTCTCCGCCGACGCCTTGTTTGCGTTTGACAAGGCCGTGCTCAAGCCCGAGGGCAAGGTCATGCTCGACGGCCTGGTCAACGAACTGAAAACCGTCTCCTACGACGTTATCGCCCTCACCGGCCACGCCGACCGCTTCGGCAGCGACGCCTACAACCAGAAGCTGTCCGAGCGCCGTGTCAACGCGGTCAAGGACTACCTTGTGGTCAAGGGCATTCCGGCCAATCGCATGACGGCCATGGGCAAGGGTGAAAGCCAGCCCGAAACCAGGCCCGGCGATTGCAAGGGACCGAAAAACGCCAAGGTCATCGCCTGCCTGCAGCCTGACCGTCGCGTCGATGTCGAAGTGACCGGAACCGAGATGGGTTCGTCGCAGTAGCACCGCCCGGCCCGCCGCCCGCCCGCAGGGCTGGCGGCGGGCGTTCCGCCGATTCCGGCATTCAATCAAAATAGTCAATCAATACGGAGATACACGAAATGAACGCATTCAGAAAATTCGCCACACTCGTCGCAGCCCTCGCCATGATGACCGCGCTCGGCTGCGCCTCCACCGGCAAGCAGGAAAGTACCGGCGAGTACGTCGATGACACGGTCATTACGACCCGCGTCAAGGCGGCGGTGTTCAACGAGCCCACGCTCAAATCGGCCGAGATCAATGTCGAAACCTTCAAGGGCCGGGTGCAGTTGAGCGGTTTTGTCAGCTCACGCGCCAACATTGAAAAAGCCATTGATGTGGCGCGCCGCGTACCCGGGGTGACCTCGGTCAAGGACGACATGCGCGTAAAGTAAGGGTAAGGCGGCCAGTCGCTGCACCACGGCATCCGGGGGTCTGTGCGCTGGCGCACAGACCCCCGGTCCGCTTTCACCGATTATCAGCCGTCCGCCAGTGCCCGGTCCGGTGCCGCCAAAGGCGGCGGCCTGCGGCCTGAGGCTCACGGGCAGGGGCGCGTTTCTAACGGAAATCCAGCATGCCTGAAGCAAGCAGCTATCGTATCGCCGGCCCCGCTGGAGGGCCCGTTCGTCCAAACGCAGGGTTTTGCCGCAACCCAGCCCATTGAGCAAGCATCCCCGAATCATCGCTCTGCTGGCCGCCGCCGGCCTGCTGCTGGCCCTGGTTGTCGGCCTGTCGTTTCGCGCGTTCAGCCAGGTTGAATCGGCGGCAGAGGCGCGTCACAATACCGACGATCTGATAGCGCGCGCCGACGCCGTCCTGTCTCAAATTCTCGGTGCCGAAACCGGCCACCGTGGTTTCCTGATGACCGGCAACGCGTCCTTCCTCGCGCCGTATCTCGCGGCACGTGAGGTCGTTGTGGACGACCTGCAGACCCTCGTTGCGCGCACCCGGTCGGCAGCTTCGCAAAAACACCTGGCGAATCTGCAGTCGCTGCTCAACGACAAACTGGCGCTGATGGCCGGACTGATCGAGGCGCGGCGGCGCGGCAGCGCGACCGTCGCGCTGGCCGCCGGCATCGGCGAGGGCCAGCGTCAGATGGATGCGATACGGATCGAAGTCCGGCAGTTCGTTGCAATCGAATCGGACATGCTGAAACAAAACGATGCCGCGCTCAAGGCCGACATGCGCACGCTGTTCCGGGTCATCGTCGCGGCAAGCCTGCTCGCGCTGTTGCTCGCGCTCTCCTTCGCCTACCTGGTCTCGCGCGAGCTGCGCCACCGCAGTGCCGATGCCGACCACCTGAGGACGCGGCTGCAGCTCGACGGCACTGAGGACAGCAACGCCCTGTTGACCGAAGTCAACGGCCGCCTGCTGGTCAGCGAGGAATTGCTCGCCGTGACACTCAATTCCATCGGTGACGCGGTCATCGCGACCGATGCGGCGGGGCGGGTGACGCGGCTCAACACCACCGCAGCGCGGCTCACCGGCTGGTCGCTGGAGCAGGCGCTGGGGCGACCGGTGGGCGAAATTTTCGACATTATCAGCCAGGAAACGCGCCAGCCGGCGGCGGTGCCGGTGATGGAGACGCTGGCCAAGGGCACCATACAAGGCCTTGCCAACCACACCGTACTGATCAGCCGCGACAAAAGCGAATGCCCGATCGCCGACAGTTGTGCGCCCATCCGCGACCGTGACGGCCGCGTGGTCGGCGCGGTGCTGGTGTTTCGCGACGTCACCGAGGAATATGCCGCGCAGCAGGCGCTGCGCGACAGCGCGGCGCAGATCCGCACCGTGCTCAACACCATTGGCGAGGGCGTGATCACCATCCACGCCAGCGGCGGCCTGATCGAGACCGTCAATCCGGCCGCCGCACGCATATTCGGCTATGGCGCCGCCGAGTTGATCGGCCAGAATTTCACGCTGCTGATACCCGAGCTTGACAAGGACAGCCGCAGCGGCTCGCTCGAATACTACAGCGCCGGTGCCGAAGAACGCGCCGCCGGCCTCGGGCGCGAAGTCATGGGCCGGCGCAAGGACGGCAGCACTTTTCCGGTGGAAATCCTCGCCAGTGAGATGTGGCTGGGCGACGAGCGCTACTTTACCGGTGTGTTGCGTGACGTCACAGTGAGGAAGCGCGTCGAGGCCGAGCGCAACGAGGCGATGGCCCTGGCGGAAAAGGCCAACCTTGCCAAATCAGATTTCCTGTCCAGCATGAGTCATGAATTGCGCACGCCGCTCAACGCCATATTGGGCTTTGCGCAATTGCTCGAGTCGGGCACGCCGCCGCCGACGCCGACGCAAAAGCGCAGCATCGTCCAGATACTGCAGGGCGGCTGGTACCTGCTCGAGCTGATCAATGAAATCCTCGACCTCGCGCTGATCGAATCGGGCGGGGTGACGGTTTCGCACGAGCCGGTGTCGCTGCGCGAGGTGATGAACGAATGCCGCGCGATGATAGAGCCGCAGGCGCAAAAGCGCGGCATAGACATCACCTTTCCCGATGGTGACACCGCCTATTTCGTCAATGCCGACCGCACGCGCATCAAGCAGGTGCTGATCAACCTGATGTTCAACGCCATCAAGTACAACCGGCCGGACGGCTCGGTGGTGATCGAATGCATGCAGAGTGCGGCCGAGACCATCCGCCTCAGCGTCCGCGACACCGGCATCGGGCTGACGCCGGCGCAACTGGGGCAGTTGTTCCAGCCCTTCAACCGCATCGGCAAGGAGGCCGGCGCCGAGGAGGGCACCGGTATCGGACTGGTGGTGACCAAGCGCCTGGTCGAGCTGATGGGCGGCCGCATAGGCGTCGAGAGCACCGTCGGCACCGGCAGCGTGTTCTGGATCGAATTGCTGCTGACCGGCGCGCCGCGGCTGTCGAAAACAGACATCAATAGCGTCGCCGTCGTGCACCCGCCGCCGGAGGCGGGGGCCGTGCCGCGCACCCTGTTGTATGTCGAGGACAACCCGGCCAACCTCGAACTCGTCGAGCAACTCATCGCGCGGCGCCAGGACCTGCGCCTGCTCAGTGCGGCCGATGGTGACCAGGGCATCGAATTCGCGCGCGCCTACCTGCCCGAGGTCATCCTGATGGACATCAACCTGCCGGGCATCAGCGGCATCGACGCGATGCGCATCCTGCGTGCCGACGCGGCCACCGCGCATATCCCGATCATCGCGCTCAGCGCCAACGCCGTGCCGCGCGATATCGCCGCCGCCATGAACGCGGGCTTTTTCAGTTATCTCACCAAACCCATCAAGGTCGGCGAATTCATGGATACACTCGATGTCGCGATCAAATCGGCGAAAAAAGCGGCGGACCGGAAAGCTCCCGACCCGACGTCCGCCGTCCCCGAGGCTGCAAAGGACACCATATGACCATACCCGAAGCGGAAATCTGCGGCGCTCGCATCCTGATCGTCGATGACCAGGACGCCAACATCCAGTTGCTGACGCAATTGCTCGAAGAGGCCGGCTACACCGACCTCACCTCGACCATGGATCCGCAGCAGGTGTGCGCGCTGCACCGAAAATTTCGCTACGACCTCATTCTGCTCGACCTGCAAATGCCGGTGATGGACGGCTTCCAGGTGATAGAGGCGCTGAAGACCAATGACGCCGACGGCTATTTGCCGGTGCTGGTACTGACCGCCCAGCCCGGCCACAAGCTGCGCGCGCTGCAGGCCGGCGCCCGCGATTTCATCAGCAAGCCCTTCGACCTCGTCGAGGTCAGGACGCGCATTCGCAACACGCTCGAGGTGCGCCTGTTGTACAAGCGCCTGGAGGACCAGAACAAGGTGCTCGAGCAGCGGGTGGCCGAGCGGACCGCCGAATTGCGCGAAAGCGAGGCGCGTTTTCGCAGCCTGACCGAACTCGCCTCCGACTGGTACTGGGAGCAGGACGAAACGGGCAATTTCACCAAGATCTCCGGGCCGGCGCTGGAGATGCTGGGCATCCGGGTCGATCCGCTGACCGGCAAGTCCGAGCGTGACGAAAAAACCGGCTGGAACGAGGCGGAACGCGACTTCCTGCGCGAGACGGTGGCGGCGCGCCAGCCCTTTCTCGACTTTGTTTTCAGCCGCGTCAATGCCGACGGCTCGACGCAGCGCTTTCGCGTCAGCGGCGAGCCGATGTTCACCCAGGCCTGCCGCTTTATCGGCTATCGCGGGGTCGGTGTCGAACTGACCGAGAAACAATGATGCCGCGCCCCCGCATTTTGCAATCGGACGGATCGGCGTTGCCGGCGAAGGGCCGACGATGAGCGTTGTGGCAAGACCGGATACCGGATCGGGTGGCGGCGCCTATCTCGCCAGCCTTTCGGCCGCACAGGCCTCGTTGCACCGGCCGCGGCAAAACCTGCTGCTGGCGGCGCTGCCGCCAGAAGATCTGGCCTTGTTGTTGGCTCACCTTGAACTGGTGCCGCTGCGCCTTGGCGACATCCTGTACGAACCGGGCGGGCAGATGCTGCATGCCTATTTTCCGACCACCGCCATCGTGTCACTGCACTACGTCATGGAAAACGGCGCTTCATCCGAATCGGCCGGCGTTGGCAACGAAGGCGTGGTCGGCATTTCGCTGTTCATGGGCGGTAACACCACGCCCAGCTCGGCGGTGGTGCAGACGGCGGGGCACGCCTATCGCATCGAGCGGCGCTTTTTCCGCCAGGAGTTCGATCGCTCGGCGGTACTGAAAAGCCTGTTGCTGCGTTACACCCAGGCCTTGATCACGCAAGTGATGCAGACCGCGGCCTGCAACCGCCACCATTCGTTGGAGCAGCAATTGTGCCGCTGGCTGCTGCTCACGACCGATCGCATTCCGGCGCGCGAACTGGTGATGACGCAGGAACTGGTGGCGAGCATGCTCGGCGTGCGGCGCGAGGGCATCACCGAGGCGGCGGGCCGCCTGCAGCTTGGCGGCGTCATCAGCTACCGGCGCGGCCATATTTCGGTGATAGACCGCGCCGGCCTCGAGGCGAGGGCCTGCGAATGCTATGCGGTGGTGAAAAAGGAGTTTGCGCGATTGCTGACCGACGGCGGCAATGGTGCCGCTGCCGTGCGCAGCGTGCACTAGATCGGGCCGGCGGAACGTTTTTCCCGGATGCGTTAAAAAGTCGCCTATGTTCGATGTCGAACAGACAGCCCCGCAGAGCATGGCGCAAGCTGGTTCCAGGTGATTGTCTTCATGTTTCTCTACGGTCACCGGTTGTCCCGGCCCGGAACGCCAACCCGTTCCGGGCCGTTTTATTTCTGCCGTGGCGAGCTCATACCGGGGAACGCATCGTTGTGGTTGCCGCCGTTGTGGTTGCCGCCGTTGTGGTTCACGCGGTTGTGGTTCACGCCGTTGTGGTTGCCGCCGTTGTGCGTTCGCGAAGGTTCGTTCATATCGCGGACGATGCTGTAGCAGCGGCAGGACGCCGCCTCGAGTCCGGCGCGGTCAAGAATACTGATGTCGCCGCGGGCATAGCGGATCAGCCCGCACTCTTGCAAGTTGCGCGCCGCCTTGGTGACGCCGACCCGCCTGACGCCCAGCATGTGGCCGAGGAATTCGTGGGTCATGCGAAACTGCGCCGACTTGACCCGGTCCTGGGTCATCAGCAGCCAGCGGGCGAGGCGTTGCTCCAGCAGGTGAAAGCGGTTGCAGCCCGCGGTCTGCGAAATCTGTGCCATCAGCGCAAAGGTGTAGCGGTAGCTCTCTTTTTGCAGCGCCGGACTGAGGCGGAAATGATGCAGAAAACGCGCCGCGTCCATGCGCATGGCCGCGCCGCCCCCTTGCACCAGCGCGCGCACCGGGGAGATTCGCGAGCCCAGGATCAGCGGGACACCCAGAATGCCTTCGCGGCCGATCAGGCCGACTTCGAGCGCAAGGTGGCCGTCAACCACGGTCAGCAGCGACACCAGCGCATTGTTCGGAAAATAAACGTGTTTCAGTACCTCGCCGGGCTCATACAAGATATCGCCGTAGACCAGGACCACGGTCTGCAAATCGGCGGCGATGCCCTGGTAGTCTTTGCGTGGCAGCGCGGCAAGCAGGTTGTTTTCGATGACTGCGGGCGAGGTCGGCCGCGCGCCGGCCTTTGCTCCGGCCTTTGCTCCGGCCTTCAAGTCGGCCCTGGTGCCGGTGGCGCGCGGGGTGGGGCGGAGCACGGCGCTCATGCCGTGGCCTCGTGCGCGGCCGGGACGGTAACAGGCGGGGTCAGCAACAGCCGGTCGGATTCACGCTTGACCACGGCGTAACACTCGCAGGCGCGCTGCTCCAGCCGCGCCCGGTCGAGAACCGCGATCTTGCCGCGGCTGTATTCGATCAGCCCGGCCGCCTGCAGCTTTCCGGCGGCCTCGGTCACGCCCTCGCGGCGCACGCCCAGCATGTTGGCAATCAGGTCTTGCGTCATCGTCAGTTTGTTCGATTTCAGCCGGTCGATGCTGAGCAGCAGCCAGCGGCACAATTGCTGCTCTATGGTGTGGTGGCGGTTGCAAACAGCGGTCTGCGCCATTTGCGTGATCAGCGCCTGGGTATAGCGCAACAGCAGGATTTGCAGTGCGCCGTGCCGGTCGAACTCGGCCTTTGCCGCCTTGGCCTTGAGGCGATAGGCCTGTCCGGCGCTTTGCACCACGGCGCGGCTGGGCGTGCTCTCACCGCCCATAAACAAGGCAATGCCCACGGCGCCCTCGTTGCCGACGACGGCGATTTCGGCCGATGCGCCGTTTTCCATCACGTACAACAGCGAGACAATGCTGTCGGTCGGGAAGTACAAATGGCTTTGCTCGCCGCCCGATTCGTAAACGGCCCAGCCGAGTTCGAGCGGAAAGGCTTCGAGCTGCGGCAGCAGGTGATCGTAGTCGGCGGGCGGCAGCGCCGCCAGCAGCAAGTTTTTTTTCGGACTGTCTTGCGCATCGCGCGCCGGTACGCCGGGTTTTGGCATGGTGGTTTGACGTGGTGGTTGAAAAGCGTTCGATGCGTGATGCATTTGCCGGCACCGCACCAACGTGCCGCAGAAATCCTATGCCGGTTTGCGTCCTGCGTATGTTCGGAAACGTACACAGTGGTCATTTGCTCGCGCGCCACGTCCGGACGGGCAGGCATGCGGGTCAGAAACGCGGCCTGGCCTGCCCGCGCCCGGATTGCGCGGGTGCAGCGCAAGCCCCGCGCCGGAACGCCGCCGGCGCATTTGCGGCAAAGCGCGCCAGCGAACGGAATCGCCGGCCCCGCACCGCTACAGTGACTTCAACCGACAAGTACCGCGATTGCGCCGCCAGCCAAGACCCGAATCACCAAGCACAAATCACCAAGTCAAAATAAAAAAGTAAAAATCACAAAGTAAAAATCACAAAGTAAGAATCACAAAGTAAAAATCACAAAGCAAAAAGGACTCCACCATGCCTCACTCCCGCTGTTCGGACATCGCCCGCTGTTTCGGTACACTGCTGTTGCTCGGCGGCGTAACGGCCGCCATGGCGCAGTCAATCCGCAGCGAGACCGACAGCCACGGCCACAACAAAATCACCAATATCGATGAGGGCGGACCGGCAGTGAATGCGGAGCGGGTTTCGATCGCCGCGTACAAGCAGACCGACGCCGGCCGGCGCTTCAGTTACGGCGACGGAACCGACGGCGCCACGACGGCGCCTCCGCCGCAAGCCGTGGAGAGAGCGTCAAGCGATGTGGTGAGCGCGCTCGCCCGGAACACCGCCATGTCGTCGCGGCGTGTCGCGATTATCGATGCCAGCGAAGCGATGCGCCGGCTGGTGCAGGCACGTGAGGAACGCGCGCGCGGCGTGGCCCTGCTGCCGGGGGAGGACAGATCCGTCGCCGCTTCGCCCGGGGCTGTGATCGGCCGCTACCAGATGCGCCAGAACCTGCTCGAGGGCCGCGTGCAGAGCGCCCAGCTTCGCGTCAACAGCACGCTACGCTGAGCGGGGGCTGCCAGCCGGGAGCGCAGCGTCCAGGACAGCAGCGCCCAGGA
>CAYLPI010000123.1:9510-11349 GCA_964385505.1 uncultured Bordetella sp.
CCAGGACAGCAGCGCCCAGGAGCGCAGCGCGCCGCCTCAGCGCAGGTGGACGTCGCCGAACAGCCCCAGCAGGCCGACGACGATCAGATAGGCGGCGACGATGAAATTGAGCAGCCGCGGCATGAGAAGGATGAGCACGCCGGCGAGCAGCGATACCAGCGGCGCCAGGCTGAGAGTCACGTTCATGTTGTCAATGTCCGTGGACGCGCCGCCGCGGCGTCCGCCGCAGCCGCGCGGCGTGTCAGATTGGCTTGCGTCCGCTGATGACGCGCAACAGCACCATCACCACGGCGATGACGATCAGCACATGGATCAGTCCGCCCATGGTGTAGGAGGTGACCAGTCCGAGCAGCCACAGGATGATCAGTACGACGGCGATGGTATAGAGCATGATGAAATCCTTCAGGTGGAGTGAACCGGGTGAGCCTTATTTCTTGATGCTCATTTCGTTGCTGACCGACTTGACGCCCTCGACGGCGCGCGCAAGGTTGGTGACACGGGTGATCTGGTTCTGGTTATCGACAAAGCCGCTCAGTTGCGCCTCGCCCTTGCGCGTCACCACGGCGACATCGAGGCTCTTGATATTGGGGTCGGCGAGCAGCGCCGACTTGATCTTGGCGGTGATGATGCCGTCGTCAAGCGCATTGCCGACGGTGGCGGGGCCGCCCTTGAGATCCATCTTGTTGGCAACGGCGGTGACGCCCTCGACGCCGCGGGCAATGGCGATGGCACGATCGACCTGCGCCTGGCTGTTGACGAAGCCGCTCAGCAGCACTTCGCCGGCGCGTGTCTCGACCTTGACGTCGAAACTCTTGACATCGGGGTCGGCCAGTAGCGCGGACTTTACCTTGGTGGTCACCACGCCGTCGTCGATTTTGGTACCGACGCTGGTGCTCGCCGCCGGCGGAGCAGCCGCCGTGATGTCGGCGTTCTTGCTGTCGCCGCAGCCGGAGAGCAGGCTCAGCGCTGCGCCCGAGGCGAGGGCGGCGAGCATGTTGCCGGGGTGGAACATTTTTGAGTGCCGATTCATCGCGGTAATCCTTTGCATGGGGTTGGTGATGCCGGTGTTGCGGCGCACGGCGCAGGGCGCGCCGGGAAGAATGGATCAGGTATGGCGACGGTCGTCCGGCCGCGACCAGTCGCGATTGCGGTGCAGGAATTCGCGCATTTCCCGCGTCGATTGCGCCGTCGAGGCGGCGTTGCGCAATTCGTTGCGGGTGGTGAACTGGATGCGCCGGCCGGCCTCGGCGCGCCAGGCGTCGCCGCGCAGCTCGCCCCAGGTCTCGATCAGTACGCCGGCCAGATGCCGGAGGCTGCGTGAAATATGTTCGGTATACATCTTGGTCTCCCGGTTCGAAGCGGATTGCGAATGGATTGCGAATGGGTTGCGGATGGATTGCGCCATCCCAAGCCGCCATGTTGCGGGGATGGCGGCGCAACGTCTGTACGGCAGCGCACGATGCAAACGACGGCCTGACAGCGCGTCGTGTTGAGTGCGGCACCGCACAGATGGTAAGGGCAGGGCGCGCTATCTTGATCTTCTCGGTCGCCCGACCGATGGCGCGGCCGCCAACCGCCGCGCGCAGCGTCGCAGTGTCGCAGTATCGCAGTGTCGCGGTGTCGCAGCGACCGCAACCGGAGTGTCGCATGGACAATCGTCGGTGTTTGACAGCGGGTAGTGCCGCACGAAAAAGGCTGTGCGGCATCGTGCTGGCCGCCTGCGGTGTCGCGATTTCCGGCTGTGCCGTCAATCCGAGTACCGGACGCAATCAGTTGATCGCTTTGCCGGCGGCGCAAATCGCCCATGCCAACTTCGATTTCACTTTGTCGGCTGCGGCG
>CAYLPI010000124.1:0-11307 GCA_964385505.1 uncultured Bordetella sp.
CACGCCTTTGCCGTACCCTCGGTGCAAATGCCGCTGATCGCGCTGATTGCGTCGCTGATCGCAGTGTTTGGATTTGCGCCGGAAGGGCGTGATATCGCGGTCCTGCCGGTGCTGTTGCCGCTCGCGCTGCTGGCCGGCAGCGCCGTTGACGCCTTGCGCCGCGGCGCGGCCAACGCGCTGACCTGGTTTGGCACCATGACCTTTACCCTGGCCGGACTGCTGGTCTGGCTTGGCTGGATTGCGATGATGACCGGCATGCCACCGACCATTGCGCGCAACTTCGCCAAACTCGAGCCGGGTTTCCAGATGCAGTTTGCTGCGCTGCCGGTCATCGTCGCGATCGTCGTCAGCATCGCGTGGGGCTGGCTGCTGCTCGGTGCGGTCCGTTCATCGCATCGCAGCCTGACCTTCTGGGCTGGCGGCATGACGCTTGTCTGGGCACTGGTGATGACACTGTGGCTGCCGTGGATAGACTACGGCAAGAGCTACGGTGGCGTCGCCGCATCGCTCAAGCGCGCGCTGTCCGCAAATGCAGGCGCTTCAGGCGCGTGCATACAAAGCACGGGGCTGGGCGAGGCGCAGCGCGCCGCCTTCCACTATCATGCCGGCGTTGTCACCCTGCGCAACGAGGTTTCACGCAACCATCGCTGCGGTCTGCTGCTGGTGCAGTCCGGACCGCGCGAAACCCGGCCCGAGGGCTGGCTGCGCATCTGGGAAGGCAGCCGTCCGCGCGACAGCGAACGGTACCGGCTGTACAGCAGAGCCTCGAGTCCGGCGCCTGGCGAAAAGTCTGCCGCACGCGTGCACGCCCCCAATCCGGAAAAATAAACCCCATGCCCCGACTCACTGCAAGCCCCGCCTGGACCGCCCTGGAGGCGCACTGCGAAGCGCTGGAGGATGCCCGCCTCGGTGACATGTTCAAGCTTGATCCGCAACGCGCCGGACGCTTTTCAATCGAAGCGGCGGGGCTTTTCCTCGACTATTCGAAGCAGCGCGTCACCGGCGAAACGATGCTGCATCTTGGCGCATTGGCGCGGCAGGCAAAGCTCGCTGACTGGATAACAAAACTGTTCTCGGGCAAAGCCGTCAACGACACCGAGAATCGCGCCGCCATGCATATGGCGCTGCGCGGTGCCGCCGGCGATTATCCCGAGCCCTACGCTGGCAGCGTGGCCGCTGCGCTGGCGCAAATGCGCGGCTTTGTCGCGTCTGTGCGCAGCGGATCGCTGCGCGGCCGTTCCGGCACACCCATTGGCGCCGTGGTCAATATCGGCATCGGCGGCTCCGACCTCGGGCCGAGAATGGTGGTACACGCGCTGCGCGCCGCAACCGACACCGCGCTGGTGCTGCGCTTTGTCTCCAATGGCGATCCGGCCGACCTTGCGGCAAAGATCGCCGATCTTGATCCGGCCGCCACGTTGTTCATCGTTTCGTCAAAAACATTCGGTACCGCCGAAACCCTGGCAAATGCCCGCGCCGCCAAAGCCTGGCTGGAACGGGCGGGCCTGGACAGCGCGGCGCATTTCGCTGCGGTGACCGCCAACGCGGCGGCGGCGACCGCGTTTGGCATTGCGCCGGAGCATTGCTTTCCGATCTGGGACTGGGTCGGCGGCCGCTATTCGGTGTGGTCGCCGATCGGCCTGCCGATTGCGCTGGCCGTGGGCATGAGCGGGTTCGAATCCCTGCTGTCGGGCGCCCGCGACATGGACCGGCATTTTCGCGACACCCCATTCGAAAACAACATGCCGGTATTGCTCGGCTTGCTCGGCGTCTGGAATGTCAATTTTCTTGGCGCAGGCACCGAGGTAATCCTGCCCTATGCCGAGGACTTGCGCGACCTGCCGGCCTATCTGCAGCAACTCGGCATGGAATCAAATGGCAAGCACGTCGATCGCGCAGGCAAGGAAGTCGATTACGACACTTCGCCCGTGCTCTGGGGTATGGCCGGCAGCAACGGCCAGCACGCCTTTCACCAGTTGCTGCACCAGGGGACCCACCTCGTGCCCTGCGACTTCATCATCTGTGCCGGCGGGAATGAAGCCGCGCCGGAGTACGATTTGCTGTTCGCCAATGCGCTGGCGCAATCAGCCGCCCTCGCCTTCGGCAAAAATGACGGCGAGGCATGGGAGGTTTGCCCCGGCAACCAGCCTTCGAACACGCTGCTGCTGCCGGGATTGTCTGCACATGCACTGGGGGCGATGCTGGCGTTGTACGAGCACAAGGTATTCGTGCAAAGCGTCATCTGGAATATCAATCCGTTCGACCAGTGGGGCGTCGAACTGGGCAAGCACATCGCCCGCGCCATCGAGCCCGGGCTAAGCGGCGCGACGCTGCCCGCGGACACCGATTCCTCGACGCGCCAGTTGGTGGCGCGGCTGAAGCGACGCGATTGATTTAAACTGGCCAGAGACACCGGCCTCGGCGTGAGCATCCCGGTGTGAAAACGCCGGGCGGAACCAGATACGGGAGCAAACCTTGAACGAAGAAAACTTCAACCTCAGCATACGCAAGTTCCTCAAAACCGTCGGTGTCGGCTCGCAGCGCGAGATCGAGCGCGCCGTGGACGAGGCGCGCGCGCGCGGGGCCATCGCCGGCAACGAGTCTTTCCCGGTCAAGGTCACACTCGAGCTGCCCGGCCTGAAACTGTCGGTAAAATTTGACGGCACCATAGAACTGGGCTGAACGCCCCGGAGGGACCATGAATCAACCACGCCAACTCGATGCCAGCCTCGAAGACGAATTGCGCGCCCTGCTGGGCGACCGACTTACGACCTCGCGCGGCGTGCGCGAGCACCACGGCAGGGATGAATCGTACTACCCGTATGCACCGCCCGACGCCGTGGTGTTTCCGCACAGCACCGAAGAAGTGCGCGACATTGTCAACATCTGCCGCCGCCACAAGACGCCGATGATTCCCTATGGCGTCGGCACCTCGCTTGAGGGCCATATCCTCGCCATTCACGGCGGTGTGTGTATTGACATGTCGCAGATGAACAAGCTGATCGGCGTGCACGCCGAGGACCTCGACTGCACGGTGCAAGCCGGTGTCACGCGCAAACAGCTGAACGAGGAGATCCGCCATACCGGGCTGTTCTTTCCGGTCGATCCTGGCGCCGATGCCACCCTCGGCGGCATGGCGTCAACGCGCGCCTCCGGCACCAACGCCGTGCGTTACGGCACAATGCGCGAGAACGTGCTTGCCCTCACCGTGGTCACGGCTGACGGCCGCATCATCAAGACCGCGACGCGCTCGCGCAAGTCCGCCGCCGGCTACGACCTGACGCGCCTCTTTGTCGGCGCCGAGGGTACGCTTGGCATCATCACCGAAGTGACGGTGCGCCTTTACGCCGTGCCGCAGGCCATCTCCGCCGCAGTATGCTCGTTCAAGGACATGGCGGGCGCGGTCAGCACCGTCATCCAGACGCTGCAGAACGGCATCCCGATTGCCCGCAGCGAGGCCTTGTGCGGACTCACCATGAAGGCCATCAATGCCCACAGCAAAACCACCTACAAGGAGCAGCCGACGCTGTTTCTCGAATTCCACGGCACCGAGGCCGGCGTCAAGGAACAGGTGGAAATGCTGTCGGAAATCGCCGCCGATCACGGCTGCGAGGGGTTTGACTGGGCAACGCGGCCCGAAGACCGTACGCGGCTCTGGTCGGCGCGCCACACCGCCTACTTCGCGTCGCTGCAGTTGCGGCCGGGCACCCGTGCGGTCTCCACCGACGTATGCGTTCCGATTTCGCGGCTCACCGAATGCATGGTCGAAACGGCAAGGGACATCGACGCCGCATCGATGCCGATCCCGATGTTCGGCCACGTCGGTGACGGCAATTTCCACCTGGTGATACTGGTGCGCCCCGACAGTGACGCAGACCTTGAAGAGGCCAAGACGCTCAACGAGCGCCTGGTCAATCGTGCGCTGGCGATGGAAGGCACCTGCACCGGCGAGCACGGCATAGGCTCGGGCAAAATCAAATCGCTGCAAAAGGAACTGGGGGAGGCGGTCGATCTGATGGCTGCGCTCAAGCGCACCTTCGACCCGGACAATCTGATGAATCCGGGCAAGATCATTCCGGCCTGAGGCGCGCAACCGAGCGCCGGGCAGACGCCTCAGAGCTTGAGAAAGTGCTCGCGGTAGTACTTCAATTCCTCGATCGACTCGTAGATATCGGCCAGGGCTTCGTGCTTGCCATGCTTGGTCAGGCCCTTGGCGAGCTCCGGGCGCCAGCGTTTGGCCAGTTCCTTCAGCGTCGAGACATCGAGGTTGCGGTAGTGGAAATAACCCTCCAGCGCAGGCATCCAGCGCGCAAGAAAGCGCCGGTCCTGGCAGATCGAGTTGCCGCACATCGGCGACACCTGCTTCGGGGCGAACTGGGACAGGAAAGCGGTCATCTGCAATTCTGCCGGCGCCTCGGTCAGCATCGAGGCCTTCACTTTTTCGATCAACCCGGAGCGGCCGTGCGTGCCCTTGTTCCAGGCGTCCATGCCGTCCAGCACGGCATCGGATTGGTGCACCACCAGCACCGGCGCCTCGGCGACGGTATTCAACTGGCCGTCGGTGACAACGATGGCAATCTCGATGATTCTGTCGGTGTCCGGCTGCAGTCCGGTCATTTCCATATCTATCCACAACAGGTTGTTCTGGTCTTGTGCCATGGTCAGCGCTACTTTCCGGTTTCCAGGGAGCCGCAATCGGGCGGGGGTGCATCCCCAAGCCGGGGACGAGCGTGTAAGATACGATTGTCGCATAACCGTGTTGCGTGACCCTAACGGGTCGTTCACAAAGCGGAAGTCCGTAGTGGATGACGCGGGGCGCAAGTGGTTGCAGCCGGACATGCCACGAACGGGCGACGTTTGCCGCCTGGCGGCAAACCCACCGCCCGCCAACCGACGGATCTGAATGCACGCTTTCACACTGATTTTCCTCGCAGCGCTGGCGGTCACCACGGTGGTACGCCTGTGGCTGTCGGTGCGGCACCTGCGCCACGTCTTGCGCAACCGTGAGCGGGTACCGTCTGAGTTCTCGGGCCGCATCACCCTTGCCTCCCACCAGAAGGCGGCCGACTACACCGACGCAAAGGTGCGGCTGGGCATGCTTGAAACCGTGGTCGGGTCACTGGTGCTGCTGGGTTTTACACTGGGAGGCGGCCTGCAGTGGCTGTCTGGCGCATGGGCGGCCGCGTTCACGCCGGGCGGTTACCCGCATGGCATCGCCCTGGTGGTCAGCGCCGTTGCAGCCGGGAGCATCCTCGACCTGCCCTTCAGCATTTACCGTACTTTCGTGGTCGAGGCAAAGTTCGGCTTCAATCGCATGACGCTGTCCTTATACCTCGCCGACCTCGTGAAACAAAGCGCCCTCGGCGCCGCGTTGGGCATCCCGGTGCTGGGCGCGGTGTTATGGCTGATGGACCGCATGGGCGAATGGTGGTGGCTGTACGTTTGGCTGTTCTGGATGAGCTTCAACCTTCTGGTGCTGACGCTGTACCCGACCGTCATCGCGCCGCTGTTCAACAAATTCTCGCCGCTTGACGACGCATCGCTCAAGTCGCGCATTGAGGCCCTGCTGGCAAAGTGCGGCTTTACCTCGAAGGGATTGTTTGTGATGGACAGCTCCAAACGTTCCAGCCACGGCAACGCGTATTTCACCGGCTTTGGCGCGGCCAAACGCATCGTGCTTTTCGACACGCTGATCAGCCGTCTCGCGCCGGCCGAGGTCGAGGCGGTGCTGGCCCACGAACTGGGCCACTTCAAGCACCGCCATGTCGCAAAACGCATGGTCCTGCTGTTCATGGCCAGCCTCGCCTTCCTGTGGTTGCTCGGTTTTCTCATCGGCAACGCCTGGTTCTTCGAGGGACTGGGCGTGCAAACACAGGGTACCGCCATGGCGCTGCTGCTTTTTTTCATGGTACTGCCGGTGTTCACCTTCCTGCTGCAGCCGCTTGCCAGCCTTTACTCGCGCATGCACGAATACCAGGCCGATGCCTATGCTGCCCAACAGGCGAGCCCGGACGACCTGGTGCAGGCCCTGGTCAAGCTCTATCAGGACAACGCCGCGACGCTGACGCCTGACCCGCTGCATTCGGCGGTATATGACTCGCATCCGCCGGCGGCGCTGCGCATCGCGCGGTTGCAGGCCTTGAGGCAGCCGAGGTGAGTAATCTGCTGACGCAGAAATGCCGCGACCTGCCCGCCGACACCCCGCCGCTTGGCGCAGCCGAGATCGCCGCGTTGCTGCGCATGACGCCGGGGTGGACGCATGCCGATGGCGTCATCTCCAAGACCTACGGCTTCAAAAATTACTACGAAACCATGGCATTCGTGAACGGCGTCGCACTCATCGCCCATCGTGAGGACCATCATCCGGACATGGTCGTCAGCTACAACCGCTGCCGCGTCGCCTACAACACCCATTCCATCGGCGGCATTTCGATGAACGATTTCATCTGCGCCGCCAAGCTCGAAGCTCTGGCGTCGATTTGAACGCAGACATGAGCGTACCGGCGGCCCTGATGCAGGGCATCGTCGTCGCCGCGTTCGGCCGGCAATACCTGGTGCGATCGGATGCCGATGAAATGCTGTTGTGCGTGCCCCGCGGCAAGAAGAGCGAGGTCGCCTGCGGCGACCGCGTAAGCTTTGCGCGCACCTCGGCCAACCAGGGCGTGATAGAGCATATCGAACCGCGCAGTACGCTTTATCTGCGCTCCGCCGCTTACCGCCAGAAACTCATCGCTGCCAACGCCACCCAGATCGCCATTGTCGTTGCCGCGGAGCCAAGTTTCAGCGAGGAACTCATCTGCCGGCTGATAGTGGGCGCAGAGGAGCAGCGCATGAAATCGCTGCTGGTGCTGAACAAGTCCGACCTGCCCGCCACCGTGTCTGCGCGCGCGCGGCTCGCCTGCTTTGCCGCAGCCGGCCATCGCGTGGTGGAGATTTCAGCACTGCACGATTGCTCGGCGCTGCTGCCTGTGCTGCACGGCGAAACAACGGTGCTGGTGGGACAGTCGGGAATGGGCAAATCGACGCTGATCAACGGCCTCGTACCCGATGCCGAGGCGAGCACGCGTGAAATTTCGGCATTCCTCGACTCGGGCCGCCACACCACGACCCACGCCAGGATTTACCGCCTGGACGCAGACAGCCTGCTCATCGACTGCCCCGGGCTGCAGGAGTTCGGCCTGCACCACCTGAGCCGCGGCGAGATGGAGTACGGCTTTGTCGAGTTCCGCCCCTTCCTCGGCAAATGCCGCTTCAACGACTGCCTGCACGACGTCGAACCCGGATGTGCGTTGATCGCCGCGCGCGATGCCGGCCTGGTTGCGGCCAGGCGGTTCGAGCTGATGCGGCGCATCATCGCCGCAGAGCGGGTATGACGCCGCTGTTCACATCGCTCAACCTGCATGAGATCCATCACCTGAGAAATCTGCTCGCCGCAGAGGGCATTGCGAGCTTTGTCAAAAACGAAATGCTGTCGCGCCTGGCGGGGGAAATTCCGTTCACCGAATGCGCGCCGCAACTGTGCCTGGCACGGGAAGCAGATCTTGCTGCGGCCGAAAAAATACTCGCTGTTTTCCGCATGGCTCCGATCAAAGGATCCGACTGGACCTGCGGGCAATGCACAGAGCGTTGCGAAGGCCAGTTCAGCGACTGCTGGCGTTGCGGTACGCGGCGCCCGGGCTGAATGCGCCTGGGGCGGTTTGTGCGCCTGCGGCGACTAAAGTATGGCGGCGACGCCAAGCACCAGCAGCAACACCAGCCACAGGACCAGTGCACGCCAGACCAGGCCGATGGTGCTGTCGAGGAAACTGACATCGGCGTCGTCACCAGTGCCCATTTCCGGGCGCTCGACGATTTCGCCATCCTGCACGTAGGGCATGCCCAGCTTGACGCCCAGTGCGCCGGCACCCGCAGATATGACGATGCCCAGCACCGGATCCTTCCATTTTGCCGCCTGGCTGCGCCAGCAAAAAATCGCGTCCTCGAAGTCACCGACGATGGCGAACGCGCTGGCGGTGAAACGCGCCGGCAACCATTCCATGACGGCAAAGGCCTTGCTCGCAAACTGGCCGAAGCGGCCCAGTTCGCCATCCGGCGCGCCGCCCCAGCGACGATGGAAAAACGAGGTGAGCCGGTACAGGATTGCACCGCTCGGTCCGGGCAGAACCACGAACCAGAACACCACTGCAAACACATTACGATGCGAAGCGGCGAGCGCCTCCTCGATTGTCAGGCGCACCACCTCCTCGGCGTTCAGGTTGGCACAGCTATGGCCGCGCCAGGACGAAAGATGCCGGCGTGCAGAATCGAGATCATCCTGCTTCAGCGCCAAATGGATACCCGTAAAATGATGGCTGAACTGCCGAAAGCCCATGGTAAGGTAAAGGGCAAGCACGTTGAAAGCCAGCGCCAGCACCACATTGACACGCCACAACAGGGCATAGACAAGCCAGGTTCCGAGCACGATCGGCGCCACGCCGAGAAGCCAGGCAATCAGCCCGTGCTGCGATTCACCGGCATTGAAGTGCCGCTCCAGCCAGGTGGCGAGACGGCCCAGAGGGGACAAAAGATAGCGGCGGCCCGACAAGGGACGCCACTGCTCCACAAGGAGCGCGATGATTAGTGAGAGCAGACTCATGATGCGGGACGAAGATACCACACCCGCACCATTTTTGACGTGGCAATGGGGGAGAAATGCCTGGGAATGCCGACGAATTGACCATTACGCCGCCGTTCGGATACGGGGAAATAGCACCGCTGCAAAAGCCCGACAGGGTGCTGCTTCCCGCCTCCGGCAGCACCCCGGACTTTTGCCGTCACATCAATGCACTGGCAGTCTCGGCAAGCGAGTTCAACGTTGCTGCGCGCGACTATCCGCTGGTGTTCAGTTCTGCCGATGACGGTGCGAGCTTCGCGCCGGTGGCTGTCCTCGGGATCGCCAACAACCAGAACCTGTTCGTAAGCGAGTCAGGCGAATGGGAAAAGGGGTGTTATGTGCCGGCCTTCGTACGGCGTTACCCCTTTTGCATCTCTAAACTCTTCGTCGATGGCGAAGCCAGGACCGAGCGGCTCGTATGTGTCGTCAAAGCCTACGTTGATTCGCAGGGGATCACGCTGTTCGACGGGTCCGGCGAGGCCACCGCGCAATGGCAGACCATCGAGCGCATGCTGCAAAACTACGAGGATGACCTGGATGCCACGGCGCAGATGTGCGCCATGCTGGCCAAGCTGGACCTGTTCTCACAGTTCAAGTTTGAAGTCATGTACGAGCACAAGGCGATGCTTACGGTGCAGGGCATGTATCGCATAGACGAGTCGAAACTGACGGCACTCAAACCAGCGAGCCTGCAGGCGCTGGTAACCAAGGGACTGATGGGCCGGGTTTACGCGCACATGCACTCGCTTGAGCGCTTTGGCGACCTTTACGCCCGCGCCGAGGCGAAGGCCGCGCGACACACCACCGCCACGGTGATCACTTGAGCGGCGGCGCCCTCCCCCCTTACCGTGCCGACAGGTAGGCATAGAGATTCATCAGCATCCCCGCAGTTGCGCCCCAGATGTAGTGACGGCCGAACGGAAGCGCGTAGTAGTACCGCTCCCCGCCGTGCCAGATGACACTGTTGCGCTGGTGGTTGCGCGGATCGAGCACAAACCCCAGCGGGACCTCGAACAGTTCGGCCACCTCGAAAGGATCCAGCCTGAGCTCGGCTGCTTCATCGACGATGGCCACCACCGGGGTCACACGGTAACCGGTCACCGTGACGTACTCGTGCAAGCTGCCCAGGACCTCGACGCGATCCGGCTGCAGGCCGATTTCCTCATGTGCCTCGCGCAGTGCCGTCGCCTCAAGATCGCGGTCTTCGGGTTCGGCCCGTCCGCCCGGAAAACTGATTTGTCCGGCGTGATCGTGCAAATGCGCCGTGCGGCGGGTGAACAACACCGTCAATCCACCGGCGCGCCGCATCACCGGCACCAGCACCGCAGCCGGCCGGATTTCCTCTGGCTTGCGCCAGAGATGCCCGTCCCCGGCGGCGATTGGAACAACCAATCGCGGCAGCGAGAAACGCTGCCGCAACTGTTGCTCTGAATATTCGGGAGACTTCGCGCGCGTGGAATTCAAGCAGGCATTCTAGCCCGATCGTTGCGCGTTCGGGATGCTCCGGCTGGAAACGGGCGGATCCCGCCGTTGCCGCTGTCGCTTCGGGCTGCCCGCTAGTCGATCAGGAACAGCGTGGTCAGTCCAAGGCCAACGCCGGCCGGCACGCCAAAACGTTCAAACAGCGTTGGACGCCTGCCCGCTACGACTGCCACCGGAACGTTTGCCAGCCTGACCAGATCATTGGCAAATGACCCGGTCAGCAGCCGGTGCCAGGTAGATTTACGCGCGGTGCCGACGACCATCTGGTGGATACCCTGCTGGTTCGCGTACTCGACCGCAGTCTGTGCGGGCTGACCGGACAACACCGCACTGCGGTATTCGACGCCCGACTCACGTACCCTGCGCTCGGCCTCATGCAAACGCTCGCGCCCCGCAGCGGCGTGGACCTCGGCCAGGGTCTTGCGGGACACGAAGCGCCCGGCATGGCGGTTCATGCCCGGCTGGACATTCACCAGATGCAGGCAGGTCTCACCGCGCCGCCTGGCCATTCCGATTGCGTGACTGAGCGCAATCATGGCGTTCTGGGATCCGTCGATGGGAACAAGAATATGGAACATGCCGTACCCTCTTCAGGCGGTCGCCTGGCCGGGCTGCGCCGACCTGCGGTTGCGCATATAACCGAGTCCGAGAACGCCGCCGATGACGAGCCCATACACAGCCCATTGCAGCGCGCTGTGCGTTTCAAAATACGCCTTGACCAGCGGTTCGCTCAGAACCATCTTGGCTGCGGTCCAGGCGAGTACCGCGGAACCAATGTAAATGATCGACGGGAAGCGCTCAACCCAGTGCAGTATCAGCGTGCTTCCCCAGATGACAATCGGAATGCTGATCAACAGCCCCAGCACGACGAGCAGGAAGTTACCGTGCGCGGCACCGGCAACGGCCAGCACGTTGTCGAGGCCCATGACGGCGTCGGCGACAACAATGGTTTTCATCGCGCCCCAGAAGTTACTGGCAGGTGAAACATTGGGATCCTCTCCCGAATCTGCGGCAAGCAGCCTGTAGGCGATCCAGATCAGCATCAAACCGCCGATAAGCAGCAATCCCGGAATCTTCAGCAGCCAGACCACGACTACCGTCATGCTGGTACGGACGACAATCGCGCCCACCGTCCCCCAGAGAATGGCCTTGCGCTGCAAATGCTTCGGCAC
>CAYLPI010000125.1:0-11300 GCA_964385505.1 uncultured Bordetella sp.
CCGTGGTTGGGTTCGGTCAGTCCGAAGCAGCCGATCCATTCGCCGGTGGCGAGCTTTGGCAGGTATTTTTGCTTTTGCGCCTCGGTGCCGAACTCGTTGATCGGCACCATGACGAGGGAGCTTTGCACGCTCATCATCGAGCGGTAACCGGAATCGACGCGCTCGACCTCGCGCGCGATCAGGCCGTAACAGACGTAGTTGAGCCCGGCGCCGCCGTATTCGGCCGGAATGGTCGGCCCGAGCAGGCCAAGGGCGCCCATTTCGGTGAAGATCGCCGGATCGGTCTTTTCGTGGCGAAATGCTTCGAGCACGCGCGGCAGCAGTTTTTCCTGGCAATAGGCCTGGGCGGCTTCGCGCACCATGCGCTCGTCTTCGGTGAGTTGCTGGTCGAGCAGTAGCGGGTCGGCCCAGTTGAAGCTGGCTTTGACTTTGCCTGGTGGATTGGGGGCGTTCATGACGGTGTATCTCCAGAGTGTATGTTTCAGATTCTATGCATCGGGTGCTATGCGTCAGGGGTGAGCAATGATACGCCGAGCCGCGCGCGCCGTTGCAGCCAGGGACTGGGACGGTAGCGCGGGTCGCCGTAATATGACTCGAGGCCTTCGAGGATTTGCAGCACGCGCGTCGGCTCCAGCGCGTCGCCCCAGGCGAGCGGGCCCTGCGGATAGCCGAGGCCAAGCGTCACCGCAAGGTCGATGTCGGCGGGCGAGGCGATGCGCTGCTGCGCGATGTCGCAGGCGATGTTGACGACATGCGCCACCACGCGCTGTGCGACAAAGCCGGCTGAATCGCGTATGGCCGAGGCCGGCACGCCGTCCGAGCCAAAGAGGCCGAGCGCGGCATCGCGCATCGACGGCTCGGTGAGTATGGTGCTCATGATGACGCGGTGTTTGGCAAATCCCATCAGCGGATCGAGCGCCACGGTGCGGCGCGGGTCGAGTTCGAGGTCGGCGGCGACATTGCTGGCGTCGTGCCCTAGCGGTGTGACGACGCACAGCGAGTCCTGCGCCGGATTGTCGCCGGCATCGAGCCGGCCGCCGAGTTGCTTCACCAGTTCGACCACGGCATCGTGGGCCGTGGACAGACCGTCCTTCTCGTCGGGATGGTCGTCCGGCGCCACCCACACGCGGGTCGGGCGGATGTTGGGCAATGCCGGCGCCGCGATGACTTCCTGTTTGCCGCCGTCATAGCGGTAAAAGCCGCGCCCGCTTTTGCGTCCGAGCAGTCCGGCCGACAGGCGCTGGCCGGTGACAGGCGAGGGCCGGAAGCGCGGCTCCTGATAGAACTGCTCGTAAATGGACTCCATCACCGGATGCGAGACATCGAGGCCGGTGAGATCGAGCAGCTCGAACGGCCCCATGCGAAAGCCGGCCTGCTCGCGCAGGATGCGGTCGATATGATGGAACTCGGCGACGCCTTCGCCCAGCACGCGCAGGGCCTCGGTGCCGTAGCCGCGACCGGCGTGGTTGACGATAAAGCCCGGGCTGTCCTTGGCCCGCACCGGCGCGTGGCCCAGGCGTTTTGCCAGACCGGTGAGCGCCGCGGTCACCCAGGACTCGGACAGCGCGCCTTCGATGACCTCGACCACTTTCATCAGAGGCACCGGATTGAAAAAGTGAAAGCCGCCGACGCGTCCCGGCCGCTTGCAGGCGGCGGCGATGGCGGTGACCTGCAGCGACGAGGTGTTGCTGGCGAGCAGGCAGTCTTCGCGCACAATGGCTTCAAGGTGGCGGAACAAGTCCCGCTTCGCCTCGAGGTTCTCGACAATGGCCTCAATCACCACGTCGCAGGCACCGAACGCTTCGAGCGCGCATATCTCGATGCGCGCCAGGGCCGCGGCATGCTGTGCTGCGCTGATGCGGCCTTTTTCGGCCAGTTTACCGAATGTTGCATCGAGCGACCGGCGCGCCTCGGCTGCGGCGCCCTCGCGACTGTCGTGCAGCAGCACGCGAATATCCGATTGCGCCGCAATCTGCGCGATGCCGCGCCCCATGACGCCGGACCCGACGATGCCGAGGGTAAGCGTGGCGCTGTTGATATCAATGGACATGGGGGAGGTGCGGACGTTGACGGAGGGAGGAACCTGCAGGGCGTATTTTAGCCTTAAAGTTCAGCGCCTGAGCGCATGCGCACCGCTTGAGCGCGCGCATTGACGCTGGCGCGCTTAAGAGGCAAGCTGCGAGCGCCGGGGATTTCAGTCCGGTTGGAAAATTCTGCATCGGCATCTTGAGGAGGAAGCCATGTACCGTAAGATTCTGATGGCCTACAACGGCTCGCAGGAGGGGCGCACTGCGCTCATAGAGTGCGCTGATTTTGTCGCCCTGACCAAGGCCGAGACGCATTTGCTGGCGGTGGCCGGCATGCCCTCGAGCATGTTTCTGACCGAGGGATTTCTGCCCGAGGAATTGCTCGATGAGGAAAAAAAGCGCAGCCAGCAGGTGCTCAATGATGGGGTGGCGCAAATGCAGGCCAAGGGCTTTGCCGTCACCGGACACCTCGCGGTGGGCGAACCGGTGGAGGAGATCTGCCGCATTGCCGCCGATTTGCAATGCGACCTTATCGTGCTTGGCCACCGTCAAAAGACGACCTTCGCCGCGCGCTGGTGGAAGGGCTCGGTCGGCGCCTCGCTGCTCGACTACGCTCCGTGCAGCGTGTTGATCGCGCGTCACCGCTAGGGTTTCAGCCCGGGACGGTTTTGCCTGAAATAGTATTTCAGCGGCAATCGTTCCGGTTCATTGGCGTTGACATGCGCTAACCTCGGTATGTCCATGAAGACGCATAAATCAATTTTTCACGCTGCCCCCATTGTGGCATTTGGCATGGGCCTGGGCCTGAGCCTGTCCGCAAGCTGCATGCTGGTTGCGCCGGCACAGGCGCAAACCGCGGTCGGCGCCAAGCCGGCGCCGGCAGCGGCGGCACGCCCGGCGCCGCGCGTTGACGACCGGCGCTGGAACGATCTGGCCGACCAGGCCGATGCGCTGCTCGCCAGGGGTGCGTTCGCCGAGGCCGAGGGTGTGGCGCGTGAGCTGGTGACCGAGGGACTACGCGTGTTCGGCGACGGCCATGCCAATACCGCAGTGAGCTACACCAGCCTGGGCACGGCCTTGCTGCGTCAGGGAAAATACGGCCCGGCCGAGGCCGAATTGCGCCGCGCCCTCGCCATTTACGAAAAGCGCTCGGGTCCGGACAGCACCAATACCGCGTCGGCGCTGAACAATCTTGCGCTGGCACTGGAACGCAGCGGTGATTTTGCCGGCGCCGAGCTGCTGTTGCGTCGTTCGCATCGCATTCTCGAAAAAGCGCAGGGCGCCAATCACCCGGATACCGCAGTGACGCTGTCCAACCTCGGGCGCGTGCTCGACAGCCAGGGCAAGTTCGGCGCCCAGGCCGGACTTGGCTCGGGCGGCGGTTCCGCTGCCAAACCTGCTGCCGCTGTGCCGGTGGCGGGGGGCGACAACGCGGTGCAACTTGCGGTGCGCGCCAACGAGTTGATGAGCCAGGGCCAGTATCAGGAAGCCGAAACGCTGCAGGCGCGCGTGGTGGCGATACTAGAGCGCACGCTTGGCGCGGAGAACCCGCAGACACTCACCGGCCGCTCCAACCTTGCCAACGTGTTTTCGCTGCAGGGCAAGGTGGCCGATGCCGAGACGCTGCACCGGCAGGTGCTGGCCTCGCGCGAGAAGGTGCTCGGTGCCGCGCACCCGGATACGGCGACCAGCCTCAATAACCTTGCCAACACGCTGCAGCAGCAGGACAAGGACACGCAGCTCGCGCCCTCGGCGCAGCGTGCGGCGCGCTCGCCCGGTGCGGTTGCCTCCGAGATCGAAGCCCTCTACCGGCGCGCCATCACCATCCAGGAGGGCGCCCTCGGACCTGACCACCCGGCGCTGGCCAATACCCTCGCCAACCTCGGCACACTGCTCGACCAGCGCGGCAAATACGACGAGTCCGAGCCGCTGCAGCGGCGCGCGGTGCAGATTCTGGAAAAGGCCCTCGGCGCGCTGCATCCGGACACCGCAGCGGCGCTGACCTCGCTCGCGGTGTCGCTCGACCGCCAGGGCAAGCTGGTCGATGCCGAGGCCACCTACATGAAAGCGGTGGAGACGGCGCGCCGCGCCGGCAATCCGCGCATTCTCTTGCTCAATGCCAGCCGGCTCGGTTTTTCGCTGGCCAAACGCGGCCGCTACCGCGAAGCGCTGCCGTTTTACCGTGAATCGGTGGAGACGCTCGATGCCTTGTACGTTCGCACGCGCGGCCTGTCGGAGGAGACGCGCCAGGCGTTTATCGGCCAGTTCAGCAATATTTATCGCGAGACCATCCGGCTGCTGCTCGAATTGAACCGCGGTTCGCCGCAGGGCGGTTTTGACCGGCAGGTGCTGGAGATCGCCTCGCGCAACCAGAGCCGCGTTTTCACCGAAATGATGCGCCAGGCCGATGTGGCGCGTTTTTCCAGCGAACCGGGCTTCCTGTTGTTGCGCAACCGCCGCGACCAGTTGCAGGAGCGCATCGACAGCCAGCGCCAGGCCATGGTCACGGTGTCGCCGGCCCTGCCCAATGCCGAGGCGCGCCGCGCCGAACTGTCGGCGCAGCTCGAGGGTTCTGAAAAGGAACTCAAGGTCATCGAGGACCAGTTGTGGCAGCGCTACCCGCGCTTCCAGGAACTGACCAATCCGCGGCCGGTGACGCTGGCCGATTTGCAGCAAAAGCTGCTGCGGCCGGGCGAGGTGCTGCTGTCCTTTGTGCTGCTGCCCAACGAGGCGGCGATATTCGCCGTCACGCGCGAGCGTTTCAAGATGGTCAATGTGCCGGTCAAGCGCGACGATATCGCGCGCCGTGTCATCGGCGTGCGTCGGGCCATAGAGAAAGTGTCATCGGGCGAGTCGGTGCTGTTCCTGCGTGACATCGACCCGGCGGCACTCAATACCCTTTATCGCGACCTCATCGCGCCGGTGGCGGACATGATGGCGGGGCAGGACAAGATATTGTTTGTCGGTGACGGGCCGCTCCTGACGCTGCCGATGGAAATGCTGGTGACGCGCTGGAACGGTAACGACCAGCAGGCCTTCCGCGCCGCGCGCGCCGCAGCCGACGGCAGCGAGGCCAAGCCTTTTCTGGCCGAGTATACGGCGCTCGAATACCTCGGCAAGAAAGCGCGCTTTGCCTATCTGCCGAGCCTGTCGGCGCTGACCTCGCAGCGCCTTTATCCCAAGGCGGCGGGGGCGTTGCAGCACACGCTGGTGGCCTTTGCCGACCCGGAGTTTTCGCCGTCTGAGGGGTCGGCCAAGACCTATTCGCCGCTGACGCGCGCGCTGTTTGACGCGCTGGGCAGCAATTTCCCGCGCAAGCGCGACGGCAGCCCCGATGTGCCGCGGCTCAAGGAGACGGCCGACGAGGCGCGCGAGATCGCCACCATCCTCGGTGGCGAGGCGAAGCTGTTTGTCGGCGCGGATGCGCAGGAAAAGCGCGCCAAGGGTGCCGATCTGAAAAGCGCCAGGTATGTGTTGTTCGCAACGCACGGTTTGCTCGGTGGTGATTTTTTGCAGACCGCCGACGGCGCCGATGGCGGGGGCAGCGCTGCGGGCCCGCGGCAAAAGAGCACGGCGCAACCGGCGCTCGCCCTGTCGCTGGTGGGCGACCTGCAGGGCGAGGACGGCATGCTGACGATGAAGGAGGTGATCGAGGACATCGAACTCAACGCCGACCTTGTCGCGCTGTCGGCGTGCAACACCGCCGGTGAGACGGCCCAGGCCAACAACGGCGAGGGCTTTGCCGGGCTGACACGCGCCTTCATGTATGCCGGCGCGCGCAGCCTGCTCGTCTCGCACTGGAGCGTGGACAGTTTTTCGACACAGGCGCTGATGACCGCGACCTTTCGCAACATCGGTGCCGGTGGCGGTGCGCTCAAGGCCTTGAGCGACGCGGAGCGCGGCCTGCTCAGTGGACGCTTCAGCAACGGGCCCTACCACTTCTCGCGCAGCAATCCTTTTTTCTGGGCGCCGTTCGTTTATGTCGGAGACTAGGAGTGTGCGGAATTGAAAAGCAGGCACCACCGAGAGCACAGAGGAGACAGAGAAAATCCGTTTTTTCTGAAATTTCTGTTTTCTCCGCGACCTCTGTGTTCTCTGTGGTTCAGGCTTTTGACCTTGTTTTTGATTTTGCCAATCGACTGGAAAGGTCCGTCTGGCGCGGGTTTCGGGGAGATGATTGAATGAAATTGCCGTCCGGACCGGGGTGCTGCGAGGCATGAGCGAGAACCGTGCGCTGTTCGGTGTCGGGCTGTGGCGCAAGCTGTTCCGCCACTTTGGCGTGCCGCTGGTCGCCTGCCTTGTCGCCGGCGCGATGGCGCAAACGAGCTGGCTGCAGTCACTGGAGAACGTCTATTACGATTACTGGCATGTGTTTGCCGGCGTGCGCTACGTGCCCAAACACGCGGCGGTGGTTTCCATCGACGATGACACCCTCGATGCGCTGAAGGATGATCCGCTGGCCTTCTGGGCGCCGCACTTCGGCAAGGCCATGGACGTGCTGTCCAAGGCCGGGGTCAAGGCCGTCGGGCTGGACTTCATCTACCAGGTCAGTGCCGAGAACTGGCTGAAAAAACTCAAGTTGCCCGACAGCGAGATCAGCCGCAATTACGATTCGCCGCTGCGCGCGGCGCTGGCGAGCGGCGACAAGATTCTGATCACCCACATGGTCGAACTGCGCAATGGCGAGTTGTCGCTGTTGCTGCCGCCGCAGGACCATCTGATACTGCTGCCGCGCGGCATCGGCGACCTGGGCATCGCCAACCTGCACCCTGACGACGACAAGCATGTAAGGCGGTTTTATCCGGTGATGATCGCCGACCCGGCGTTCCCGGGTATCGGGTTTGGCACCCAGCTCGCGCTGCGGGCCGCCGGCCAGGACCCGACGCTGTCCGAATGGACGGTGGCCGGCGTGAAAATCAGCCGCGAACTGAACAAGCAATGGATAGGCTATACCGGTCCGCCGGGCACCATTCCGACGGTGTCGATGAATGTGTTGCTGCAGCCCGATGCCTTGTCCAACCCGGCGGTGCAGGCCTTGAAGGGCAAGGTGGTGATCATGGCCGCCAACAACGCCGGCACCTCGGACCGCCATTTCACGCCTTACTCGCGTGGCGCCACCGCCGACCAGATGGCCGGCGGTGAGATCCACGCCAATATCGTCGAGACCATCCTGACCGGGCATTACCCCAAGGTGCCGCCCTTGTGGCTGCGCATGCTGTGCATTTACGTGCTGCTGGTGCTGGCGACCGTGCTGTTTTTGCGCCTGACGCCGGAGCGGGCGGCCCTTGCCGGCGTGATCATTGCGTTCAATCTGCCTATTCCGGCCTTCCTGTTTTTTTTGCAGGACGTGGTGTTGCCGGTGGCCGAGCCGCAGGTCGGTCTGGCGGTGGCCTTCCTCATCACGCTCGGACTGCGCCTGACCGGTGAGGAGCGGCAAAAGGCGCAGTTGCGCCAGATGTTCGGCCGCTATGTGTCCGATGACGTGGTGAAGGTGCTGACCGAGGGCGAGCGACCGGACCTGTCTGGTGAAGAGGTGGAGGTAACGGTGCTCTTTTCCGATATCCGCAACTTCACCACCATTTCCGAGAAACTGTCGGCGCATGAAGTGGTGGAAATGCTCAACGCCTTTTTCAGCCGCACCTGCGAACCCATCCTGGAGCAGGGCGGCATGGTCAACAAATACATCGGCGACGCGGTGATGGCGATTTTCGGTTCTCCCGTGCGCCATCCCGACCACGCCCGGCGCGCGGTGCTCGCCTCCATCGGCATGGCGAGGGAGGCCGAGGAGTTTCGCGTCTGGATGCGCGAGCGTTTTCCCGACCGCGACCTGCCCGAATTCGGCATCGGCATCGGTATGCACACCGGCATGGCGGTCATCGGTGACATTGGCTCGGTCAAGCGCACCGAGTTCACCGCCATCGGCGATACTGTCAACGCCGCGTCGCGGCTGGAGGGCGTGACCAAGGAGTTGAAATGCGTCATTGCGGCAAGCGCGGCGACGCTGGCGGCGGCGGGGCCCGGCATCACCACCGGCAAGCGTGAAACGGTCACGGTCAAGGGGCGGGCGGAAGCGCTGGACGTCTTTGAAATTACCGGTATGGAGGGCGGTGCCGCTGGCACGCGTCCGGAGCCGGTCAGAAAAAAGGAATGACAACGATGGTCAGTATCGGAATCGGCCGGTTTGCAATCGGCAGGCTTGCAAGGTGCTTTGGTGCATTGGTGTTGTCAGTCGCGGCGCAGCTTGCCTTTGCGCAGGGCACCGATGTCGGACTGGTCAATCAGGTCAAGGGCGCGGTCAGTTACAGCGGCCAGGGCGGCAGCAGCGGCACGGCCAAGGATTTCATGCGCGTGCGCGAAGCCGATCGTTTTGTGCTGCCCGCCGGCGCCTTGCTGCGCATCATCTTCCTGCAAAGCGGCAGGCAGGAAACCTGGAGTGGCCCGGCCAGTTTCAAGCTTGGCGCGACTGCCGGCGAGCTGCTGACGGGCAAGGCGCCGCAAGTGGTGCAATTGCCGCCGACCGTGCCGCTGCGCGTGGTGCGCGCCCCGGAAATGTTCCAGCAGGCGCATATGGCGCGCCTTGGCGGCATTGCCGTGCGCGGTGGCCCGCCGCGCACGCGCCTGGTCGCGGCCGGCGACAAGGCGGTCATCGATGGAGCGCGCACGGTCTATGAACAATTGCGCGGCGCGCAATCGGGCGGCGACATCACCGCACAGGTGTATTTTGCGTCAGTGCTGGCCGAATATCAGCAGTACGAAGACATGTCCGGAATCGTCGCTGAAATGCGCCGGTTGCAGCCTGATAATACTGACGTCCAAGCCTTGTCGGACTGGGTTGCGCTACGCCTGCATAAGGGTAAATGAGGCTTTGTGGGCGGGTTGGGCGTTACTTTGCGGTGTTTTTCGGCACTATTTGGCAATTTCGCGATGGAAAGTCGCACTCGCGTGATAAATTCACTGTGCCCAGGCGACGCGATTACCTATGCTTCGGGCATATTCAATCGGGTAGGGGAGACAGGGAAATGAAATCGGTCAATTCAATTATTGCTGCGGCGCTGATTGGCGCGGCTGCGATGTCCGGCGGCGCCGTAGCGCAATCGGTCGATGTCGGTCTGGTCAACATGCTGGCGGGCGACGTGTCCTATGCCAGCGAGGGCGCCGGTACCGCCAAGGTCCAGGCTTTCATGAAAGTACGCCAGGGCGACCGCTTCACCGTTCCGGCCGGCGGCGCCCTGCGCGTCGTCTATTTCCAGGGTGGGCGCCAGGAAACCTGGAAAGGCCCGGCAAGCTTCAAGGCCGGGGCGCAACAGGGTGAGGGCGGCACCCCGACCGAGGTCACGGTGCTGCCTTCGACCGTGCCGCAAAAGATTGCGCAGATTCCCGAACTGATCCAGATCGCCAAGCTGGGCCGTTCCGGCGGTGTCGCCGTGCGTGGTGCCGGCAAGGCGCCGCGGCTGAATGCCGAGCAGCAGGCCGAAGTCAAGGCCGCCAAGGACACCTACGGCAAGCTACGCACCCAGGTGGGCGTCGATGACATCACCCCCGAGCTCTATCTTTACAGCGTGCTGCAGGATTACCTGCTCTACGACGACATGAAGCCGGTCGTGGACGAGATGGCCAAGCGCCAGCCCAACAGTGCCGAGGTGCAGGAACTTGCCGCCTGGGTGAAAAGCCGTACTCAGTAGCAGATGTAGCAGATGTAGCACGACAGCATCAAGGTGGGTTTATTTCACGGGCGCTTCGGCGCCCGTTTTGTTTTCGGGCGTCGAAGCGCCCGGATAAAAGCGACCGCGCTTCGGCACCCGTTTTGTTCTCGGGCGTCGAAGCGCCCGGATAAAAGCGACCGCGCTTCGGCGCCCGTTTTATTTTTGGCGGTTGAATGATTCGCGCGCCGGCGGCAAATGCCGCTACGGTGTCTGCCTGTTGCCGGCGTTGAGGCGTTCCTTGTCAAAGCCGGCGACCACTTTGTAGGCGCCGGTGATCCGCTCCAGTTCGGCGGCGGGAATGACATCGTGGATATGGCCGAAGCCCTGCGGTGCGCGCTCTTCGGCCAGTTGCATCACCTGTTCCGGGCCGTTCTGGCGGTTGAGCATGACAATCTTTGCCGTCGCCGGCAGTCGCTGCGCCTCGTACGCCTCCAGCGCGCGTTCCACATCGTCGCCAGCGGCAAGGCAATCGGCAATGGCGCGCGCATCGAGTATCGCCTGCGACGCGCCATTGGAGCCGATGGGGTACATCGGATGCGCGGCGTCACCGAGCAGCGTGATGCGGCCGTGGCTCCAGCGCGGCAGCGGGTCGCGATCGACCATCGGAAATTCGTACACCGCACCGGCGCCGGCAATCAGCGCCGGCACATCCAGCCAGTCAAAGCGCCAGTCGGCAAACTGCGGTGCGAACACCGCCTTGTCAACGCGCTTGTTCCAGTCGCTGCGCGCCGGGGTGTCGCCCTCGACGCGCAACTCGGCAATCCAGTTGATCAGCGAGCGCCCCTGTTCTGCCGCCTCGCGTGATATCGGGTAGCAGACGAATTTGCGGTCCTGGTATCCGGCCATGATCATGGTGCGTCCGCCGAGAAAAGGGGCGGTCTGCGTGACGGCACGCCAGAGCAGCCGGCCGGAAAAGCGCGGCGGTCCCTCATCGGGGTAGAACTGGCGCCGCGCCGCCGAATGAATGCCGTCAGCGGCAATCAGCAGGTCGGCCTCGGCAACCGGCAGGGCAGCGCCGGAGGCGTCGGTGAAATGGGCGAGGACACGGTTGCCGCGCTGTTCGGCGCGCGCGAGGTGATGACCGAGATGGATGTTCGCCGCACCCAGCCGGGCGATGGCCGCGTGGTACAGGATCATCTGCAGCTCGCCGCGGTGGATGGAATACTGCGGCCACAGGTAACCGGCGGCGAGCCCGCGCGCCTCCTGCCAGATCTGCTGCCCGTGTTTGTTGTAATAGACCAGCTCCGCAGTCCCGATACCCGAGGCGGCGAGTTGCGGCTGCAGGCCAAGCTCGGTCAGTTCACGCACCGAGTGCGGCAGCAGATTGATGCCCACGCCAAGGGGGCGGATTTCGCGCACCGATTCGTACAGCGTGACCCCTATTCCGCGCTGCTCCAGGGCGAGCGCCGTGGTGAGGCCGCCTATGCCAGAGCCGATGACGATTGCCTGCATGCCGCCTCCTTTTCCGCCGGCCGTGGGGCAGCCAGTGGGAACCGTGGGAATTGCAATTCCGGTTTTGAAAAGTTGTTATAAAGTATAGCTATAAATGCGGTTTTGAAGAGTCCGGCGA
>CAYLPI010000126.1:0-11271 GCA_964385505.1 uncultured Bordetella sp.
GGCGCGCCGGCCGTGGTCGCCGCCTTCGCCGTGCTGCACGGCGCCGGCAACGGCATGATCACCATCGCCAAGGGCACGCTCCCTCTCGCCATCTTCGGCCCCGCCGGCTACGGCTTTCGCCAGGGCCTGCTCAATGTACTGGCGCGCGGGGCGCAGGCGTTCGCGCCCTTCGCCTTCGGCCTGACACTGGACACGCAGGGCGTCGGCGCCGGCATTGCGCTGTCTGGAGGGGTGTCGCTGATCGCGCTGGCGGCCTTGTTCCTGCTGCGCAGGAGCTGAGCGCGGCGCAACGCGGCGAAAAGCCGGCGAATTTGCCGTCTGATCAGACCATGATCACGGCCAGTCATCGGTAAAGATGACTGCAAGGCGCAACAAGCCTTGCAAGAGCGTGACTTGAGCAACCATATCCCGGACGGGAGGGCAGCATGGTGATATACGGCGTTTTTCCCGATTCCAAACCGGTCGTGACCGAACGCCCGGTGCGCCAGCACGGCGCGCCCGAGAAACAGGACCCACAGGCGAGGCGCGACCCGGCAGTGCCACAGGCCGCCAATGACAGTGATGAGTACGCCAGCCCTTCGCTCGCCCGCAGCTTTCACGCTGACTGGTGGCCGCTGCTCATCGCCGGCATCGTCGTCGCGCTGATGATCTAGCGCGCGCAGCGCAACCGCCTTTCGTGGCTACAACTCGCGCGCCCTGAAGGTATCGCACTGCTTGAAGTCGCCGCCTTCTATGCCGCGGCGAAACCAGCGCACGCGCTGGTCCGAGGAGCCGTGGGTGAAGGACTCCGGACTGACCGTGCCCTGCGCCTGCTTTTGCAGCCGGTCATCGCCTATGGCCGAGGCTGCAGCGAGGCCTTTTTCCAGATCGCCGGGCTCGAGGATCTGCCGTACCCGGTTGGCCTGATTGGCCCAGACGCCGGCAAAACAGTCGGCCTGCAGCTCCAGCTTTACCGACAGCCGGTTGGCGCCGGCCTTGTCGGTACGTCGCTGCGCCGCGACGACTTTTTCTGAAATGCCCATCAGTTTTTGCACATGGTGGCCGACTTCATGCGCGATGACATAGGCCTGGGCGAACTCACCCGGCGCCCGAAAGCGCTTTTGCAAATCATCGTAAAACGCCAGGTCGATATAGACCTTTTGATCGCCGGGGCAATAAAACGGACCCATCGCCGCTTCGCCCAGACCACAGGCCGAGCGCACCGCGCCGGTAAAGAGCACCAGTTTTGGTTTTTCGTAGGTGCTGCCGCCGGCGCGAAATATCGCGCTCCAGGTGTCTTCGGTGTCGGCCAGAATCATCGAGACAAAGCGCGCCTGGGTGTCGGCGTGCGGCGGCGGCTTGGCCGGCGCCTGCGCCACTGCCGGTGCTGACGATTCGCCGCCCTGATTGAGGATCAAGCTCGGGTCGATGCCGAAATACCAGGCCACCAGCGCGATCACCACCGTGCCTATGCCGATGGAGCCTCCGCGCAGGCCACCCCCGCCTGCGGACTCGCCGCGGCGGTCTTCCACATTGTCGCTTTCGCGGCCATCATCGAGCCGCATTTCAGACCCCGTTGCTCGCGTCGTGATTCAAAACCGCGTTCGCCCTGAGCTTGTCGCAGCCCGCACTGAGCGTGTCGAAGGGGCATATGGGCTCCGGCGAGCTCAGCCCGAACGGGGAATGCTTTGCCATGGACTCGAAAAGTCTCAACAACCACATGCGCTCAGGGATTGCCGAGGAAATCGCGCTTGCCGATTTCAACACCGTTGTGACGCAGGATATTGTAGGTAGTGGTGACATGGAAATAAAAATTCGGCACGGCGTGGCCGAGCAGGAACTGCATGCCCTTGTAATGCGTCTCCTTGTCGCCGCGCTTGGTGACAATGGCCTTGTCCTCGGTGCCGTCGATCTGCTCCGGCTTGACACCCTGGATGAAGGCGATGGTCTTGACGATGCGCGCCTTGAGGTCGGCCAGTGTCACCTCATTGTCTTCGTAGGCGGGAATCTCCACACCGGCGAGACGTGCCACCACGCCCTTGGCAGTGTCGCAGGCAATCTGTACCTGCTTGGACATCGGCAGCATGTCGGGGAATACGCGGTAAGTCATCAGCACGCTGGCGTCGATTTTTTTGGCGTCGATATGGGCCTGCGCCTTGTCGAGGATGTTGGCGAGATTGCCAAGGATGTTTACAAAGCGCGGCACGCTGGCCTGGTACATGGAAATGGTCATGGGGAGTCCTGAGGATGGAGTACGAAAGAGCGGCAAAAAGCGCCCGTCGCCCATTCTAGCTCCAGACGCGACGGGCCGATTGTCCGAGTCCGCCCTGCCCCCGGCGCAGCACCACACCGGCTCATTCCGGTTCGACGCCGACATCCTTGAGCAGCCTGGTCCACGCCACGCGCTCGGCGCGAATGAACTCGCCGAAGCCCTCGGGGGACTGCGCGGTCTCGAGCGGATAGTTGCCGAAATCGCGCAGGCGCTGCAACAGCTCGGGGTCACGCAGGATGGCCGTAAGCTCCTTCGAGAAGCGCTGCACCGCCTCGGCCGGCGAGCCGGTCGGCGCGACCACGCCGAACCAGCCGACGAACTCGAAGCCCGGAACGGTCTCGGCGATGGCCGGCACCTCATCCCAGCCCGGTATGCGCGACCCCGCGCTGACGGCGAGGACGCGCAACGCACCGCGCTTGACGTGGGCGGCCGAGGGCGCAGCGCCGAGCACCAGCAGTTGCGTGCGTCCGGCGATGGTGTCCTGCAGGCCCTGCGTGATCACGGCGTAGGGCACCTGCTGGATGGGTGACCCGGCGGCCCTGCCCACCCAGGCGGCCAGAATGCCGGAAAAATTGCGCGCGCCGTCTGTCGCAAAATTGAGCGCGCCGGGTTTGGCCTTGGCGAGGGCAAACAGTTCGGCGCGGTTTTTTGCCGGCACATCCGGATGGACGAGGATGAAAAACGGCGACTTGCCGACAAACGCCACCGGCATGAAATCACGCGCCGGGTCATAAGGCGGCGTCTTGAAGGTCAGCGCATTGGTGATCAGCCCCGCCGTGGTGGCGAAATAAAAGGTGTAGCCATCGGCGGGTGCCCTCGCCACCGCCTGCGAGGCAACCAGGTTGGCGGTACCGGGACGATTTTCGACCAGCACTTGCTGGCCCAGCGCACGCGTCAGCCGGTCGGCGAGCAGGCGCGCATGATGTCCGGCTGGCCACCGGGCGCAAACGCCACCACCAGTTTCACCGGCTTGGACGGCCAGGCCTGTGCTGAGCCGGCCGGGGCTTGCGCCTGTGCCAGGCCACAACCGGCGGCAGCCAGCACCGCAATAGCACTGCGAAAAATGCTACGCATGAGTACCCTCCTCCGTCTTATCGTTTTTTATCTGTGCCATCGCCTGAAAAGCCGCGCCAGTCGGGCGTTTCCAGCCATATGCACACTGCCAGTACACTCATTCCCGCAAAATCGGGAAACCATTTTTTTATTCCAGGCCAATCAAATGCATCCCCGCTTTCGCGGGGACGACGACCCACAGTCGTCCCGAATACTGCCAGCCAGCCCGCGCTACTCCGGGAGCGCACACCAATGCGTGCCTCGGTGCAACCGCGTTTGGTTGAATGTGATGCGTCGCATCAGGGAATTTCGTTTCTGTTATTTCGTTATTCCGCAAAAGCGCGGCTCACGCACTGGTGGTGATTATAGAACTACGTCGCGGCGGCTTCAGTCGTCGGCCTTCTCGCCGCCCAGCGCGTCGCTGAGGTCGGCGAGAAACAGCGACAACTCGCCGGTCATCAGCGCGAAGTCGATATCAAACTGCTCGGCCTCGTCGGCCACCTCTGCGTCCGACTCGCGTTTGAGAATTTCGAGGAAGCTGACGCGCTTGATCTGCATCTGGTCGGTTAGCACGAAGGACACACGGTCGCGCCAGGTCATGCCGAGCCGCGTCGCCACCTTGCCGGCTTTGATGTGATCGCGAATGTCCTTGCCATCGAGCGCATGGCGCACGTAGCGCACCACCGCCTTGCTCTCGTTGGGCGCACACAACTCCAGGTCCTGATCGATGCTGAATCCGGCAGGCGCATGCCCTGCGGACAGCCAGCCGGTCATCGCCGAACCGGGTGAGCGCTGGGTATCAAGGCGCTTGAGCGGCAGATCATCGACCGCACGGCGCAGGTTCTCGAGAAACTGCTCCGCCTTGGTATCGGCTGCAGCATCGACCACCAGCCAGCCGTTTGCCGCGTCTATCCAGCACCAGGTGAGGCGGCGACGCGCCAGCGCGCGCGGCATCAACTCGTTGGTGATCTGGTCGCGGATTTCGAGCATTTGCTTGCGCCCGACCGCGTGCGCCTGCTGGCGCGCCACCTCGGCCGCCTTGTCCTGGGTGCGCTGGCGTATCACCGACGCCGGCAACAGTTTCTGCTCGACGCCCAGCGCCAGCAACCACTGCCTGCCCTGCGTGTACAAAAAGGGACCATCGGCCTGCGGCGGCATCCAGCCGCGGCTTTCCATGTCAAAACTGCCGCAAGGCTGCAGCGGATGCAGCGCCAGCGCTTTTTCCAGTATGTCGGCTTGCATCGACCACTTGGCCGGGAGACGGTAAACGACGAGATTTTTAATCCACATTGGGTTTGTTATATGAGAAGGGTTGTGCAGCAGTGGAACGACGGGGGCCGGTTCACACTTTCAAGTCATTCCGGGGCCAAAGGCCGGGGAACCTGCTGTTGATTTGACTCAACAGCAGATTCCCCGCTGGGCCCGGAATGACAGTCTGCGAGAGCGCCTGCTTGCTCGGCGTGACTGGATTCGGGAGTTGCGGGAATGTCAGCGTGAAACGGGTGTTGAAGCGCGGGGAATGCAAAAAGCCGCTGGATTATACTGACCCCGGCGCAGAAGACGAAGCACCGGAAGTATGCCGGCGGCCCACGCTGCGGCGCAGCGCCTATTCATTACGGCATTTAGGGCTATTCCCCAATTCGTTCGCCTGGACGGGTAAAATCAGCGCACGGCAGGCCATGATGCCAGCCGGCATAACAACGCCGCCCCGGAATTCCACACCGCACCGGCGACAACCGTTTTTTGGAAAGACTCCGTTGAACCAGCTCATCAATCGTTTGCGCGCGCTAGCGCCCGGCGCGCTTGGCAGCCTGCAACGCGGCATCGAAAAAGAAAGCCTGCGCGTGCGCGCCGACGGCATGCTGGTCAACACGCCGCATCCGGCAGGCCTCGGCTCGGCCATGACCCATCCGCTGATCACCACCGATTTCAGCGAATCGCAAATCGAACTGGTGACCGGCGTGCACGCCAGCACCCGCGCCTGCCTCGAAGAACTGACGCAGATTCACCAGGTGGTGTACCGCAATATCGGCGACGAGTTGCTGTGGGGGGCGAGCATGCCCTGCGGCCTGCCCGCCGACGATGACATCCCGCTCGGCCAGTACGGCTCGTCAAACGTCGGTCGCGCCAAGACCATTTATCGCATGGGCCTGTCCCACCGCTACGGCAGGCGCATGCAGACCATTTCGGGCATCCATTACAACTTCTCCATCCCGGTCGTCACCACCGGGGCCTATTTCGCGCTGATACGCAACTTCAGGCGCCACTCCTGGCTGCTGATGTACCTGTTCGGCGCATCGCCGGCAGTCTGCGCGAGCTTCGTGCGCGGCCGCCAGCATGAGTTGCAGGAACTGCGCCCCGGCACGCTATACCAGCCGCACGCCACATCGCTGCGCATGGGCCGCCTCGGCTACCAGAGCGACGCGCAGGCGTCGCTTGCCGTCAGCTACAACAGCCTGGCGAGTTACGGCGCGTCGTTGCAGGACGCGATGACGCGCCCCTACCCGGCTTACGAGGCCATAGGCGTGCAGGGCCCGGACGGCGAATACCGGCAACTGTCAACCAGCCTGCTGCAGATCGAGAACGAGTTCTACGGCACCATCCGCCCCAAGCGCGTCATCGGCGGCGGCGAGCGTCCGCTGCACGCGCTGCGCGAGCGCGGCGTCGAGTACGTCGAAGTGCGGCTGATGGACCTCAACCCGTTCTGCATGGTCGGCATCGACGAACAGACCATGCGCGTGCTCGATATTTTCCTGTTGCACTGTCTGCTCAGCGACAGCGCCAATGATTCGCCGGCGGAAATTGCCGCCAACGCACGCAACCAGTTGCGCACTGCGGTGCGCGGCCGCGAACCGGGGCTGCTGCTGGTACGCGGCGACGCGCAATTGCCGCTGACCGAGTGGGGCGCCGAAATCCTCGCCGAATGCGAGCCCATCGCCGCGGCGCTCGACGGCTCTGATGGCGGCAGCATATTTCGCAACGCCCTCGCCGGCGCCAAGGCGGCGCTCGCCGATGCGGCACTGACGCCCTCAGCACGTATTCTCGCGGCGATGCTGGACGGCCATGACGGGTCCTACGTCGGTTTCGTGCAGGCGCAATCGCTGCGCCACCGCGAAGAGCTGCTGGCGCTGCCCCTGCCCGACGAGGTCGCGGCGCACTTTGCGCGCCTCACCAGTCAATCGCTGGAACAGCAGCGCGCCATCGAAGCGGCTGACACCATTCCGTTCGAGACCTTTCGCCAGCAATACCTGTCACCGGTACACCTCGCCTAGCCACGCCACCGCGGCACCGTACCTTGCGTCTTGGCCCGAGGTAAGGGCTGCACTAATCGTCGAACAGGCTGAGGTCGTACTGCACCAGCGCCTGCCCGGACTGTGCCGGCGCCATGGCACCGGGCTTGCTCAAGGCGCCTATCCTCACTCCCAGCAGACGGATGCGCCGCTCCAACGGCACGCGCTTGAGGCATTCGCCGCCGGCGCGGCGTATCAGCGCAGCGTCCTGCGTCGGCGCATCTATGGTCCGGTCGCGCGTCACTGTGGTGAAATCGTCGTAGCGGATTTTCAGGCCTATGGTCTTGCCGGCGTAGCCCTTGCGCACGAGGTCGCCGGCGACGCGCTGGCACAAGTCGGTAAAAATGCGCGACAACTCGGCCTTGTCGCGCACCGCATGCAAATCGCGCTCGAAAGTGGTTTCGCGGCTGATCGACTTGGGCTCACTGTACGTCACCACCGTGCGCTCGTCACGGCCGTGCGCCGCCTCGTGCATCCACCCGCCGTAGCTGGCGCCAAAGTGCTGCACCAGCAACAGCGGATCGGCGCGCGCGAGATCGCCTATGGTGTGGATATCAAGGTCGGCGAGCTTGGCATTGGCCTTGGGGCCGATGCCGTTGATTTTTTTTGCCGCCAGCGGCCAGATGCGCGTCGTCACCTCGCCATCGGCCAGGACGGTAATGCCGGCCGGCTTGTCCAGCTCGGAGGCGATTTTGGACAACAGCTTGTTGCGCGACACCCCCAGCGAACACGACAGCCCCGTCGCCTCGCGCACGGCGCGCTGCAGGCGTGCGGCGATTTTTCGCGCCGCGCCCCAGACATCGTCGCCGCCCTCTGCCGAGACAAGTTGCGTCAGGTCGATGTATATCTCGTCAATGCCGCGATCCTCAACCAGCGGCGCGACGGCGCGCACCGCCTCCTTGAACAGGCGCGAGTAACGGCGGTATTCGTCAAAGTCCGCCGGCAGCAGCAAGGCGTCGGGCGCCAGCGCAGCGGCTTTCATCAGACCCATGCCCGAATGCACACCGAGGGCGCGCGCCTCATAGGTGCAGGTGGTGATCACGCCGCGCCCGGCATAGTTGCGCAGGCTCGGCACCTGCGCGTCGGCCGCCTGATCGGCGGCATTGCGTCGCCGGCCGCCTATCACCAACTGGCGGCCGCGCAAATGCGGATAGCGCAGCAACTCCACCGACGCGTAAAACGCGTCCATGTCGAGGTGGGCTATGAAGCGTGATGAGGGCACTGGCTCAGCGCAGGCACCGGCTGGCAATGCCCGTCTGGCGCTGGTTTCCAGCCGTTGCCATGGCTATTATCGGAAAATTCGCATCAAAAAAACGCGAAGGTACGCACCTCTATGCTCTGGCGCGGCGGCGACCCGGGCGGTGTCGCCGGGTCATTGAAAGAGGTGTGCGGCGTGAAGCGCGCACGGCCGTCGGTGGCCGAGTCATAGACCTTGAACACCAGCGCCTCGTCGCGGCGCATTTGCGGAAAATAAAACCACCGGTGCGACGGGTTGTGGCGCAGCCGGTAGGTCTGGCCGATGCGATGCGGGTAGCGGCGCTCGGAAATGATCAGGTCGCCGGCCGCGACGCTGCGCGCGTCGGCCACCGCCAGCGGGTTGGCAATCACCGGACGATCGATGGCGCGCCAGGCCTGGATAACCGCAAAGCGCCGCTTGAGCAGCGTCTCCGCCTCCTCGGGCAGGACCTCGCGCAGGCGCTGCGGCCCCGACCATTCGGTGTAGTCGTTATGCGCCGCCAGCACCGGCTCGCGCAACAGCCTGGCCTCGCGCTCGGTTTCGTCGCCCGAGCGCAGCGTGTGATCAAACACCTCGACCCGCGCTGCACCCGACACCTGCTTGATCAGCGCAATCACCTCGGGGTAATAAACCGCCTTCAACGCCGCGGCATCGAAAAAGTCAGTCATCACAGTCGGGTGCGGCACCAGACAAAAGCCCGAGGTATCAAGCGAAAACCCCTGCCCGTCTGCCCGCGCATCGTGGATGGGCATGTTGACCGTGTCGTAAGTGCCGGTGCCCCGCCTGTGAATATTGCCCGGCCCGAAGGTCTCGTTGACCAGCTTTTCGCCGGTATCAATGGCGTAGGTGATGCCCGCAACCGTCATGGCAACGGGCTCAGCGCTGCTCGGCGTGCTGCGGCAGCGTATCGAGAATCTCGTCCCACTCGGCCTTGGATCCGACATAGATATGCGCCGAGGGCCGCGCCTTGAGAGGCGTGTCGAGAGAACCGACGCGCAGGCGCTTCAGCTCCGGCGTGGACGTTCTCTGACTGTAAATCGGCGATCCGCAATTGCGGCAAAAATAGCGCGCGAGATCGGGCGTCGATTGATACGAGGCCAGCGCATCAGCGCCGGCGACCAGCCTGAACGCGCTGGACTGGATCGGCGCATTGGTGCCAAACGCCGTGCCACTGGCCTTGCGGCATTTCTGGCAATGACACTTCAGCACAGTCTCGATTTCGCCCTCGATCTCAAAGCGAACGGCGCCGCAAAGACAGCTTCCCTTGTGCATATCAACTCCTTGTCTTATCCGGTTTCATCCAAAAAATCCAGTCATTCCGAGCGCAGCGGGCAATCTGCTATTAAATCACTGCAACAGCAGATTGCCCGCTGCGCGCGGAATGACATTTGCAACCGCGTCCGTTGCAAAAAATTGCTCCTAGTGCTTGCCGCCGGCGGCAATACCCTTGCCCTCGAGCAGCAGTTTGATCTTCGGCTCGGGCTTCCAGTAACCGGGGCCCTTGAGGAATTTGCCGTTGCCATCGTAAATCGGTTTGCCGTCGGCGCCAAGCTTGCTCTCGTTGCTGTCCATGATCACGTCCAGCACCTCTTCCAGCGGCAGCCCGTACTTCAGCGCCTCGGAGCGGCAATACACCATCACATCGCCCAGCAGGTCGGCAATCGCCACCAGTGCCTCGGCCGCATCAGCGCCTTTTTCAACCAGCGCGACAATGTCGTCAATCTCATGCACCTCGTCCAGCAAGGTCGCCTTGAATTTCACCAGCCGCTCGGCAACATTGACAGGCAGGTTGGGCTGGCTGCTCGCGGGCAGCTTGTACATGGCGTTCATCAGGGCAATACGTTCGGCGAAGGGTTTGGACATGGGAGACGGAAGGTAAGGGAATTGGGTGAGACGACATTATCCCAGTTCTGCAAAGTTAGCCGGCTGCAGCAGCACGCCCCTCTATCCGGGGTGATACCGGTGGAAATGTGTTATCTCGGCTGGTAGGAGTCGCTGGCGCAACTGGCCAACTTCGTCGAGCCGGACATTCCGGGCTAGAGGGCAGCGCGCTCGCGCCGCTCCGACGACGACGCCAGCGCATGGCTGCCGAGCGCGATGGCGAGCGCAATGCCAATCAACACCGCCGCCACGGCAAACGTCACGCGCATTCCGGCGGCAACCGCCTCCGGCTGCGCCATGCTGTGCGCCGCCGAAGCCGATGCAAACGCGAACACCGCGCCCATGGCCGAGGCACCGGTGATGAGGCCGAGGTTGCGCGAGAGGTTGAGCAGACCCGAGATGACGCCGCGCTGCTCGGCGGCAATGTCCTTCATCACTGCAGTGTTGTTGGCGGTCTGGAACAAGGCGTAACTGCCGGTCACCAGCACCAGCGGCACGACATAGCCCGCGATTCCCGCGCTGGTCGGCAACAGCGTCAGCGCAACGGCGCCTGCCACCATGCCGATAAGGCCGGCGACGCTGATGCGCTGCGCGCCGTAGCGGTCGGCGAGGCGGCCGGCGGGCACGCCGGTGAGTGCCGCGACGATGGGACCGGATGACATGACCAGCCCGACATGCAATGCATCGAGCCCGAGCGCGCCGGTCAGGTAGAACGGTCCCACAACCAGTGTCGCCATCAATACCGTCATGACCAGGGCGCTCATGGCAAAGCCGGCGCTGAGCAGCGGGTTGCGGAACAGCACCAGGCGGACCAGCGGCGATGCCGCCCTGCCCTCGGCAACGATGAACAGGCCGGCGCCGACCGCGGCGCCGAGCAGCAAGGCAATGTTGAGCACACCGAAGCTGCCACGCCCCATGGTCATGGCAAGCGCATAGGCGGCCAGCGTCAGCGCCAGCAACAGCGTGCCCGGCTTGTCAAAGCCGGCGTCAGCGGCCTTCGTCCCGCCGCTATCAGAGGGCAGGTAACGATGCGCCAGCACAAAGCCGAGAATACCCAGCGGCACATTCACCAGAAAAATCGCCGGCCAGCCGAAACCGGCGATCAGCGCGCCGCCCAGAGTCGGGCCGAGCGCCGTGCCGACCGCCGACATGGTGCCGAGCAGGCCCATGGCGCTGCCGGTTTTTGCCTTGGGTACCGTCTCGCCAACAAAGGCCATGGTGAGCGCCATCATGACCGCAGCGCCAAGCCCCTGCACCGCGCGCGCGGCGATCAGCAGCCACAGTGCGGGTGCCAAGGCGCAAAGCACCGACGCCAGCGTGAACATGGCAATGCCGGAGAGCAGCAAGCGCCGGCGTCCGATGAGGTCGCCCAGCCGCCCGACGCTGACGATCAGCGTCGTAATGGCCAGCAGGTAGGCGAGCACCACCCACTGCACCTGCTGGAATGAGGCGTTGAAAGCCTGCGCCAGCGTCGGCAGCCCGACGTTGGCGATGCTGGTGCCCAGAGATGAGAGCAGCATGGCGAGCGACAGGCTGGCGAGCGCCCAGCGCGCTGCGGG
>CAYLPI010000127.1:0-11257 GCA_964385505.1 uncultured Bordetella sp.
AACTGCCCTTCGACCTCATCAAGGATTTTGCGCCGGTGGCCATGCTCGCCTCGGCACCCATGGTGCTGGTGGTACACCCCTCGGTCAAAGCCAACACGGTGAAAGAACTCATCGCCGAGGCCAAGGCCGCGCCGGGCAAACTCAATTATTCAAACGCCGGCAACGGCACGCCGCAACACCTGTCGGCGGCGCTGTTCTCGCAAATGGCCGGCATCGACATCACCCACATCGTGTACAAGGGCGCGGGCCCGGCGGTGACCGACCTCGTCGCCGGGCAGACGCAGGTGGCCTTCATGACCATGGCCGCGGTCAAGGCGCACATCGCCGCAGGAAAGCTGAAGGCCCTCGCCGTCGCGCCGGCGCGCCGCTCGCAAGCCATGCCCGAACTGCCCACCGTCGCCGAAGCCGGCGTGCCCGGGTTTGAAGTGGACCTCTGGTACGGCGTCTATGCGCCGGCCAACACGCCGCGCGACGTGGTGACGCGACTCAACACCGAGTTCAACCGCGCCATGACCGCACCCGATATCAGGGACCGCCTCGCCACGCTCGGATTCGAAGCCTGGACCGGCGCCCCCGACATGCTCGCCACGCAGACCCGCAACGATCTCGCCAAGTACGCCGACATCGTCAAGCGGGGCAACATCAAGGCCGAACAATGAGCGGCGTCGCAACAAGGAATTTTCGCGATGTCGAAGGCGACGCCGCGCGCGCCTTCAAGGTGTTGCAGGACGGCGGCATCGCCATCCTGCCGATGGACGTCGGCTATTCGCTGATCGGCGGCTCGGGCAAGTCGCTGAAAAAAATGTTCGACACCAAGCGCCGCGCCGCGAGCAAGCTCAACGCCATGGTCGCCAATGACGACATCGCCAAGGCCATCTACAAGCTCACTCCGCGCGGACGCGACGTCATCGACTGCATCACGCTCGAATACGACCTGCCGCTGGGGGCGGTGGCGCCCTGCCACATGGACCACCCCATGCTCAACAAGCTCGACCGTGATGCGCTCGCGGCGAGCACCAAGGACGGCACGCTGGTGATGCTGGTCAACGCCGGAAAATTCCATGCGGCCGTCACCCGCCGCTCCTGGGAGGCGCAATTCCCGCTGTTCGGCTCGTCGGCCAACATGACCATGACCGGCACCAAGTTCCACGGCGACGACATTGAACCGGAAATTCGCGCCATCGCCGACATCGTCATCAATTACGGTTTGATGAAATACCACCCGTGGCGCCAGTCCTCGACGCTGCTCAATGTCGAGACCTTTGAAGTGGTGCGCTTTGGCTCGTGTTACGAGAACATCGCCGACATCGTCAAGCGCCACTTCAGCGTGACGCTGCCGCCCAAGCCGGCGGGCTGAGCGGGCCCGCACCGCGACAGGGGCATCGCCCGGAAACCCAAGCCCGACGGGGTTTTCCGGGTGGTTGCCATTTCAGGATCGAACCGCGCGTTGAATCAGGGTTCCGTCTGATCGATTGCTGGGGCTGTTATTCGCTTATTTCAGCGGCTGCAACCACACGCTGCCGGCAATCATCGGGAGGGCGTGCCATAGCAGGTAGGTGCCGGCGACGGTGAACACCACCGTCGCGAACCAGAAAAAAGGCCGGCAATGCAGGTACGCGTGCGCCGTCTTGCAGCGCTCGCGCAGTCCGGCATGGTTTTCGAGGTAACGCGCGACGATTGCCTTGGCCTGGTTCAAGCCAGAGTGGCGCACGGTGCGCACGGCCTGTGCCGCCTCGGTGAAATGGCCCTCTTCGAGCGCAGCCACCGCCTCTGGCGGAAAATTGCTTTCCTCTGAATTAACTTGCGTCAGAATGACATTGGACATGTTCATGTTGGCCTTCCGGTGTCGGGCGACGCATGTGCTCACCCGCGATGGGGATCAGAATGGCAGACTTGGCACAAGTGCGCGGTGCGCCAGCGCACACCCCGCCTGCGTCAGACCCGATTTAAACGCGCGACGGCCGGGCGGCCAGTCACACCAAGGCAGGGGCAAAAGGTGGCGCGGTGAGCCGGGGGATTGAATCGAGCGTGGTCCGTTTAATTTCGCACGGCCCCTGTTTTCCTGACCCTCGCAGGCCTCGGCAATACGCAAGCCCGGTGTCCGCCTTGTGCCGCGCCTCAGACGATAAGGACAAGCTGACTTGCACGCTTTGCGTATATGGTCATGATATACGGATATGCTTGATTTCGGACAGGTAGAAGGCTTTGACTGGGACACCGGTAATGCCCGTCAGAACGAACGGCACGGCGGTTCACAGGCGGAGGCGGAGCAGGTTTTTTTCGATGCGATGCTGCTGGTCGTCGCCGATGTCGCGCATTCCCGGTCCGAACCGCGCTTTCACGGATTGGGGGCGAGCGCAGCGGCGCGGCTGTTGCATGTGACGTTCACGCTGCGCCAGGACGGCACGCGAATACGCATCATCTCTGCGCGGGACATGAGCCGCAAGGAAAGGATCGTTTATGAACAGAAAATCCAAAGTCGTGCCGCAACTCAAGACCGAGGCAGCCGAGCGCGCCTACTGGGAGGCAAACGACAGTGCCATGCTCGTCGATTGGTCCAAAGCCGGGCACGTTCGCATACCAAATCTCAAGCCGACGACGCAAAGCATTTCGCTGCGCCTGCCACTCCACCTGCTCGAGCGCATCAAGACTGCGGCCAATGCCCGCGACGTGCCTTACCAATCGCTGATCAAGGTCTGGCTCGAAGAAAAAGCCAAACAGTCAGCCTAGGCGGACCTCGCGTGGACACGCTCGCGCAGCGTCGCCTCCAGCGTGATTTCGGCCACGCCCGCGAGCGCCTTTGACAACGGGCGGGCGTCCTTTGCGGCGTTGGTGATTTCGTTGAACTTCACCACATCGATGCCCGGCACTGTGGCTTGCATGCTCAGCGCAATGCGGTCGATGACAAAACCCTCGCCCTGTTTGGCGAGGCGCACACTGGCGTGGGTATCGATGTCGCTGCTGACGAGGCCGGCCTTGTCGCAGGCAAACGAGAACACCGTGATGAAGCAGACGGCATGCGCCGCGCCGAGCGACCCTTCGGGGTTGCTGCCTTTGCGCTCGTCGCCGAAACGGCTGGCAGAGCCGCAGGGATGGTCATTGGGCGCGCCGCTTTCGGTGCCGATCTTGCCGACGCCGTTCTTGCCGGTGCCGACCCATTGCAGGTTTGCGGTTTTTTTCGTTCACGAAGAGCTCCTGGCTGATTGGAATGCTTCGATCCGGCACCCGGGCAAGGACGCACCGCGCCCGGGTGAGAAAAGCCGGCTACGCACTGCTACATGCGCATCTCTTCGGCGACAGGGCGCGTGCCGTAGTACTTGTGGATTTCAGCCGCCCATTTCTGGTCTGCCATGTCGGGCCACTTGTCCTTGTCAAAACCCGGCGCGCTCTCGAGACGTTTCTTGTCCACATCGAGCACAAAGCGTTTGTTGTTGGTGTCGAGGGTCAACGCGCTCCAGGGCACGGCGAACAGCTTTTCGCCCATGCCAAGAAAGCCGCCAAAAGACAACACCGCGTAGCTGATTCGACCGGTGCGCATATCGAGGAGGATCTCCTTGACATCGCCCAGGTCCTCGTCCTTGCGGTTATAGACGTCGTTGCCCATCAGGGTGTCTGCGCCCATCAGTCCGGGACCGGGGCCATGCTTCGGCGCATCCGGCGAGGGAACGTGACCGCCGACGCCGGTGCCGTTGTTGTCGATCTTGTACATGCCATAGGTGTCGCGCTCTACGTAGTTCATTTGCATCTCCTGGAGATTTGCGGTTGATTGCATTTGATTGCATTTGATTGCATGCCGTTGCGTCCCGCGTCATGTCTTAACCGCAGGAGCCTGCCGCGACGTTGCCCCCCGTACCAGCCATTCCATCGTGCCGGCTGCCTGGCAGTGCTGATGACTGCGGCTTGCCCGGCCTGGTGGAGATTGCCGATTGAGGGAGGTCCGTCTGTGCAAGCCCGGGCAAGAATAGCCATCGGCTTGCGCATGCACCGTACGTTATCCAACTTAGCCGGGGCTTTTTCGGCGCGGCCGGTTTGCAAAGTGCGGGCAAGCACAGGCATTGCCACGACAAAAGAATATTTATGTTCGCAATCGTACATACACGGCAACCCGAACAATCAACACTGATCCGGCGCGAAACGGCGAAACGCAGCGCACAAGAACCGTCTTCAACACAACGCCAAAGGAGTCAGACACCATGGAACAACGCGCCACCTCAGTACTCGGGCACCCCTCGGGTGCACTCGTGCCATCACCGCCAAACAGCAGCGGTCTCAACGAGAGCCTCGCATCGGGGGTTTCCTGGGCGGCTGTCGCGGCCGGTGCGTTTGTCGCCGCGGCCCTTGCCGTAATCCTGCTCGCGCTCGGCAGCGGGCTGGGCTTGTCTTCGATATCGCCGTGGGCCAATAGCGGCGCGTCAGCCTCCGCCCTTGGCGCGGCCACCATCATCTGGCTGATCGCCATGCAAGCCATTGCGTCGGGGATGGGCGGCTATATCGCAGGGCGCTTGCGCACCAAGTGGGTCAACGTGCACACCGACGAGGTGTTTTTCCGCGACACCGCGCACGGCTTCCTGGTTTGGGCCGTCGCGCTGGTCCTCTCGGCGTCGCTGCTCGCTTCGGCCGCCACTTCGATACTGGGCAGTGCCGTGCAGGCAGGCGCAACCGGCTTGTCGATGGGCGCCGCCGCGGCGGTTCGTTCCGGCGGTCGCAGCGCCGATACCGATACCAATGCCTATTATGTCGATTCCCTGTTCCGCAGCGACTCCGCGCAGGCGGCCGGCAGCGATGCGGCAACGACGCCGGAGATCGAACGCATTTTTGGCCGCGGCCTCGGACCGACCGCTTTGTCCGACGGCGACCGCGCGTATCTGGCGAAAAAGGTGGCCGCACGAACCGGACTTTCGACGACCGAAGCGCAAAAGCGTGTTGACGATACGATTGCCCAGGCCAGGCTGGCGGAGGCCGAAGCACGCCGGGCGGCCGATGTCGCGCGCAAGGCTGCGGCACACAGCCTGCTCTGGATATTCCTGTCCCTGCTGATCGGCGCCTTCTGTGCCAGCTATGCCGCGACGCTGGGCGGCCGGCAGCGTGACGGTGTCATCACCTAGCCGTCTTATTAACCATTTGCCGTCGCACATCCTTCAATTTCCCCGGAGCTCGCCATGCGATCCATCCTGCTGTTGTTTTTGGGCATCCCCATTCCGATCATCATCCTCATCGCGTTGTTCGTGAATTGAGCACGCGGCAGGGGTCATTAGCGCAGGTGCGGTGAAGAAGCGGCCTCGCACCGCCGCTGCGGGCGAGGTTTGCCGTGGCATATGCCCCTTTTTTCTATTCACCCGATTCACCCGAGTTTCCCCATTCGCCCATGGAGAACAAGATGGAAACAAAAAGTCACCCGAAGCTTGCCCAGAATGCGATCGGGCTTCTGATGGAAGATCATCGCAACGTCCAGAAAATGTTCAAGGATTACGACAAGCTGCTCGATGAAGCCGAAGTGGAACACGCCGGTGCCAAAGCGCTGATCGAACCGCTTGGCACCACGCACCCGCGCGACGATTTGTTCGATGCCAAGGTCACCGTACTGGGCGAATACATCAGCCATCACGTAAAAGAAGAGCAGGACGAGTTGTTTCCCGAGGTGCGCAAGGCCAAACTGGACCTCGATACGCTGGGACAGGAAATGCTCAAACGCAAGCACGCCCTGCAGTCGGAAATGGGTCTCGCGCAAGCGAGCGACGGTGAAGACAAAATGCCGCTCCTGCGGCCTGCCGCATCAAAACGGAAAAAGCCCGCGGCGGCCGTGCGCAAGTAATGGCCATGAGCAAACCTCCGCGCAAGAAAGCCAATCCTCCGCAACCGGGCAATCGCACCGGACTTGCGCCCTCGCCCGCCGATGCCAACCGGTCGGAGCAGGCGGCGGCGGTTCTGGCACAGGAACCAGGTTCCATACTGACCACCAACCAGGGCGGGGTTGTCAGCGACAACCAGAATTCACTGCGCAGTGGCCCGCGCGGGCCGTCGCTGCTCGAAGATCACATCCTGCGCGAGAAGATCACCCACTTTGATCACGAGCGTATTCCGGAACGCGTGGTTCACGCGCGCGGCGTCGGAGCGCATGGCACGTTCGAGCTTTACAAGTCGATGCGCAAGTACACCAAGGCCGGCTTCTTGCAGGACGCCGCGGTTACTACGCCGGTGTTCGTGCGCTTTTCCACGGTAGCCGGCTCCCGCGGCTCGGCCGACACGGCGCGTGATATCCGCGGCTTCTCGGTCAAGTTCTACACCGCAGAGGGAAATTTCGACCTGGTGGGCAACAACGTCCCGGTGTTTTTCATCCAGGATGCCATCAAGTTTCCGGACCTGATTCATTCAGTCAAGCCCGAGCCGCACAATGAGATTCCGCAGGCGGCATCGGCCCACGACACGTTCTGGGATTTCATCTCCCTGGTGCCCGAGAGCACGCACACCATCATGTGGATCATGTCCGACCGCGCCATTCCGCGCAGCCTGCAGATGATGGAGGGCTTTGGCGTGCACACTTTCCGCTTCATCAGTGAAGCGGGCAAGTCCTGCTTTGTCAAATTCCACTGGAAGCCGGTGCTGGGCGTGCATTCGCTGGTCTGGGACGAAGCCGTCAAGATCGCGGGCAAGGACGCCGACTTTCATCGCCGCGATTTGTGGGATGCCATTGACGGGGGCCATTACCCGGAATTCGAGTTCGGTGTGCAAATCGTGGCCGCCGAAGACGAACACAAATTCGATTTCGACCTGCTCGATCCGACCAAGCTGATTCCCGAGTCGCTGGTGCCGGTGCAACTCATCGGCAAGCTGACGCTCAACCGCAATCCGGACAATTATTTCGCAGAAACCGAACAGGTCGCGTTCCACCCCGGACATGTCGTACCAGGCATCGATTTCAGCAACGATCCGCTGCTGCAGGGACGGCTGTTTTCCTACACCGACACGCAAATCACGCGCCTTGGCGGCGGCCCCAATTTTCACGAGATCCCGATCAACCGGCCGATTGCGCCGGTCAGCAACAACCAGCGCGACGGACACATGCGCCAGACCATCACCAAGGGGCGTGTCAGTTACGAGCCCAATTCCCTCGGCGGCGGCTGCCCGATGCAAAAGCCCTGGGAGCAGGGCGGGTTCGCCAGCTTCCCCGACCCGGCTGAGGGTGTGAAGATCCGTGCCCGCAGCGCCAGTTTTGCCGACCATTTCTCGCAGCCGGCGCTGTTCTGGCGCAGCCAGTCGGCAACGGAGCAAGAGCACATTGTGTCCGCGTTTTGCTTTGAACTGGGCAAGCTTGGCGTTGCGGCGATACGCGAACGCATGGTGTCAGTGCTGACCCAGGTCGATGCGGGCCTCGCGCAGCGCGTTGCCGACGGCCTCAACATGGCCGTTCCCGCGCCGCCGCCAGGCGCGGCGCAAGTGCCACGCACGGACGAGCCACAATCGGATATGGCCCTCAGCATGGCCGGCGCGGCAAAAACTTCAATCGTCGGCCGAAAGATCGCCTGCCTTGCCGCCGATGGCGTCGACGCCGCCACGCTTGAGGCGCTGCGCACGGTGCTCGAAGATCTCGGCGCGGGCGTCAAGATCATTGCCCCGCGCATCGGTGACATCAGCACGGCCCAGGGCGGTACGATCACGGTGGACCACAGCCTTGCGACCACGAGTTCGGTGCTTTTTGACGCGGTGTATGTGGCTGGCGGCAAAAGCGCCGAAACGCTCTGTCGTAACGCGCATGCGGTTTTGTTCATCCGGGAAGCCTACAAGCACGGCAAAGCGCTCGCCGCGAGCGATGAGGGCGCCACGCTTATCGCCAAGGCCGCCGGCCAGCCGGGCACAGCGGAGGGAACTCCAGTGGGCACACAAGTGGGAGCATTCGCCGGGCCGGGCGTTCTGACAGCGTCCGGGAAAAAGTCCAACGCCGAAATGGCCCAAGCCTTTGCCACCGCAATAGCGCAGCACCGTTTCGCCGAGCGCGCCGATGCCGATTCAGTCATTGCATGACGCTTTCGCCCGCCGGCCCATGACGAAGACCGTGAAATGTACGGTAACACGCCGCGTCGACCCGAGCACGTCCCGGGAGTAAAGATCATTGGTCACAGCAACAGCGGCGCCGAATCGCGGCTTGAACCCGGTCAAGGCCGGAGCAAGAATGGACTTCGCGGTGCGCATGACTTGGCACTTTCAAGTCGGCAGTAACGCGCCGCAAAGGCATGGCAACAGCCACTTTCATCCATCGCAATAACCCACAAGGAAACCTCATTGACACCACTTTCAATCCTATGCTCCCCGCCTCCACGCCTAAAAAACCCGACGGGGCACCCGGCGATGCCGCCGCCGGCGGCCACAACGCCGTCAACAAGGCGAGCAGTCTCGTCGATGAGGCTATCGGGCAAATCAAACCGGGTATCGCCCGCGTCGCCGCGACAGCACATGGCGCCGTTGACAAGGTCGCCGAAGCCGCCGAACCGGCCGCCACATGGATCAACGAGAAAGCCCGGACTCTGCGCGAAACGCAGCAGCGTATGTCGGCCGAGGCGGGCCAGTACGTGTCGGACAATCCGCTAAAGACCGTGGCCGCCGCAGCGGTGACCGGCATGCTCATCGGCCGCCTCATACTCTGAGCGCTGAGCGCTGAGGCCTGCAAGCTTCAGGCAGCGGCCACCCACCGCCGTGCCTGAGGGCGCCACGGCGCCCACCGGAGCATCGTCGTTGATTCGAGCCAGATCCGGGCAACGCTCGCCTGCCCCGTTGACATCGTGCCACCGACGTTGGGGGCGTCGGCGAAACCGTTAAACACGATGACGTCTAAATCGGGACCCGTCACCCCCCGCGATCATCACGCTGCGCTCGATGACAATGTCTTAGCGGTCGCCTCACTTCGGCCGCGGCGGGAGGATGGCGCGGTCGGGTTGCGCCAGTTCGCCGGCGCGCATTTGTGTCGCCGCGGCGACCACGGCACGCGCGACATTGCGCACTTCCTCCTGCACGGCGGTGTCCGCATCGAGCGCGTCGTGACTGTTGTAATAGGGCTCGTAATAGCCGATATAACGATCGAGCCTGGCCGCCTTGCCGGCGGCGATGAGGCCCATCCAGTCGAGCCAGTCGGTGAGGTTGCGCCGGTGCGACTCAACGCCGGCGACATCGCCGTGCACTACCACGCCGTACACCCGCCCGGACAAATGTTTGGGGTAATTCCAACCTGCGGCCTCGATGGCCTTGGCCTCGGCCACATGCTTGCCGTGGGTGCTGCTCGGGTCGGCGTTGCCACCGTCGGCGCAGACCAGCCGGTCTATCATCAGCTTGAGCGGCGAGGGCGACTGATACCAGTAGGTCGGCGCGAGAATGATCACCGCGTGCGCCGCGACCCAGCGCTCGTAGATCTCGGCCATCCAGTCGTCGGCCTGGTCGAGGGCGTGATTCGGATAGCAACTGCAAGGCCAGTGGCACAAGGGCATCGCGCTCGCTACGCAGCCCTTGCACGGGTGGATGTTGCGGCCGTATTCGGAGGTCACCAGGCTGAGGTCGAGCAGGTCGGCTTGGGCACCGAGGCCCAGCACGACATGGCGCGCGCTCTGCGCCATGCGCCAGGTCTTGGACACTTCGCCCGGGCAGGTGCCGTCATTACGCGCGCTGCCGCAAACGATCAGCACGCGCGGGGGCGTGTCTTTTTGCTGCCAGGCTTTTTGCGCCGCCTTGAGGCGTTTGGCCGTATCGAGCCATTGCAGCGAAATCGGGTAGGTCGGATCGGCATAGCCTTTGCCGGCGGGCCGGGTCAGCGGTGCCTTGCGGCCGTCCTGGTAGGCCTCCCAGGCGATATCCTCAAGGCGGGCGATGGCCTCGTGCTCGGCGGCGTATGCCGGATCGTAAAAGCGCACGTTGAAGCGCGCATGGAACTCGCTGCGCGTCAGCGGCGCAGAAGCCTGTCCCTTGCGGATTTTCGTCATGCGTTTCCGCTCAGGCGCCTACTTGCCCTTCTTCTTGTCGAGCGCGAGGCTCGAATGATCGCCGGCCTGCCCGGCGAGCGGCATGGCCTTGGCTTTTTCCGCCGGGGTCATGACGGCATTCGGCGCCGCCTGTTGATGAAGCGTGGTCGGACTGGGCGTGGGCGCGGCCGTGACTGGGGCCGCCTGCGCCGCAAACACCGCCTTGGCGTCAGGCACCGACGGATCGCGCTGTGCCGAACCCTGTGCGACAAAGCCTGCGCTTGGCATGGTCTGCGAGGGCTGGCCATTCGACTGCAGTGCCGCCTCGTCGCGTTTCTGGCAGCCGGCCAGCAGCGTCAGCAACACCGCCAGCGCGCAAACGGCCGGCAATGTTCGGGGAAAGGCATGCGTGCGTCGGGTCATCTCTGTCTCCGGTCAGTCATGGCAGAACGACAGGCAACGGCCGGTCGCCGTTCGGGAAATCAATACCGCATTGTATGCGCTTGCGCCGAAGTGTTCTGTACGATGCCGAACAAAACGTCACCGGCGCCGTACATAAGCTGGAAACCCAATACCGGCGCGGGTTTCCAGCAGATATGGCGCGGGGCGCGGACTCTCTACACTCGGCAGACGGCGCGGCGGCCAATACAATGTTATGGCCTTGCTGCTATCGCCCCTTGTGCGCTGCGGCGGGCTGGGTCGTGGCCGGGCGTCTCTTTTTTGCCACCAACTTCACCACATGCAGCGCAGGTGTTGCCGCCTTTGCCGGCGGCGTCCCGTTCTTGAACACGCCGCGAAAATTCATCAGCACGAGGCCCGCCTGCAGGACCATCAGCGCATAGGCCTGCGTGTGCCAACCCCACACCGCCCACAACCCATTGCTGGCAAGGAACACCCAGAAGCCCGCCTCGCGCCTCGGTTTGGATTGCGATGCCACCAGCCAGGCCGCAACAACCGTCAGGACCATGGCGGGCCATTGGATGAGGTCAAGCATGTTCATAAGTTGCTGTCCTTGCCGGGGGTGAGCCACTCTTGGCGGGCAGGCCGGGCGCCAACGCCATTGCGCTGGCCGCGCGTGCCGGCCCGACAAAATGACGGGGCTGCGCCAGTGGGCCATAATCGCGAACACCCGCGCGAATTTCTGTGCGATGCCGAACAAAGCCCGGCCATCCACCCGGGCATCGCCCGCAAAAGCCCGACTGGAGAGGGTTTCCAGCAGGTATGCCTCGAGGCGATGAGGCGCCCGCCCGGTACCGCAACGAAAAAACCAAAGTCTGATCGCGCTGTTCCCCCGGCGCTAGCTTGTCTGCGCTGCA
>CAYLPI010000128.1:0-2183 GCA_964385505.1 uncultured Bordetella sp.
GCGGCGAGCGCCGGAATACTGGGCGGAAACCACAGCCCGGGCCAGCGCGCGGCCAGCACCGCGCACAACAAAACAAGTGCGCTGCTGCCCACGGCGAGCACAAAGGCGCGCCGCGGCTCCAGCCACAGCAGCCCGCAGAGCAGCGGCACCACCAGCAACAGCGACAAGGCCATGCGCGCCGCGCCGCCCAGCGGCCGGATATCGGCCCCGAGCCGTATGGCGTCAATGGCGTGCGCTGAAATTTCCACGCCGGGCATGGAGCGCGCACCACCGGAGACCGGCGTCGGATACGCGTCCTGCAAGCCGGGCGCGACCGCGCCCACCAGCACGATGCGGTCGCGAAACACCGCGTCGGCAACGCGGCCCTGCAACACATCGACGTAAGACACGCTGGCAAAATGGCCGGGCGGACCGGCAAACGGAATATGCAGCCAGTAATCGCGCACCCAAACGTTGGCTCCGGGATCGGGCGCACCCGCACTCGCCGGACGGCGCATGCCGGGCAGCGGCGCGTCATCGCCGAACGCGGTCATCACCAGCGCCGCCGAAAGATGCGGAAACTCGGGCTTGCCCGCGCCCTCGCGCAAATACACGCTGCGCGCCATGCCGTCAGCATCGAGTTCGATGTGGGCGTGGGCGAGGCGCGCATGCGCGGCGAGTGCCGCGACCGGCCGGATCTCGCGCGCCTTCGCGTCCATCATGGTCGCATCCATGTGCACCGGCAGCACCACGCGCCCGCTGGCCGCGATGGCGGCGGCAAAGCGTGCGTCGTCCGCCGGCGCGGCCGGCTCGGCGAAAATCACGTCAAAGCCGATGGCCTTTGCGCCGGCACGCGTCAGGCGTTCGACGACTTGTGCATGCAGTGCGCGCGAAAAAGGCCAGCGCCCCAGTTGCGCGAGGCTCGCTTCATCAACGCCGACAATGACGATTTCAGCCGAGGGGGCGCGCTGCCACAGCTTGAGGGAGGTGTCGTAGAGCGTCTGGTCAAAACGCCACATCCAGTCGCCGCGCACCGCCAGCGCCACGGCAGCGAGCACGAACACCGCGACACCGGCCCACTGGTAGAGCACGGTGCGGCGGAAATTCACGCCGGCGCCCGGCTCAGCCTGCAAGCACCTTCTCTATGCTCTTGAGCAGCAGGTCCTTGTCCACCGGCTTGGCCAGCAGGCCGGAGACACCGAGGTCGTTTATCTTCTGCAAAAAGGCGTCGTTGCGGATGGAGGTGAGCACGATGATCTTGAGGTGCTTGAGCGCCTCGTCGGCGCGCAGCAGTTCGAGCAGCGTGTCGCCGCCCATGTGCGGCATGCGCATGTCGAGCAACACCAGGTCGGGTACGCCGGCGAGCAGTGCCTTGCCACCCTCGATGGCGTCCTCGGCGGTGCGCACGCGGTAGCCGGCGTGCGACAGGTGCAGGGCCAGCAACTCGCGCATGCCAAAGTCATCGTCAATGATGAGGATGTCGGCGCGCGTGCGCTGCGACTGGGCAGGGGCTTCGCTCATGCGTGCAGGCCCGGCACCGCGACGCACACGCGACAGCCACGGACCCGGGCGGCGACACCGGCCACCCGCATCAGGTCCGCAGCGCCTTGTCCACCGCTGCGAGCAACGCTTCCTTTTGCACCGGCTTGTGCAGCAGTGCCGACACGCCGAGGCGCTCGATATCTTCGTTGATCGCGCTGCCGCGCAATATGGTCAGCACAATCACCTTGAGGTGCTGGAGGGCGGCGTCGCCGCGGATCAGCGACAGCAGTTCGTCGCCGGCGATATGCGGCATGCGCAAATCGAGCAGCACCAGGTCCGGACGCGATTCGAGCAGCATGTTGCCGCCGACGTGGCCGTCGGCGGCGGTGCGCACGCGGTATCCGGCCTCGCGCAGATGCACCGCCAGCAGCTCGCGCATGCCGAGGTCATCCTCGATGATAAGGATTTGCGCACCCGACGCGCCTTTCGCCGGCGCGGTGGGTTCAGCCAGGGTCTCCAAGATGTGCTCCCCGATTACGACATGGACTGCGACATGGACTGCGACATGACAACGGCAAGTTCATTGGCATACAAAAAACATGCGCAAGTGCCATTTAGCCATCGGGTATACTACGCGTTCCTCCGCGATTTTTCCCGAAATATGCCTGTCACACTGACGCAATCGCTACGCCATCGCAGCGCCGTGGCTTTGGCCCCCGTGG
>CAYLPI010000128.1:2283-11225 GCA_964385505.1 uncultured Bordetella sp.
GTCACACTGACGCAATCGCTACGCCATCGCAGCGCCGTGGCTTTGGCCCCCGTGGTTTTTGCGCTGGCGCTGCTTTGCGCCGGCCCCGCCATGGGCCAGACCCCGGCCAGCCCGCCCGCGCCGGCGGCTGACACCGATTATGTCGCGCAACGCGGCGACACCGTCATCGGCATTGCCAGGCGGCTGCTGATTGACGGCCGCAGTTCGAACGTGCAGCGCGCGCTGATCCGCCACAACCGGCTGCGTGATGCCGACGTCATCACGCCCGGCCAGGTCTTGCGCATTCCGGAGAACTGGCTGCGTAGTGCCGCGGCGCGCATCGAAATCATCGGGCTCACGGGCGACGTGCAGTCGGACGGCGAGCCGCCGCGCCTCAAGGGCGCGGTGCCCTCGGGCCGCGAACTTCGCACCGGGCCCAACGGCACGGTCACCATCAAGATGCCCGACAACTCCACCGTCACGCTGCAACCGGACAGCAGCATGCGCGTCGAGCGCGCCGCCGCAACCGCGGCCAAACCGCAGCCCGATTCGGTGTTCCAGCTCATTCGCGGCCGCGTCGAGGCGGTGGTGGAAAAGCGCGACATGACCGGCGCCCGCTTCGAGGTGCGCACGCCGGTTGCGGTGGCCGCGGTGCGCGGCACGCGCTTTCGCGTCACCATGAACGAGGACGCGCGCGCCTCCACCACCGAGGTCACCGAGGGCGCGGTGCAGTTCTCCGATACCGCGGGCCTTGGCAGCGTGCCGGTGCCCGACGGCTTCGGCACCCGCGCCCTGGCAGGCAGCGCGCCCGATACGCCGCGTGCGCTCCTCGCCGCGCCGCGCATCTGGACCGGTATCCGGCTGGTGCCGCGCAGTCCGCTCGCCATCAACTTTCTTGCCCTTAACGGCGCCGTCAGTTATCGCATCCGCATTTCGCGCGACCGCGACTCGCGCGACCTCGTCAGCGAGACCCTGTCAACCGTCGCGCAGTTGCGCATTGAAGGCCTGCCCAACGGCGAGTATTTCGCGCGCATACGCGGCATCGACAATATCGGACTCGAGGGACGCGACAGTGTCGGCGAATTGCTGGTGCTGGTGACCGCACCGGCGCCGGCAGCACCAGCACCAACCCCTGCGACAGCGCCATCGGCTACAGACGCACCTGCTGCACCTGCTGCACCTGCTGGCGACGTAGCACCTCAGGCCGCGCCGGCGACGCCGATTACGCGCTAGGCGCCAGGCCCCAACCGGCGCCGGGGCCGACGGAGGCTAAGGTTAAGGTTAAGGCTAAGGCTAAGGGCTAAGTCTTACGGCCAGCGCCGGGACCCGAACGGAAAATACGGGCCGTAACGCCCCGACCAGCCCGGCCCGGCGCGATAGGCCGGGTAGCCATACGAAAACCCGCCATAGCCGTAAAAAGCCTGTTCGTACGCGCGCCGCTGCGCTTCGGCGTCGCGCCGCCGCGCCTGCGCCGCGTCGCGATCGGCCAGTTCGGTCAGCAGCCGCGCCTCGCGCGCCTTTTCCTGCGCCTCGACCATGTAATCGATGACCGCCTGATCGACACCCTGCCGGCCAAGATCGACGATTTGCCGCGCCGTCAGCAGGTGCAGCGTTTGCGTGTCGCGCAGCCGCCCGATGATGTCTGCGGGCGCGCTGCCGGCCCGGCCCATCGCCACCACCTCGTCCAGCGACAACACCGGATTGGCCACCGGCTTGAGCGCGGCCAGTTGCGCCGGCGTCATGCGCTCGACGCGCGCAGCCGCAGGCGGCGCGGTCGTGGCACAACCGGCCAGCACCAGCAGCACGCCGGCACCCAGCAGCGCCTGCAGACGTTTGGTTGCCAGCAAGTGAGAATAGGGTTTCACATTCCGCCTTTGGAAAAGCATCGGTAGAAAAAGCATACCGCTAAAACCTTGGACTGCGCCGGCACGCTGCAGTTCAACCGGCAGCCAAACCATTTTCCATCTTGCTGACACCCGGAAACGCCCGCCAGGCGGGCTTTTCCAGCCATCTTCCCGGCCCCGAATTCAACAGCAAGAGCCGGCGTTTCGGTTTGGGCATAATCCTGCACTATCGGTTGTATTGATTGCCCCGGCGATCAGCAACCAAAGGAATGGGAATGCGATGACCGACCCTGTGACTCCACTATTGTTCACCTCCGATGATACGCGCTGGGACGCGGTGCAGCGGCGCGATGGCAACGCCGATGGCGCGTTTGTGTATTCGGTGCGAACCACCGGCGTCTATTGCCGCCCGTCCTGCCCGTCGCGCCACGCCCTGCGCAAGAACGTGCGCTTTCACGCCGGTTGCGCCGAAGCCGAGGCGGCGGGGTTTCGCGCCTGCAAGCGCTGCCGCCCGGACGCGGCAAGCGCGGCCGAGCAGCAGGCCGCGGCGGTGACCGCCGCCTGCCGCCTGATTGAGTCAGCCGAGACCCCGCCCGACCTCGACACGCTGGCGCGGGCCGCAGGGCTCAGCCGTTTTCATTTTCATCGTGTCTTCAAGGCGGTGACCGGCATCACGCCCAGGGCCTATGCGAGCGCGCATCGGACGCGGCAACTGCGCGACCAACTGCCAAAGAGCGCATCGGTGACAGCGGCAATCTACGACGCCGGCTTTAACTCGAATGCGCGCTTTTACGCCCAATCGACGGCGGTGCTGGGCATGAAGCCGGCGGCGTTTCGCGCCGGCGGCGCCGGCACGGCGATACGCTTTGCCGTCGGGCAGTGCAGCCTCGGCGCGATCCTCGTCGCCGCCACCGACAAGGGTGTGTGCGCCATCGCGCTGGGCGAGGACCCCGATGCGCTGGTGCGCGAACTGCAGGACCGCTTTGCCAGTGCGCAGCTCGTCGGCGGCGACAACGCGTTTGAACAATGGGTGGCGCAGGTGGTGGGGCTGGTCGAATCGCCGGCCATCGGACTGGCGCTGCCGCTCGATGTGCGCGGCACTGCCTTCCAGCAGCGCGTGTGGCAGGCGCTAGCCGCCATTCCGGCCGGCAGCACGCTCAGCTACACCCAGCTCGCCGCGCATATCGGTGCGCCCCGGTCGGTGCGTGCCGTGGCCAGCGCCTGCGCCGCCAATGTGCTGGCGGTGGCCATTCCGTGCCACCGTGTGCTGCGCAGCGACGGCGCGATCTCGGGCTATCGCTGGGGCGTCGAGCGCAAGCGCGCGCTGCTCGAGCGCGAACGCGCGTCCCCACGGCGCGAACCACCCGGGCGTGAATCGGCAGAGGCGGAGCGCGAGCTTGAGCGCCCGCAACCGGAACCGCACCCGGGAGCGAGCGCATGAACGCCCGCGGCGCCACTGCCGATTTGTTTGCCGCTGAATCGATTCAGGCATCCACAGCACTCACTGCGGGCGCACTGCTGCTGCGCGATTTTGTCGCAACCGAAGACGCCGCCGTTCTAAAGGCGGTGCGAGACGTGATAGCCGTCGCGCCGTTTCGCAACATGCTCACGCGCGGCGGCTTTCGCATGTCGGTGGCGATGAGCAACTGCGGCGCCGCCGGCTGGGTCAGCGACCGCCGCGGCTATCGCTACGATGGCACCGACCCGGACAGCGGCCGCCCCTGGCCGGCACTACCCGCAGTGCTGATGTCGCTCGCGACGCGGGCGGCAAGCGCAGCCGGCTTTGACGGCTTTGCGCCAGACGCCTGCCTAGTCAACCGCTACGAACCGGGGGCGCGCATGTCGCTGCACCAGGACATCAATGAACGCGACTTCACCCAACCCATCGTGTCGGTGTCGCTGGGCCTGCCGGCGACCTTCATGTTCGGCGGCATGCAACGCAGCGACAAGCCGCTGCGCTGCCGCCTTGAACACGGCGACGTGGTGGTCTGGGGCGGACCTGCGCGCATGGCCTTTCACGGTGTCGCGCCGCTGCGGGAGGACGAACACCCCTTGCTCGGCCGCCGGCGCATCAACCTGACTTTCCGCAAGGCGTTGTAGGCGTGTGCGCCAGACTGCGATTGACTCACGATCTGCGACGGTGCGGGCCCGTCCGCCGGGGTAATCGATCCTTTGATCCACATCAATCTGCGCGACAATGACGCGAAGGATACTGATCTTGAAACGCTTCGTTCACGGCGTTCGCGCGCGGTTCGTTTGCACGCGATCGATACGGTTTTCCTGGGGGCACTTATGGAAGAGGGAGAAGAGTCGTTGGAAAGGCGGCTCGCCAGGGGCAAGCAGGCACTCGAGCAATGGCGCAAGAGCTACAACAATGTCGACCAACGCTATCGTGCGGTGCTGCATGACCTCAGAGCGCTGACCGAGCGTTCGGCAAAAGCGGCGGGGCAAACCGAATCGATAGCGGCGGCCGCGCTGTCGGCGGCCACGGCAAAGGCGGCTTCGCATCAGGCCGATGAGATGGCGCACAAGGCCTTGATGATGGCGGCCGATGCGACCAAGTTGGCCGCCGAAGCGGCGTCAAGCGCGCTCATCCTGGCCTAAGCGGCGCGGGAATTTGCGACGGTAATAAATCGCTAAGTGGGCGCCGCACCCCGCGCTCGGCGGGCAAAGCCAAGTCCATACTTGACATCTTGGCTTTTGGCCCTGCGCCCATTGCGGCGAAAGCAATCGTCCGGAAACGCCCGCCTGGCGCGGGTTTTCAGGCATCGGCGTGACGCAATTGAGCATCGAATTGCCCCTGTCTCGCGGCCTTAGCTGCTATGCTTTTCTGATCACTTTGCGCGGAGCACGGACATGCCCGAAGACCCTGCCGCAAACAAGCCCGGCGCAGTCGATCCTGCCACGCTGCCCTTCATGGCGCCCTGTCGCACGCTTGGCGCGGACGCGCCGCTGCGCTGGGTGCGGCTTGGCTGGCGGGACTTTCGCAACGCGCCGCGGCAAAGCCTCGGCTACGGCATTGCCATCATGCTGCTCTCCTGGCTGGTCACCGGCATCGCACTCAAATTCGGCAATTACTGGGCGGTGCTGGTGCTGTTGTCAGGCTTCGTGTTTGTCGCACCGGTGCTGGCGCTGGGCTTGTATTCGATCAGCCGCCAGCTCGAGCATGGCATGGCACCGTCGCTCAGGCGCAGCTTCGCCGACGCCGGCAAGAGCCTCGGCACGGCCATGGTGTTTGCACTGGCGCTGCTGGTACTGTTCCTGGTCTGGGCGCGGGCCGGCTCCATGGTGCATGTGTTCTTCCCGGTGCGCTCCGATCCGGACTGGAGCCAGCTCGCACCCTTCCTCCTCATCGGCTCGGCCGTCGGTTCCATTTTTGCGCTGCTGACATTTCTGTTCAGCGCCTTTTCACTACCGATGATGTGCGACCGCGAGGCCGACGCAATAACCGCCATCGTCACCAGCTTCAACGCCGTGCTGCGCAACAAGCCGGCGATGGCGCTGTGGGTGGTGCTGATTGTCGCGCTCACCGCCATCGGCTTTGCCACCGCCCTCATCGGCCTGGCCGTCATCATGCCGGTGCTCGGCCACGCCACCTGGCACGCCTATCGCGACACCATAGACGCGAGCCTCTGGCCCCTCGTCAACCCCGACTGACGCGGATGAACACCTACTCGGCGAGCATGCGCTCGACGATCTCGACAATCACCAGGTCGGACCGGCTGTGCGCCAGCAGCGCGGCTTCGTTGCCCGTCTGCAGGCGCAGCCAATCAAGGCGGCTGATGGCGGCGTGACCGAGCAGGCGAGCAGGCGCAACAGAAAACGAATCGCCGAGCAATAACACCGCGGGGCCGGCACGCGCGTAGTCGTAGCGGTAAGCCGGAAACGCTTCGCTGCCTTCGGCCAGCAGCGAGCGCGTCGCCGCCGCCGGCGGAACGAGCGCGGTCTTTTCTTCGAGCTGCGGCAGTCCGAGCAAGCGGCTGAGGTCGCCCATCACGACGTGTTCGCGCGCGGACGGCAAAGCGGCGCGCTCGAGCTTGAGCCCGCCTTGCGCCAATACGGGCTGCAAGGCCGCCAACGCGACGGCATCACGCGCCAGCGGCGTAAAACACCAGGCTGAAGGCGAGCAGCACCGCATTGCGCCAGCGCCCGGCAAGAAAATAACAGCCGAGAAACACCGGCAGGAAATAAAACAAAAAGGCGATGGAGCTGAACACCATGTCGAGTCGCGCCTCGCGAATGGCGCCGTACGAAAAAAGTCCGGCCAGTTTAACGTTTCAGCCGATCCGCACCGGCGCGATTTGCGCTCCCGCCGCAGGCGGGCGCCTGACGGCACCACGCATTTCGAAAAACCAGCTCTCTGGTCACAAGAATCGCTACGAGATCAAGCTGACGCGGCCGCAGTACCGCTTGGTCTATCGCCTCGATGATGCGAAGCGCCGCCCGACCATCATCGCGGTCGCGTCACGGCAGGACATTTACGCCGGCCTGTACCGCCGTCAACCCCGTCAGACCCCTTAGGCCGGCTGGAAACGGCCAGCTGGCGCGGGTTTGCGGATGGCCATGCAGAAAAGTCACGGCCTGTGCCTGACGCACTCCATTGACGCGCGGATTGCGCGTTGGCACACTATGCCATAGCCTGCCCGACGGAGCCAAAGATGCCGACCAGAAACGTTGTCCTCACCAATCATCAGGCCGCCTTGGTTGAGGAGCTCGTCTCCACCGGACGTTACCAGAACGTCAGTGAGGTGTTGCGCGAGGGGCTGCGCCTGGTCGAACGCAATGAACAGGAAGATGCCCTGCGACTGGCCGCCCTGCGCAAGGCCGTTAAAGCCGGTGCGGCAGATATGCAGGCCGGACGCTTCACCACACTGGAGTCGCCAGCGGCACTGCGTTCACACCTTGCATCGCTAGCCGCCGACGCGATCCCTGGCACATAGGCCGGCAGCCCGGCATGCAGTGGTCCGTTCGTCTCGCCCGGCAGGCTGAACAGGACTTTGGTGAAATTTTGCAATGGACCGCGGCAAACCTCGGGCCGCAACAAGCGCAGATATACGCCGAAACCCTGGCACAGGCTCTTGACCCGCTGGGGGACGGTCCGGAAGTACCAGGGGCGAGACAGCGCGAAGAGATCGGGCGCGGAATTCGAACCCTGCATGTTGCGAGACAAGGACGCAAAGGCCGGCACTTTGTCGTATTCCGTACCGTGAATGGCCGGTTTGTTGACGTGCTTGGACTACTGCATGACAGCATGGATCTGAGTCGGCACGTCCCGTCATCCGAAGACGAGAAACGCTGAGGACAAAAGGGCCGGGCGCAATTTCCTGCAGCTTTGCGAGAACGACACCCTGGGCAGATCTAACTTCCAGATAGCAGGGTCTTCAGGTCGGCTACGAGCGGCGCGGTATCGCCGCCGTGGCGCGCGAACAGGCGCAGGCGGCCCTGCGGGTCGAAGACGTAGCTGCCGGCGGTGTGGTCCATGGTGTAGCTGTCGGGGCTCTTGCCTTTGACCTTCTGGAAAAACACCTTGAAGTCCTTGGCGGTCTTTTGCGTCGTCTCGAGGTCGGCGGACATGCCAAGAAAGCCCGGATCAAACGCCGGCACATATTGCGCCAGTAGCGCCGGCGTGTCGCGCTCGGGATCAACGGTGACAAACAGGACCTGCACGCGCTTGCCGTCGGCGCCCAGTTTTTCGATGATCTGCTTCATTTCGACCATGGTGGTCGGGCAGACATCAGGGCAGCGCGTGTAGCCGAAAAACATCACCACCACGCGGCCCTTGAAGTCGGCGAGTGTGCGCGGCTTGCCGGTGTGGTCGGTGAGCCTGAAGTCCTTGCCGTATTCGGCGCCGGTGATATCGGTGCTGTTGAATTTCGGGCCGGACGGGCCGCAGCCGCCAAGCAACGCCATCAAAGCAAGCAGCAGCCAGGCGCGGGCGATGCGCATCAGGCGAGGTAGTGATCCACCAGCAGCGCGGCAAAGAGCAGCGAGAGGTAGAGGATGGAATAACGGAAAGTGGTGCGCGCCAGCTTGTCGCTGTAGCTGACAAAAATGCGCACGGCGTAATACATGAACACGGCGCCGAGCAGCACCGCCGAGACGAGGTAAATCCAGCCGCTCATGCGATAGACAAAAGGCAGCAGCGTGGAAGCGACCATGATGATGGTGTAGAGCAGCACCTGCAGGCGGGTGAATTTTTCGCCGTGCGTAACCGGCAGCATCGGCAGGCCGGCCTTGGCGTATTCCTCGGTGCGGTACAGCGCCAGCGCCCAGAAGTGCGGCGGCGTCCAGACGAAGATGATCAAGAACAGCAGCAGCGCATCGGGGGTGACGCTGTCGGTCATGGCCGACCAGCCGAGCACCGGCGGCATCGCGCCCGAGGCGCCGCCGATGACGATGTTCTGCGGCGTCGCCGGCTTGAGAATGACGGTGTAGATGACGGCGTAACCGACGAAGGTGGCGAGGGTCAGCCACATGGTCAGCGGATTGACCCAGTTATTGAGCAGCCACAGGCCGATGCCGCCGACGATGCTGGCGAATACCAGGGTCTCGATCGAGTTGACCTCACCAAGGGGCAGCGGCCGGCCGCGCGTGCGCGCCATCACGGCGTCGATTTTTTGTTCGACCAGGCAGTTGATGGCGGCGGCGGCCCCGGCGACAAGGGCAATGCCCACTGTTGCGGCGAACAGCGGCACGAGCGGAAGTGCAACGCCGGCCGGCACCGCCAGCAGCATGCCGATGACGGCGCAAAAAACAATCAGTGACACCACGCGCGGCTTGGTCAGCGCGTAGAACTGCCGCACCCGGTTGAGCAAACCGGGGCGGTGCTGACCGAGCGGGAGGGACTGGTTCATGCTGGCCCGGAATGGACGACCCGGGTGGCGGAAAAGACGCGGAAGTTTATCACGACAAGGGCCATCAACAGCAGCGCGGCGCCGGCATTGTGCGCGGCCGCGAGGTGCAGCGGCAGTTGCAGCGCGACGATCGCAAGGCCGATGCCGACCTGTATGCACAACAGGACGAGCAGGGCGACACCGAGCGCCCGCAAGGCATCCAGTTTGAGCAGTTTCGAACCAAACCAGCCGAGAAACAGGAACACTACAATCGCGCCGGCGCGAT
>CAYLPI010000129.1:0-3607 GCA_964385505.1 uncultured Bordetella sp.
GGCGCCGGCGCCCATGCCTTGAGCACATCTTCGAGCACGGTCACATCGCCGAACAAAAAACGCACATTGTTCAGCGTTGCCTCGTGCGCCGGTGGCGTGTGCGAGGCAACACAATCCTGCGGCACGATGCAGTAAAAACCCAGCGCGTGGGCATGGCGCAGCGTCGCCTCGACGCAGACATTGGTCTGCACGCCGGCAAACACAATGCTGCGTATGCCCTTCTTGCGCAGCTCGGCCTCAAGCGGCGTCGCGACAAAACCGTCGTAGCAGGTCTTGTCCACCACCGGCTCACCCGCCGCCGGATGCACGCCATGCCACTCATAACCCCAGGTGCCGGGGGCGCAGCAGACATCGGTGATATGGCGTTCTGCGAGCTTGGCGCGCATCGATTCGGGCAGGCCGGCGTTGGCGTAATTGGCACGCAGCCAGAGCACGGGTACGCCGCGCGCGCGCGCCGCATCGACGAGGCGGTTGACCTGCGCCGCCACGGCGCCGCACGCCGCCGGATCCTTGCCGATGACTTTGTCAATGTAACCACCGGCGCCGCAAAAATCGTTTTGCATGTCAACCACCAGCAGCGCCGTGTGGCCCGCGGCCATGCGCGCGGGCAGGTCGAGCAGCAGATTCTGTGCGGCGCTCATGCCACAGACCACTCGACACCACCCATGCCGCAACGCAGCGGCACCGAGGGCACGTAAAACATGGTTTCGCTGCCGCGCCCGGGCACGAGCGTCTGCGCCGCACCCATGGCCACCAGCCAGGCCAGCAACTCGACCGTGCCGCCGTCGCCGGCGCCCATCATTTTTTCAATCGTCACCTCGCGCAGCACGCGTCCGGTGTCGCCGCTGGCGAGCATGTCGAGGAACCAGCGGTCAAACACCTCGTCGACATCGAAATATTTCTGCCCGCCGGGGTCGTGCGACAGGCCGCCGGTGGCCATGATGGCGACGCGTGCATCACCTGGGAAAGCCTGGATGACCGCGGCCAGCACGCGGCCAAATTCGATGCAGCGCCCGGGCGAGGGCACCGGCGGCACGACGCAGTTCATGTGTATGGGCACCAGCGGGATGTCGTGATCGGGCGTCAGAAAGTTAAGCGGCACCGACCAGTTGTCGTCGAATTCGAGCTTGTCCGAGAAGGCAAGGTTGACACCGCGCGTCCCGCACCCGCGCACAATGCTGCGCGCGAGTTCACGGTGCCCCGCCACCTTGTATTCGGGCACGTTGATCCAGTCGCGAAACCACTCGGCCGGCCCCTTCCAGTTGTCGGCGGTGCCTACACACCAGTCGGGAATGCTGTCCATCGGAAAGTTCAACAGATGGTCGTTGGCGATGCCGACGATGACATCGGGGCGGGTCGCGCGCAGGCGCTCGCCCATGCGCGCATAACCGGCTAGCAGCGCGTCCTGTTCGTGCTTTGGCGCCTTGTCCAGCCAGCCGGTGGCGCCCGGCGCATGGGCCATGGCGTTGATGGAAACGATGGTTGCCATGGCTATTTCCCCTTGAGCATTTTTTCGGCGTACAACTGCGCCGCGGCACTGTCGTTATGGTTGTAGCCCGCCCCCTTGAACAGGCGCGACACCTGCGGCAAAAAGTACGGATGCACGCCAAGCTCGGACAGTGTTTGCAGATCGACTTCGCGCAGCGCCTTTTGCTCGACCGCCGACAAGCCATAGTCGCGCATCAAGCCCTCGAGGTCGTCGCGAAAGCGCGTGCGCAGCGCGGCGTCGCGGCGCACTTCAAAAATCAGGCGGTTGGCCGGAAGCGTCCGGTCGGTCTGCATGATGCCCATGGTTGAAGTCCTCCTTCAATGTTCATTGTCTTGCAGCGGCAGCGCTTCGGTCCGCGCCTGCCTGCGCCGTACTACGCTGCAACAGGCCGGGGACCGCCGCCAGATCCTGTAACGCCAGATCCCGTATAATCGACGATATCTGAATAATCGATTATCATAATCGCATGAACAGAAAGTCCACGTCAAGCGCCGCGCTGCAACCGGGTCCGATCGACATCGGCGAGGCCGGGCGCAACCTCGCCGGCGGCCTTGCCACGCGGCTGCGCAACGACATTGTCGCGGGCGTGCTGCCACCGGGCACCAAGCTGTCCATAGATGAATTGCGCGCGCGTTACGGCGTCAGCCTGTCGCCGGTGCGCGAGGCGCTTTCGCGCCTGACGGCCGAGGCCTTTGTCGTGCTCGAAGACAAAAAAGGGTTTCGCGTTGCGCCGGTGTCGCGCGAGAACTGCCTTGAGGTGGCGCGGCTGCAAAAACTGCTCGAAACGCAGGCGCTGACCGACTCCATCGCCCTTGGCGACGCCGCCTGGGAGGAGGAAATCGTCGCCGCAGCGCACGGGCTGTCGCGCCTTGAGCGCAGCGAGGCCGGGCGCGGCCGGCGCGCAGCGCGCAGGGACGGCGCCGACATCGACGTCTGGGAGCAGCAGCACCGGCGCTTTCACGGCGCGCTCATCGCCGCCTGCGGCATGCCTCTGCTGCAATCGATGTGCGCCTCGCTGCACGACTTCAGCGCGCGCTACCGCCGGCTGTTTCTTGCCTCGCACGCATTTGATGCCGCCGTTCCCGGCGAGCACAACGCCATCATGCAGGCCGTGCTTGAGCGCAAACCGAAGGAAGCCTGCCGCCTGATGACGGTGCACATCGAGCGCACCGCCCAGAACATCCTCGCCTCGCTCGACGAGCAGGCGCGCTAGGCTGCCCGGCGGCGCGGCCGGCCCCTGGCCTAGTACTGCGAGTCCGGCAGCCGCAGCACCAGGCCGTCCAGCGCATCGGTCATCAGGATCTGGCAGCACAGGCGGCTTTGCGGCGTGCGTTCGTCCGCGGTGAAATCGAGCATGGACAATTCATCCGCTTCTGCCGGCGGCAACCGCGACATATACGGTTCATCAACATAGACGTGGCAGGTGGCGCAGCTCAGCACGCCACCGCAATCACCGGCAATGCCGGAGACGCCGTTTGTTGTGGCCGCAATCATCAGATTGGCGCCGGCACGAATGTCGAGAGTGGTGGTTTCGCCGCCGGCGGCGACGTAGCTTACTTTTGGCATTGCTCGTCCGTAATCAGTAGATATCGAAGTACTCGCGCTGCTCCCACTCGCTCACTTCGGCCTCAAAGCGCGCGAGCTCGGCCCGCTTGATGTGGATGAAATACTCGACAAAGGCGTCGCCGAAACCCTCTCGCATGCAGGCGCTGTCGCCAAGCGCCGCCAGTGCCTCGGGCAACGAGGCCGGCAGCCGCGGTGCAGCGGCCTCATAAGGCACATCGGCCGAGGGGCCCGGATCGCGCTGGTGCGCGATGCCCTCGAGCCCGGCAAAAATCTGTGCCGCCATGTAAAGGTAGGGATTGGCCGCAGGTTCGCCGGCGCGGTTCTCGACGCGCGAGGTCGCATCACCCGCAGCGCCGACCACGCGCACCATCGCGCCGCGATTGTCCGAGCCCCAGATGGCGCGGTCGGGTGCGAGCGAATTGGGGCGGTAACGGCGGTAGCCGTTGATGGTCGGCGTGGTAAAGGCCGCCGCGCCCTGCGCGTGCGCCAGCAGGCCGGCAAGGTAATGCACACCGGTCTGCGACAGGTAATGTGCGGCGCCGCTGTGCGATG
>CAYLPI010000129.1:3707-11152 GCA_964385505.1 uncultured Bordetella sp.
CCTGGTTGCCGTCCTGGGTACCGCCTTGGGTACCGCCTTGGTTGCCCCCTCGGGTGCCCCCTGGCGTGCCGGCTTGCCCTGCGCCGCCGCAACCGGCATGAACAGGTTCTTGCCGCTTTTTGGATCGGCGAGCGACTGGTGCAAATGCCAGCCCGAGGACATCACATGCGGAATTTTCGGGCGACACATGAAACTGGCGTGGTAACCGTTGCGACGCAGGATTTGTTTGGCCGCATTACGGAACAACACCATCATGTCGGCCGGGGCGATACCGCTGCCGGTACCGAACACGAATTCGCACTGGCTCGGTCCGAGTTCGATTTCCATCGAGCGCAGCGGCATGCCCATTTTGATCAGGTCGCGGCGCAGCAGGGCGAGCGCCGGTTCCATTTGCTCGTAGCGCTGTTCGGTCAGCAGCTGGTAGCCGGTCTGCAACAGACTGACCTCGGGCGGTTCGCCCGGCCAGCCGCCGTCGCTGAGCGCCAGCCGCGGGTTCTCGAGCCTGAACACATGGAACTCGACCTCGAGGCCGGCGACAAAATTGAAACCCGCCCCGCCCAGGCGCGCCAGCGCGCGCTGCATGATGGCGCGGGTGTCAAAGGGCACCGGCCGGCCGTCTGTGAAATAGGCGTTGCACAGCATCCAGCCGGTCTTGTCGGCCCAGGGCAGCACATGAAAGGTCGTCGGGTCGGCCACCAGCACCACGTCCGAGGCGCTCTGGAAATCGTCCATGCCACCGGCCTTGCCGGCACCGGCACCGGAGGTGAACACCGGCCACGCGGTGCGGCCCGAGGTATCCTTGAGCAGCACCGTGCTGACCATGTGCACGCCCTCGCGCATGGCTGCGACCGCTGCGCTGCCGACCAGCGCTTTGCCGCGCGGCACGCCATGCTGGTCGGCGAAGGCGAAGCGCACCACTTCGAGGCCCTCCCTGGCGATGCGCCGGGCCACGCCAGGCGCCGCACGCGCCTGCGTATCGGTCCACAGTCCGTGCTTTTCGACAAAGCTGCCGGTGGCTTTTGCCATTACGCCGCCTTCGGCGCAGCCCAGGGCGCGCCCTCGCGCCGCTTGCGGTCCACCTCGGGCCAGAACTGCTCCCAGCCGGCATTGGGGCCGACCCCGTCCATGGTCTGCGGACCGCGGATGTTCGCCGCCGTCCCCGCTTCGAGCACCATCAGCGGGCGCCCGCCTTTTCCGGCCGTATCCATGGCCTCGAGCAGCATGCGCCGGTAAGCCATGATGCCGCGGTCGCCGGTGCCAAGGTGTTCGCGCGTGCGGTCCTGGATGCGGCCCTGCGACTCGCAGGCCCACTGGTCGTGGATGTTGATGTCCATGCCCATGCCGGTGAAGGTCTGCGTCGCCTGCTCCGCGGCATCAAAGCCGTAATTGTTGTGGCGGCCGTGTACCGGCCGGTAGTCGGGCGCCGGATAGGTCTTGAGGCGGATGTCGCGAAAGTGCTGCTTGTCTATGGGTTTGCCGAAGCTGGTGAACATGGTGAACCAGTGGCAATTCTCGTCATCCACCGGCACATGCCATTGCGTGATGGTGATTTCGTCGGACATCGGAATGACAAAAGCCTGCGGGAAAATGGTGTGGGTGACGCGCACGTGCATTTTTTCATCGCTGAGTTTGCGCAACGTGATCAGACGCTGGCCCCAGTCGGTTTTTTCGATGCGGATTTCCGGCCGGTTGAATTCGCGCAGCACCCGCGTCATCGGCATGTCGCTGCCGCTCGAGGCGCTGCGAAACTGCCGGCCGTAGCTGTCCGCGGTGTCCTCGTCTTCAAAGTACACGTGCAAAAAAGACGCGTGCGACGGGTCGATGCCCACCTCCAGCGCCTGCAGCCAGTTGCATTGCCACAGGCCCTTGAAGGCGAACACATGCGAATCGGGGGCGACAAAACAATCGAGATGGGCGAAGGCCGGCGGCTCGCCTGCGCCAAGGTAGGCCCACAGGATGCCGCCGCGCAACACCACGGCACAGGCACGCTGGCTGACGCGCTCGCACAGCTTGCTGCCCTCGGGCTCGGCCGGTGTCTCGAGGCATTTGCCGTTGACATCAAACACCCAGCCGTGAAACAGGCAGCGCAGGCCGCCGGCTTCGCGCCGGCCATAGGAAAGATCGGCACCGCGATGGGCGCAGTCGCGATCGAGCATGCCGTAACGCCCCGCTTCGTCGCGAAACAGCACAAAATCCTGACCAAGCAGGCGCACCGCCTTGACCGGACGCGCGCCGTCGAGTTCCTCGGCGAGGGCGACCGGCTGCCAGTACCGGCGCAGCAATTCACCGGCCGGCGTGCCGGGGCCGATGCGGGTGATACGTTCGTTCTGTTCGGGGGTCATGGTGGTGTCTTTTGGTCTTTCGCTGCATCTTTCGCAAAGACGCGCGCATCGTAACGGCACGGTCGGTGCGACAAGCTTAGCCAGTTGTATACTCAAAATGCAAGACTTGCCGACTTGCCGTAACACCGGCCCGGCGCAACACCCGTCAGGCAACCCGCGTCCGGCAACCCCAACCCCGATCACAACCAGGACCACAACAACCCATGCCCAAACAAATCATCACCTCCCCCGACGCCCCCGTCACCGGCTTTACCGACAAGAGCACGCCCTCGCCGCTGGCCCAGGCCATACGCAGCGGCAACCTGCTGTTTGTGTCGGGCCAGGGCCCGCTCGACCCGAAGACGCGCGAAGTGGTCAGCCCCGAGATCGACGTGCAGACGCGCCAGACGCTGTCCAATCTGAAAAACATCCTCGCCACGGCGGGCCTCGATTTCAGCCACGTCGTGAACATGCGCGTGGTCTTGCGCAACAGCGAGGACTTCCCGGCCTTTAACGAGGCCTTTCGCGAATTTCTCGCCGGCGAAAAAGTCACCCGCACCTGCATCGGGGCGACACCACACCGCAAGGGGGTGAATGTGGAGATTGATTGCGTCGCAAGTTACGACTGACTTGCGCTACAGCTGCGTGCGGCTGCTGAACGGCTGATTCACCGAGAGTCAGGTGCCTTGGTGCTGCTCCTGGCGTTCGGTGACGCTAATTTTTAGTAGGGGTGTTTCGCTCCCTGGCGGGAGCGACTTACTTTCTTTGCTTGCGGACTTCGACCGAAGGAAGTCCGCGGAGGGGATGGCGAAGCAAAAGAAGTAACTCGCCCTCCGCAAGGTGGGTGAAACACCCAACTAAAAAGTAACGCCACCGAACAAAAAGAGAGGAACCACGCTACTGAATTCCCACCTGAGCGACAACGACGATAGCTGGAAACGCCCCAGGGACGGGCATTTCCAGTCATCAGCACGATGAATGGAAGGCTCAGCCCGCCTGCGGGCGGCAGCATCTGTGGCGCCCGCAGGCAGGCTCGCGCGCCGGAGCCGCCGGCGGATCAGCCGTTCCGCCGGCCAGCGTTCTTACGCGGGCGCCGAATCCTGCGTAGATTGCGGCCTTCCCGGCCTCGATGTTCGCGCTCTTTGCCACGGCGATCCAGCGCTTGAGGTCTTCTTTCGCCAGCGCGGCAAACCTGTCCGTGTTGCTGCCGCCGTCGATCTCAAACGCATGTGGCGCCAGCGCCGCGACGACATCGGGCATGGCCCGCGCGGCGAAATGCGCGGCGCATGCGAAAATGTGTGCATGACGCACATGCAAACGCTGATCAACCACCTGCCCGAAATCGCGCTCGCTGCGGCGCTTGCCTGGGGCAGCGGCCTGCGTCTTTATCTGGTGCTGTTCGTCAGCGGCCTTGCCGGCTACGCCGGCTGGCTGCCGCTGCCGGCGCACCTGTCACTGCTCGCCCACCCCGCGGTACTGGGCGCGAGCGGCCTGATGATGCTGGTTGAATTCGGCGCCGACAAACTGCCGTGGCTCGACAGCCTCTGGGATGCGGTGCACACCTTCATCCGTATCCCTGCGGGGGCCGCGCTTGCCGCGGCGGTATTCGGCGCCGACGGTGGCGCCATCGCCGCGGCCGCCGCGGTGCTCGGCGGCGGCATCACCGCGGGCACCCATTTCACCAAGGCCGGCGGCCGCGCTGCGATCAACACCTCGCCCGAACCGTTCAGCAACTGGGCGGCGTCCTTGTCAGAGGACCTGCTGGTGCCCTCGGGACTGTGGCTTGCCGTCGCCCACCCGGCGCTGTTCCTCGCCGCACTCGCCGTATTCGCGCTCCTTGCCGCACTGCTTGTCGGGGCCATCGTGCGCGGCCTTGCACTGCTCGTCGGTCGCCTGCGCTCCCGCGTCGCCGCATCCGGCTCCCGGTAGGTCCGCAGCGAACGCCACCGGCGCAGCGCGCCGGGGCGGATCACGGTCAGGGCTCGCGCCGGGCGGCGTCAGCGCTTGGCGGCGGCGCCGTTTCCCCGGGCGGCTTGTAGTCTCCGAGCACGCCCTTCAACGGGCAGACCGAAACCGCCGGGCATTTGTTGCAGCTGGCTGCAAGGGCAATCGGGCACAGTATCATGGTGGTCCTCCGTTATTGATGGGCGCGGCATTGGCGCGCGGCCAGATTACGCCGGTGCCGGCATTGCCGCCACTGTTTGCGGCGCCAGTCGGCAACACGGGTCTTCGCGCCAATCTGCCGGCGGGCGCGTCGCCCTGGCCATAGTCAGGCCGGCGGTTGACCGGCGGCCATCATTGCGGCCCCGATGCGGTGGCGGTGGCCAGCGTCACGCGCTGCACCGCCGCACAGAACTCAGCCACTTCGGTGGCCTTGAAAATGAGTTCGCGCACGCCCGCGCCGCCGGCCTGCTCGCGCAGCGTCTCGTCAATGAAGCCCGAGGCGATGGCCACCGGCAGGTCGGCGCGCAGCGCGCGTACCTCGCGCGCCACGTCAAGGCCGGACATGCCCGGCATGTTGTAGTCGGTCAGCACCAGGTCGAATGCCGCAGGATCGGCGCGCAAGGCCTCGAGCGCCAGGCGCTGGTCGGTGAAGCCGCTGATGCGGTAACCGCGCCGCTCGAGCAGGCGCTTGACCAGGAACACCAGCGACTCGTCGTCATCGATGTAGAGCAGGTGCAATCCTGACGCAGGCGCCTCGGCGTCGGGCTGCGGCGGCGCGGCGTCCCCGGCCGGCGCGGGCGCACCCGCGGCCACCGGCAGGTAAATGCTGAAGATGGTGCCGCGCCCCGGTTCGCTCTCGACCACAATCGCCCCCTCGTGCGTCTGCACTATTCCCAGCACCACCGACAGACCAAGCCCGGTGCCCTCGTCCACCGCCTTGGTGGTGAAAAACGGCTCGAATATGCGCGACAGCGTCGCGGCATCCATTCCGGCACCGGTGTCCCTCACCACCAGCCGCACGGTGCGTCCCGGACGGCGCGCATGCAAGGCCTGCAACTGCGCACTGGTCCCCGCCAGCACGCCGTTGAGCAGCACCGTATCGAGCCGCATGGAGATGGCGCCGGGGCCGCTGCGCATCGCCTGCATCGCGTTCGTTGCCAGGTTGATCACCACCTGCTGCACCTGCGTCATATCGGCCAGCACCGGCGGCACGTCGGCAGCGCAATGCACCTGCAGCGTAAGGCGTGCCGGCAGCGTCGCGCGCAACAGCCGCGCCGACTCCTCGAGCACCGGCGCCAGCGCGATGCGCTTTCGCTCGGTCGGCTGCCGGCGGCTGAACGACAGGATCTGCTGCACCAGGTCGCGCGCCCGCGAGCCGGCCTTGCGGATCTCGTCGATGCTTTGCAGCGCCACCGGATTGGCTTTAGCATCCTCGCGCGCCAGCTCCGCGTTGCCCAGAATCGTCGCAATGATGTTGTTGAAGTCGTGCGCCACGCCACCCGCGAGCGTCCCCACCGCCTCCATTTTCTGCGATTCACGCAACTGCGCCTCGAGCAGTTCGCGCGCCGCCTCGGCCTCGCGCCGCGCGGTGAGATCGAGGTCGATACAGAACATTTCAGGCTCCCCCCCGGGGACCTGCACCAGCGCATGGCTCGAATAGACCAGCACGCGCGACCCGTCCTTGCACCGCAGCGACAGTTCCGCAGCCGGGATGACCTCGCCGGTCTGCGCCATGTGACGCATCGCCTCGCGCATGCCCTCGTGCATCTCCGCCGGAACGATCAGCTCGAGCAGGCTTTTGCCGACCGCTTCTGCGGCGCTGTAGCCGTAGAGCTTCTCCGATGCGAGGTTCCAGTACTGGGTGACGCCCTGGAAGTTATAACCTTGCACCGCGACCGACGGAATGTTCTGCAGCAGGTCGCGAAAACGCTGTTCGCTGGCGGCAAGCGCCTCCTCGGACTGCTTGCGCCCGGTGATGTCGATATGGCTGCCCATCATGCGCACCGGTTCACCCGCGGCATTGCGGACAAAATCGGCGCGGCTGAGAATCCAGCGCCAGGACCCGTCGCGGTGGCGCATGCGGACTTCCGCGTCGTAAGCGGCGACGCGGCCTTCGCGGTAGTCGGCGATCCGCTTCAGCAGCCATTCGTGATCGCCCGGGTGCAGGCGTGCCTGCCATTCGTCGAAACGGTCGGGCAGCTCATGCTCGTCGTAACCCAACTGCCGCTTCCACTCGCGCGAAAAATACACCTCGCCGCTGACGAGGTCCCAGTCCCACAGGCCGACGTCCGAGGCGGCCAGCAACCGTCGCGTTCGCACTTCGCTTTCACGCAGCGCCGCATCGCCGCGATCGCGCGCATCGAGCATGGCATTGAACTGGTGGGCGACGGCGCCGATCTCGGCCGGGCCGTCAACGCCGGCCCGCACCCCCTCGTCGCCGGCGGCGACGCGCGCCACCGCGCTGGCGAGATCGCGCATCGGCCGCACAATCGTCGCGCTGATGCGCCAGGCCAGCGCCAGCACCAGCAGCATCACGCCGGCACCGATGGCGAGGCTGCGCCACAGCGTGGCGTAGTACTCGGCGAAAATTTCGCGCTCGGGCACGCCGGCGACGATGCGCCAATCGACGCCGGGGATTTGCTTGAAAAAGTACAGCATCTGCACGCCATCCACGCCGGCATAGGAAAGGTGGCCTTCGCTGCGGCCCTCCACCGCCTTCTCCGCCTGCGGGTGCGACGGCTTGCCGATAAACTGCTCCGCCTCCCTCGATCGCAGCAGCGTGACGCCCTGCCGGTCAATGACCTCCGCCACTGAATTTTCGGGAATGCCCTGAAACACCAGCCGGGACAGACGCAGTAAATCCACCGGCGTGTTGATGAGGCCCGCCACGCGGCCGCCATCGTCGCGGACCGGGTGAGTCAGCACGGTTACCCAGCGCCCGGACAGGCGCCCGGAGAAGGCATTGCCCGCAGTGAATTTTTCGTTCTGCAATCCCTCCCGGAACCACGGCTGCTCGCGCATTTGCGGCGCGGGACTGGCGTTGGGCAAAAAGGTGAACACGGGGCTGCCGTCGCGCCGGCGCACGCCCAGGTTGTTGAACTCAGGATGCAGGCGGACCACCTCGGCGATCACCGTGTCGAAATTTCCCGGATCTAGCGCCCTGACCCGCGGACGCTCGGC
>CAYLPI010000130.1:0-11099 GCA_964385505.1 uncultured Bordetella sp.
TTCACCCGTGCAGACGGCGGCAACATCGACATCGCCGAGACCCTCGGCGCGGGCGGTTCCGCCGGCGGCTTTTTTGGCAAGACGGCGGCTGGCTCGACCACCAACACCTACACCAGCTCGGTCAACCTGACTTCGGCCAACGGTGCGGTCATCACCCTGGGTGGCACCAGCCCGTCGACGGCCGGCTTCACGTCCCTCGTCACAGGTGCGGGCGGCAAGTACACGCTCGATGTCAACGGCACCACGCTCGCATTCGACATGGCTTCGGGCTCGTTCGGCAACAAGATCCAGGCGACGGACATTGTCTCCAAGGTCAATGCCAACACCACGCTGCAAACGGCCGGCATCTCGGCCGCGATTGACGCCAACGGCAAGATCGCGTTCACCAAGGCCGACGGCGGCAACGTTTCGCTGACCGAAGACCGTGCCGACAGCGCCGCAGTCAGCGGCAACAGCTTCAGCTACACCGGTAGCGCAACGAACGTGACCATCGCCGCAGGCGCCGGCTTTGTCGCCGCCGACGCGACAACCAGCGCCGTGGTCCATCGCGGCACGGTCAAGCTCGATTCAACGAAAGACCTGACCATCGCCGGCGCCTCAGCGACGACCCTGGGCTACGCCGGCCTCACCGCCGGCACCTTCGGTGGCGCCAACGTCCTTACGGTCAGCGGTGCCAACGCGATGCTGGCTTCGGTTGACACGGCGCTCAAGACCATCAGCAGCTCACGTTCGGCACTGGGTGCGTTCCAGAACCGATTCGAGTCGGCGATTTCCAACATCGCAGGCACGGCGGAAAACCTGACGGCTTCACGCAGCCGGATCCTGGATGCGGACTTTGCGGTTGAAACAGCGAACCTCACCCGCGGCCAGATTCTGCAGCAAGCGGGTACGGCGATGCTGGCGCAAGCCAACTCCCTGCCCAACACCGTGCTCTCGCTGTTGCGCGGCTAAGCAGGACAAGTTTGACGCAGTAACGCAGTCGCAGTAACGCAGTAGCAACAAGGCAGTTGGCAACACATACAGCAAATGCAACACATGCAGAAAATGCAACACCTGCAGCAAATGATGTAAGCCGTGTCCGGCCGGATTCATCCCGGGACCCCTCCTCCCCGTGGTGAATCCGGCCGGGCCAGCACGGCCTTGAACGAAACTGAACCACCCCGAACATAAAGAGAGGTCCATCATGCGGATCGATACGGTAGCCCAGGCTGCGACGACGGCGAAAGCGCCCGTCAAGGGGGCTGCGCCCGCCGCAGCCACGCCGGAGGTGCGAGCTGCCTTGCTGGCCGCAGCAGCGACCCCCGCCCCCGCGGCTTACCAGCCGGCGGCGGACATGCAAGGCGCCGTGGCCAGCATCAACCGCTACCTGCGCGAAACGGACAAAAGCGTGCAGTTCAATATCGACGAATCAACCGGCAAGACCGTGGTCAGCGTGGTCGATACAAACACCCTTGAGGTGATCCGCCAGATGCCCAGTGAAGAGACGCTTGCCATTGCACGCGCCATCAGCCGCCTGAGCGGCTTGTTGCTGGACGAACAAGCCTGATATGCCCGGCCTTTCCGCCTCCGGCCTGGGCTCCGGTCTTGACGTCAACAGCCTCGTTACCCAGTTGATGGCGGTCGAGCGCCAGCCGGTGACGGCGCTCAACACCAGGGAAGCGAGTTACCAAGCCAAACTGTCGGCCTACGGCACGCTGCAAAGCGTGCTCGCGTCGTTCCAGGGCACGATGAATTCGCTCAACACCACCGGCGCCTACAAGGCTGCCAAGGCGGGTATTGCGGATACGACTGTTGCACAGGTCAGCGCCAACGGGACGGCGCAGGCTGGCAGCTACAGCATCGAGGTACAGGCGCTGGCGCAGGCACAAAAACTCAAATCGACGACCTTCACCAACACCACCGACTCCGTCGGCACCGGCACGCTCACCATACAATTCGGAACGTATTCAGGCGGGAGCTTTACCGCCAACGCGGCGAAGGCGGCACAAACGATCAGCCTTGCGAGTGGTTCGAACTCTCTCGCCGGAGTGCGCGACGCCATCAACGCCGCCAACATCGGCGTCAGCGCCAGCATCCTCAATGACGGCAGTACCAACCGCCTGGTCATCACCTCGGGCGAGGCGGGCGCCGCCAACGCGCTGAAGATCAGCGTCGCCGACGATGACAACGACAATACCGACGCTGCCGGATTGTCAAGACTGGCTTACGACGCCTCCACCGGCGGCACCACCAACCTGACGCAGTCGGTGCCCGCGCAGAACTCCTTGATGGTCATTGACGGCATTTCGGTGAGCAAAGCCACGAACACCGTGTTTGACGCCATACAAGGGGTAACGCTGACACTCGCGAAAACCAACATTGGCACGCCGACCACGCTCACCGTATCGAAAGACAATTCGGCTGCAGTGACTGCGGCAGCAAATTTCGTCAATGCGTGGAACAGCGCCAACACCACCTTGTCCGGCCTCGGCGCATACAACGCCACGACCAAGCAGGGTGCGGTACTCCAGGGCGATGCGACCTTGCTGTCGATACGCAGCCGGCTGCGCAGCCTCGTCAACACGCCGCTCGTGCCTGCCGCCGGCGGCGTGGTCACATTATCGGATGCCGGTATCGGCTTCCAGACCGACGGCACGCTCAGGCTCGACCTAGCGAAACTGCAGAAGGTTCTGGACGACCCGGCCAAGGATATTGCCGCGCTGTTTGCCGCCGTCGGCAAGACGAGCGACAGCCTGATGTCCTTCAGTTTCGCCACCAGCGTCGTCCCGCCCGGAAACTATGACCTCGCGGTTTCCCGACTGGCCACCCATGGCTTCGCCGCCGCAGACACCGCCGCCGGCCTCACCATCACCGGCGGCAGCAACGATGTTCTGGACCTTGGCGTGGATGGCAAGGCAGTCAGCATCACCATCGGTGCAGGTAACTACACTGCGGGTACCCTCGCCGCCGAACTCCAGTCGCGCATCAACGGCAACAGTACGCTGAGCGCGGCGGGCAGCGCCGTTACCGTCAGCCAGTCCGGCGGCGTCCTGACGATCACCTCGAACCGCTACGGCAGCGCCTCCACCGTCGCGGTCACCGGCGGCAGCGCCCTCGGCGGCCTGTTCGGAACGGCGGCCAGCACCGCGGGCCTCGATGTCGCCGGCACGATAGGCGGCATCACGGCGACCGGCGTCGGACAACTGATGAGCGCAAACAACATCAACCTGACCGTCGCCGGTGGCGCCACCGGCAACCGCGGCACGCTGACCTTTGGTCGCGGCTTCGCCAACCAGATCAGCAGCATGATAGACGGCATTGTCGGCAGCGGCAGCCTGATTGCCGGACGGATCGAGGGCATCAACACCACAATCAAGGACATCGGCAGCCGTCGGGCCGCGCTGAACCTGCGTCTCGCCGAGACTGAAAAGCGCTATCGCGACCAGTTCACCGCGCTCGACAGCATGATGGCCAGGATGAACAGCACCAGCACCTACCTGACGCAACAACTGGCATCACTGAACAGCAACAACCGCTAAGACCGGGCACCGAAGCACCAACAACAAAAGAGGAGATCGACGTGAACTACGCACTAGCAGCCAAAGCCTACGCCAGGGTCGGGCTTGAAACCGGGGTCTCGAGCGCGGATCCGCACCAGTTGATCCTGATGCTCTACGACGGCGCGATGCTCCAGGTCAAGAAAGCGCAGACGCACCTGCAGGCGCGCGATATCGCCGGCAAGGGGCAGGCCGCTTCCAAAGCCATCCAGATCATTGAAGAAGGCCTGCGCGCGAGCCTTGACCGCAAGGTCGGCGGCGTCATCGCGCTGCAACTGGACAGTCTGTATGAATACATGTGCCACCGCCTGTTGCTGGCAAACATGGGCAACGACCCCATCGGCTTTGCCGAAGTCGGGCAGTTACTCTCGGACCTGCGCGACGCCTGGGCGAACATGGGCGAGAAGCAGACCGCGACCAAACCGCAACCGGCGATTCGTCTGGTTTGACATCATGCCGACAAGCAGCATGCAAATCATGCGACATTACGAATCTATCGGCCGGCTGAGCGGCGCGATGCTCGAGGCCGCACGCAGCGGTGACTGGGACAATCTTGCCGATGTGCAGCGCACCTGCGCGGAAACCGTAGATGTCCTGCGCAGCCTGCCGGAGTCGCCACTCGACACCGGTCAGCACCAGCGCAAAAGCACGATCATTCGCAAGGTGCTGGCCGAGGACGCCGAGGTGCGCGACCTGGCACAACCGCGCATCGCCGAACTCGACCTGCTGCTGCGCGGCATCCAGGCACAGCGCAATCTCGGCCAGGCTTACCGCTGAGCCAAACCTGCGATCAGGTCACGGTTACTTCAGCACCTTCCTCACTGCCATGAGCGATTCCCACTCCACGCTTTCAGACCCGCTGCGCGGCGTGGTTCGTTCGACGCCGGCATCTCCGCTACGACGCGAACAGGAAAGAGACCGGCGGCGCGCTCCGGTGACACCGCAGCGCCCGCAAACCAACACGCCGCCTCCCGCTGGCCCTGCGGTGCACATCGACGAGTACGCGAGGAGCCCCTGAACCATGTTAACGACGCTGCAACAACTGCTGCCGGCAAGTACGCGCTTTGACCGCACGCAAGTCGTCCTTGAAATGCTGTCGCGCGATAGTGCTGTCGCGGTCAGGGTCGCCGTGCCGGGCCTGACCGGCAGCGAGCACGCGGTTACGGTCACGCAACGCCTGCCGGCCGAACAGGGCGGCGGCTACCTGGTCAATATCCAGGGTCGCAGCATGGCCCTGCCCTTGCGTGGTGATTACGTCGCCGGACAGGTGATTCGCCTGGCACTGGACGCCGCTCCGAACAGCGCCCCGGGCGCTCAATTCGCTGCTGCGCCATCGGTGAGCCTGGGCGCCGGAGCGCGCCTGATCGGCGCACTACTCGCGCGCGGGGCCGAATTGCCTGCGGGTGCACCGTTGCAGTTTGCCGCGTTCGGCGCGACAGCAGCGGCACCACCGCAGGCTGAAGCTTTGAAACAAGCGCTCAGCGAGAGCGGCGTGTTTTACGAATCCCATGTCGCCGAATGGGCCCAGGGGGAACGGACTCTGGACTCGCTGCGCCGTGAACCCCAAGGCCGCATCGAAATGCCGGCCGCTGCCACCGGCAATACCGATACCAATACGATCGCCGCCAACGCCGCGGAATCTGCGGGCTTGCCCGATGCACTCGTACCGGTCGTCAAGGAACAACTGCAGGCCGTCGACACCCGCCAACTCGGCTGGCGTGGTGAGATCTGGCCGCGCCAGACCATAGAACTGACCATCGCCGAAGAAGAGCAAGCGGGCGACCACGGCGGGGACGCCCCGCCCGCCTGGACGACGACAATGAAACTCGAGCTGCCGCGACTGGGCGGAATCCAGGCCGTGTTGCAAATGCACGGCGACTCGCTTCGCATCGGTATGCGCGCCAGTGACGAGGCCATCCCGACCCTCAGGGACAGGGGCAGCGAATTGACGGCTTCGTTGGCCGCTTTCGGCCTGAAACTAATATCAATGCGCGTGGACGAACATGGCGCACCAACCGCCTGAGGCCCAGAAAAAGCTGCGTACGGCCGCGGTGCTTGCCTATCGCGGTGGCGACCAGGCGCCGCGCCTCGTCGCCAAGGGCCGCGGTCTCATGGCCGATGAAATCATCCGCCGTGCCCGCGAGGCCGGCATCTACGTTCACGAGTCGCGGGAGCTTGTGTCTGTGCTGATGCAGATCGACCTCGACCGCCACATTCCGCAGCAGTTGTATGTCGCCGTGGCCGAATTGCTGGCCTGGCTTCATCGCGTCGAATCGGGCCGGTCAATTCCTGCGCCCGCCCTTGCACAAGGATTGCTGCCATGTCCGAAATGAACACCCCGCTACCGGACGCGCCGGAGTTTGAGCAATACCAGATCTATTCGCGCACTGAAATCATCGGCGTGCTGCGCGAGATCATGCGCCGGCGCGTCCTGGTGACGATTCACTTCGGCGGCGGCATGCAATTCATCGTCACCAGCCTGCTCGCCATCAATCCGGACTTTGAGGAACTGGTGTTCGACTGCGGCGCCGAAAAGGAGGCCAACAAGGCCCTTGCCCGCTCCAACCGTTTTACCATCGTCACCTTCGTCAATCACGTGAAAATCCAGTTCAGCGGCCAGCGCATGGAAGAGACCGCTTACGAGGGCACGCCCGCGCTCAGAATGCGCATGCCCGATTCCCTGCTGCGCTTTCAGCGCCGCGAATATTTCCGCACAGCGGTGGCCGGAAAGCCCGTGCTGTGCCGCATTCCGCCGCAGGGCAAGGACGACAAGCCCCTTGACGTGCGTATTGTCGATATCGGGTGCGGCGGCATTGCGCTGCTCGGTCCGCTTGATGAGCGCATGGTCGAAACCGGCACGATACTCGGCAAATGCCGTATCGACCTGCCCGAGGTGGGCGCCATTACCGCGGCCATCGAAATCCGCAACATTGCCGAGCTGACAATGCCGAACGGGGTCAAGCAGCGGCGCTGGGGCTGCCGCTTCGCCAACCTGCCGGCGGCGATGGTGACAATGATCCAGCGCTATGTGAACATGGCCGAACGCAACCGCCTGTCGCGTGACTGACGGGCGGTTGCAAATCACCTGGCGAGGGGCGATCGACACCGGCAGAATTGACTGGAAAGCCCCGCCGGTATTGGCTCTCCAGCCGATGGCATAGGCGGTTATTGCCCGCGACGGGCAGCCATCAGACCTGCATGTTCATCACATCGTGGTAGGCGGACACGAGCTTGTTGCGAACCTGCACCAGTTCCTGGAACGAAATATTGGCCTTTTGCATCGCGATCATCGTCTGCTCCAGGCTGACGTTTGCATCGCCCGCTTCAAAGCGCTTGGCCAGCGCGTCGCCCTGGCTCTGCATCTGATCCACGCTTTTGAGCGCGTTGCTGAGCAGTTGCGCAAAATCAACCGGCGCGGCGGCAGAAGCCGCGGCGCCGCCAGCACGCGCCAGACCCTCCAGCGGCTTGAGCATCCCACCCAGCTTTACCGAGTCTATTTCCATGACGTCCTCCGGCGGTTTTATTGAGGATTCCAGCTTAGCAACGCGCCGCCGTCCACCATCATCGAAATAGCGCGATAAACCCGTCCTTTTCGCCGCTTCGCCGCCGCTGCGCCATTTGCATAATGGCCTCCAAGCGGGAACTCAATCCCGTGCTGGTCGCCAATCGACCACAGACAACGGACTGGATTTATCAATGGCTGCTGCAAACAACCCCTTACCGGCTGTGTTCCAAGGCTTCGCAGAGCTGCCTTCGCGCAGCAAAGTGGGGCTGATGCTGGCAACGGCCGCCATGGTGGCGGTGCTGACAGGTTCCTGGATGTGGAGCCAGGCGCCCGAATACCGCATCCTGTTTTCCAATGTCTCCGACCGCGACGGCGGCGCCATTGTCGCCGCACTGGGGCAGATGAACGTGCCCTACAAGTACACCGAGGGCGGCGGCGCCATCATGGTACCAGCACCACAAGTCCATGATGCCCGCCTCAAACTCGCCTCGCAGGGGTTGCCAAAGGGCGGCGGCATCGGCTTTGAGGTCATGGAGAACCAGAAATTCGGCACGACGCAATTCCAGGAGCAGGTCAATTTCCAGCGCGCTCTGGAGGGGGAGCTGGCCCGCACCATACAGACGCTGTCCGCGGTGAAGGCCGCGCGCGTTCACCTCGCAATGCCCAAATCATCGGTATTCCTGCGCGACTCGCAAAAACCCAGTGCATCAGTGATGATCAACCTCCATGTCGGACGCACGCTGGACAAGGCGCAGGTATCGGGCATCGTCCACCTTATCGCTTCCAGCGTTCCCGAACTCTCCCCGCAGGCGGTCAGCGTCATCGACCAACAGGGCAGCCTGCTGTCAACCAGCACCGGCGCCAAGGGCGCCGGAACCCTGGACGCCAACCAGCTCTCCTATCTCACGCAGATCGAAGCCAATTACAGCAAACGCATTCAGGACCTGCTCGAACCCATCGTCGGCCGTGCCAATGTCCGTGCGCAGGTCAGCGCGGAGCTGGACTTCAGCGAATCCGACACCCTCGCCGAGAGTTACAAACCAAACCAGAACCAGACCGATGCGTCCATTCGCAGCCAGCAGTTGGCAGAAGAGCCGCGCCCTGGTGCCGCCGGCACACAGGGCGTTCCGGGCGCGCTTGCCAACCAGCCGGCGCCGGCCCCGACGGCACCGCTCGTCGGCGGCGCCAAACCCGGGGGGGCAGCCGGACCGGGCGACAGCCCGAACGGCGCACGCCGCGACTCGACCATCAATTACGAGGTCGATAAGACCGTGCGCCACACGCGCAATCCCACCGGCAGCGTGAAGCGCCTGTCCGCAGCGGTCGTGGTCAATTACCGGAAAGTCACCGACTCCCCGGCGCCGAAGGCCGATGACGCCGCCAAGGACGACGCCGCCAAAACAGACGCGGCCAAGGCTCCGCCGGTGAAGGCGAAACCGGTGCCGCTCAGCCCCGAGGAAATGCAAAGCCTGACCACCCTCGTCAAGGACACCATCGGATTTTCGCAGGCGCGCGGTGATTCGGTGAACGTGGTCAACGTGGCCTTCACCACGGAGGACACGGTCGAGGCGCCGGTCGAACTGGCAATCTGGCAGCAACCCGAAGCCATCGCACTGGCGAAGGAATTCGGCCGTAACGCGCTGATCGGGGGCATCGCACTGTTTCTTTTTCTCGGTGTGCTGCGCCCGTTGCTGCGCCAGTTGGCAACGCCGCCGCCGATTCCGGAGATTCCGATGGAAGACCAGCAACTGCTGGAGCAGGAAGCCGAGGTTAACCGCTACGACGAGGACCTGCAGGCCGCGCGCCAGCTTGCCCGGCAGGACCCGAGAATGGTCGCCAACGTAGTCAAGGGCTGGGTGGGCACCAATGGATGAGGCCGGCATCAACAGAAGCGCCATCCTGCTGATGTCCCTTGGCGAGGATGAGGCCGGCGAAGTGTTCAAACACCTCGGCCCCAAGGAGGTGCAAAAACTCGGTACCGCGATGGCGGCCCTGAAAAGCGTGTCCAAAGACCAGGTCGGCGAGGTGTTGAGCGAATTTCGCAACGACGCGGGAACGCAGGCCTCGCTGACCGGCGAAACCGGTGAGTACCTGCGCTCCGTCCTGACCAAGGCGCTCGGCAACGAAAAAGCCGGCTACCTGCTCGATCGTATCCTGCAGGGTACCGATACCAGCGGCATCGAGAGCCTGAAATGGATGGATTCGCCGACCGTCGCCGAACTGATCAGGGACGAACATCCGCAAATCATCGCCTCGATCCTGGTCCATCTCGAGCGCGACCAGGCGGCGGAAATACTGAACTGCTTCACCGAACGCCTGCGCGGGGACGTGATCCTGCGCATATCAACGCTGGACGGTATCCAGCCCACGGCCTTGCGTGAATTGAATGAAGCGCTATCCAAAGTGCTGCTCGGCGCAGACAGCCTGAAGAAGACGGCGCTTGGCGGCGTGCGGGTGGCGGCGGACATCCTCAACTTCCTCGGCAGCAAGAATGAGGCGAGCGTGATGGAGAGCGTGCGCGAGCACGACGCCGACCTGGCGCAAAAAATCCTCGACGAAATGTTCGTATTCGATAATTTGATGGAGCTCGACGACCGCGCCATCCAACTGGTGTTGCGCGAAGTGCAATCCGAATCGCTCATCCTCGCGCTCAAGGGCACCAGCGAGGAAATGCGCACCAAGATATTCGGCAACATGTCTCAACGCGCGGCCGAAATGCTCAAGGATGACCTCGAATCGAAGGGCCCGGTCAAGGTTTCCGAGGTCGAAACCGAGCAAAAGGAGATTCTCAAAATCGTTCGCAGACTGGTCGAGGAAGGCCAGGTCAGCCTCGGCGGCGGCGGGGACGACGCCTATGTCTGAGCGGTCTGAGCGGTCTGAGCGGATTGATCGTGGCTTTTCCCGCTGCGGAACGGTTCCCGAAACAGCGCCGTTGGAGGGTGCGTAAGCATGGGTGCAAACCGCTTTTTCTCCGATACCGACCTGCTCGGGGTGCGACTCTGGGAGCCGGGCAAGCTCGGTGCGGGCTTCGCTCCGCGCAAGGCGCCGAAATCCGACAAGGCGGAGAAAGCCGAAACCACCGTGCCGGGCGAGACCGTCAACACGAACGCCGTGCGCGCAAGGGCACAGGAGGAGGGCTATCGCGCCGGCTACGCCGCAGGTGAAATCGCCGCCGGGGCGGTTGCCGCTACATTGTCAAAAATCACCGAATCCGCCCGAACGGCACTGTCCGGCCACGAACAGCAGATCGCCGACAGCCTGCTCGATCTGGCGCTGGATCTGGCGCGCCAGATCATCCGAACCGATCTGCGCGTCAAGCGCGAGGACATCCTGCAGGTGGTGCGCGAGGCCATTGATTGCCTGCCGCAATCGACGCCCAGTCCGCAGTTGATCCTGCATCCCAATGATGTCGATCTGGTGCGCGCGCATATCGGCGATGAAATCACCATCGGCGGATGGCGCGTCATCGAGGACCATCGCATCGAGCCGGGCGGCTGCCGCATCAGCGCCGCCAACTGCGAGGTGGACGCAACGCTGTCAACGCGCTGGAAGCGCGTCATTGCCGCCCTCGGACGGGACCAGTCCTGGATCGACACCGAGGTCGAGGATTGAGCATGGAACGATTTCAGGATTATTTCTCCGACTGCCGCAACTTTGTCGGCGCGACACGGCCCATCGCGATGCACGGACGCCTCACCCGCGTCGCCGGCCTCGTAATGGAGGCGGTGGGTCTGAAACTGCCGATCGGCAGTTCCTGCGTGGTATCGCAGGACGGACTCAACCAGGTTGAGGCCGAGGTGGTCGGATTCTCGGGCGACCGGCTGTACCTGATGCCGGCAAGCGAAATATACGGCCTGATGCCCGGCGCCAGCGTCATGCCGCTCGAACTCAAGGCGATGGCGCCGGCCTTCGGCATTCGCCGCCACCCGGCGCGGCGCACGGAGGATCGCAGCAAGCTGATGCCCGTTGGCAACACCCTGCTCGGCCGCGTCGTTGACGGCAGCGGCAATCCGCTCGACCGGCTGGGTCCGCTGGTGGAGGTCGAGCGACGCCCCCTG
>CAYLPI010000131.1:0-11085 GCA_964385505.1 uncultured Bordetella sp.
GGCCGTCTGGCCCATCGTGCCCTCGACCTCGGGGTGGCCCTTATGCCCGATCATGATGATTTCGCGACCGCTTTCACGCATCTTGGCGACCTCGACATGCACCTTGGTCACCAGCGGACACGTGGCGTCATAGACCTTGAGGCCGCGCGTCTCGGCCTCTTCGCGCACCGCTTTGGACACACCGTGGGCGGAAAAAATCACCGTGCTGCCGGCCGGTACCTCGGCCAGTTCCTCGATGAAGACCGCGCCCTTCTTGCGCAGATCCTCGACGACAAATTTGTTATGCACCACTTCATGGCGCACATAGATAGGCGGGCCGTGGATGACCAGCGCGCGCTCGACAATGCCGATGGCGCGCTCGACACCGGCACAAAACCCGCGGGGATTGGCTAAGAGGACTTCCATGTGGGCCATTTTAATCCGAAAAAGGTGCGGCCAAAAAGTGCGGTCAGGCGGCGGGTTTGACGTCGGCTTCCGACCTGAAACTGTCCCAGACCAGCAGCGCGGCACCAATGCTGATGGCTGAATCTGCGACATTGAACGCCGGCCAGTGCCAGCCGCTGATGTAAAAATCGAGAAAATCGACGACATGGCCGTACAGCACCCGATCAATCAGGTTACCCACCGCACCGCCGAGAATGAGCGCGAGCCCGGCGCAAAAACGCCGCTGCGCCGCGTCTTTCGCGTGCCGCACCAGCAGTACGCTGATGACCGTGCTTGCAATCAGCGCAATAGCGGCAAAAAACCAGCGCTGCCAGCCCGGTTCACCGGCCAGAAAACTGAACGCCGCGCCGGTGTTGTGCGCAAGAACCAGGTTGAAAAACGGCGTCACTGCTATCGGCGCCTGGCAGCATAACACCGCACTGGCGGCCCACTTGGTCGCCTGGTCGGCGATGACGATGGCGATGGCAAGCGCAAACCAACGGCGCACCGGAATGGCTTTTATGTGCACGCCGGCGCCCTGATCAGGCTCGGGGCGAGGCCCGGGGTCAGGCCTGGGGTCAAGTCTGGGGTCAAGTCTGGAATCAGGCATAGGTCCGCGGCTCGCCGCCGCCGTGCAGGTTGGACACGCAGCGACCACAAAGCCCCTGATAGGCGCCGTCTGCATTCACATCGGCGCGCCAATGCCAGCAGCGCTCGCACTTGGCATGCGTGCTCGCCGTGACGATGACCGCGTCGGCGTCTGCGGCAACGACCCGTGCGCTCGAGGTGATCAGCACGAAGCGCAAATCATCCCCGAGCGACTGCAGCAGGGCCAGCCTGTCACCTGCGGCGCGCACTTCGACTTCGGCCTGCAGCGACGAGCCGATGCTGCCGGCACTACGCGACGCCTCCAGTTGCCGCGTCACCTCTGCACGCACGGCACGCAAGGCCGTCCAGCGCTCGATCAGTGCGGCACCGCCAGCGATGTCCGGGAAAACGTAGTAGGTGTGCGTGAACACCGTCTCGTCGCCCGGACTCACCAGGCGCCAGGCTTCCTCGGCGGTGAATGACATCACCGGCGCCATCAAGCGCAGCAGGCTTTGCGTGATGTGCCACAACGCGTTCTGCGCGGCGCGGCGGGCGCGCGAATCGGTGCCGCCGGTGTACAGCCGGTCTTTGAGAATGTCGAGGTAAAAGCCGCCGAGGTCCTCGGAACAAAAGCCCTGCAGTTTGGACATCGCCGGTTGGAATTCGTATTTTTCATAATCGGCGAGTATAGCCGCCTGCAGTTGTGCAGTGCGCGCCACGGCGTAGCGGTCGATCTCCAACCACTGCTCCGGCGCCAGCGCGTGCTTTGCCGGATCGAAGTCGGCGGTGTTGGCCAGCAAAAATCGCAGGGTATTGCGGATGCGCCGGTAGCTCTCGACCACGCGCTTGAGGATCTCGTCGGAAATGGACAACTCGCCCGAGTAATCGGTGGAGGCCACCCACAGGCGCAGGATTTCGGCACCCAGCGTGTCCGACACCTTTTGCGGCGCGATGACGTTGCCCATGGACTTGCTCATCTTGCGGCCCTGCCCATCGACGACAAAACCGTGGGTGAGCAGGCCCTTGTAGGGCGGTGCGCCGTGCATCATGCTCGACACCAGCAGCGACGAATGAAACCAGCCGCGATGCTGGTCGGAGCCCTCGAGGTACAGGTCGGCCGGGAATTTCAGGTCTGCGCCGTGCGAGCCGAGCGCGTTCTTCGCGCCGTCGGGGCCGCCGAGCACGGTGAAATGCGTCGAACCGGAATCGAACCACACGTCCAGCGTGTCCTTGATTTTTTCATATTGCGCGGCGTCCTCACCCAGCAACTCGCCCGGCGTGACGCGCTGCCAGGCTTCTATGCCCTCTTTTTCGACACGTTTCGCCACGGCCTCGAGCAGCTCGGGCGTGCGCGGATGCAGCGCACCGGTTTCGCGATGAATGAAAAACGGCATCGGCACGCCCCACTGGCGCTGGCGCGACAGCGTCCAGTCGGGCCGGTTGGCGATCATGCCGTGCAGGCGCGCCTTGCCCCACTCCGGGTAGAACTTCGTCGCCTCGATGCCGGCAAGCGCGGTCTCGCGCAAGGTCTTCGCCGGCTTCACGCCGTTGTAGCCGGGCACCTCTTCCATGCCGGCGAACCATTGCGTGGTGGCGCGGTAAATGATCGGCGTCTTATGGCGCCAGCAATGCATGTAGCTGTGGTCGTACACGGCGGCCTTGAACAAGCAGCCGGTTTCGTCGATTTTTTTGACGATTTCCGGGTTGGCCTTCCAGATCATCATGCCGCCGAAAAACGGCAGCGACGCGGCGTACTTACCATCGCCCATCACCGGCGTGAGGATGGCGTCGTCCTGCATGCCGTAATGGCGGCAGGACTGGAAGTCCTCGACGCCGTAGGCGGGCGAACTGTGGACGATGCCGGTGCCGGTATCGAGCGTGACGTAGCCGCCCAGATACACCGGTGACAACCGCTCGTAAAACGGATGATGGAAATTGATCAACTCGAGCGCGGCACCCTTGCAAGTGGCGAGCACCCGGCCGGTCAGCCCGTAGCGCGCAAGACAGGCATCGCGCAATTCGGCGGCGAGGATCAGCAGGCCGCGCCCGGTTTCAACCAGGTCATAGTCGAACTCCGGATGGACATTCAGCGCCTGGTTGGCGGGAATCGTCCACGGCGTGGTGGTCCAGATGACGATCCAGCCTTTGTCGCCGTTTCCATCGGGCAGCCTGGCGAGGCCGAAGGCCCTGGCCACCTTGTCCGGCTCGGCGAACGGAAAGCCGACGTCGATGGCGGTGTCTTTCTTGTCGGCGTACTCGACCTCGGCCTCGGCGAGGGCCGAGCCGCAGTCGAAGCACCAGTTCACCGGCTTGAGGCCGCGATAGACATAACCTTTTTGCAGGATCGCGCCGAGCGCGCGAATCTCGTCGGCCTCGTTGCCAAAGGCCATGGTCATGTAGGGGTGCTCCCAGTCACCCAGCACCCCAAGGCGCTTGAAGTCCTGCATTTGCCGCGCGATCTGCTCGGTGGCATAGGCGCGCGCCAGTTGCTGCGTCTGTTCGACCGGGATGTTCTTGCCGTGGGTCTTTTCGATCTGCACCTCGATCGGCATGCCATGGCAGTCCCAGCCCGGAACATACACGGCGTCAAAGCCCGCCATGTTGCGCGACTTGGTGATGACGTCCTTGAGTATTTTGTTGACCGCGTGGCCGATATGAATGTTGCCGTTGGCATAGGGCGGGCCATCGTGCAGTACAAAGCGCGGCCGGCCCCTCGAGGCGGCGCGGATTTTTTTGTAAATGCCCTTCTCGTCCCACTCCTTTACCCACTGCGGTTCACGCTTGGCGAGGTCGCCGCGCATCGGGAACGGCGTATCCGGGAGGTTCAGCGTGCTCTTGTGATCGCGTTTGGGCTCAGACATGTTCTGCTTCCATCAGGCATTGCGTGTTGTTCAAGGCGCCGGGTGCAGCGCCAGATATTGTTTTGCCGCCTCGCAATCGCGTGCAATCTGCGCGCGCAGGGTTTCGAGGTCGGAATACTTTTCTTCGTCGCGAATCTTGTGCAGGAATTCGACGCGCACGTGACGGCCGTAAATCTCGCCCGAAAAATCGAACAGGTGCACCTCCAGCGCGGCACGGCCCGAGTCGCTCACCGTCGGCCGCAGGCCGAGGCTGGCGACGCCCTCGAGCGCCTGTGCGGCGACGCCGTGCAGGCGAACGGCAAAAATTCCCATCAGGGGCGGACGGTTATGCCGCATGCTGACGTTGGCCGTGGGAAAACCCAGCTTGCGCCCGAGTTTTTCGCCATGCACCACGCGCCCCGAAATACTGTACGCCCGACCGAGCATGGCCGCAGCCCGCGCGAGGTCGCCGTTGAACAGGGCCTCGCGCACCGCGGAGCTCGATACGCGCAGGCCGCCGTGCTCAACGGTGGGCATCGCCTCAAGTCCGAAACCGTGCCGCACCGACGCATCGCGCAGCAGCGCAAAATCACCGGCGCGGCGGGCGCCGAAACGGAAATCGTCGCCGATCAGCACCGCCGCCGCGTGCAGTCCGCGCACCAGCACCTGTTCGATGAATGCCGACGGGCTGAGGGCGGCGAATGCCGGCGTGAAGCGCGCGACATGGACATGCCCGACGCCGTGCGCGGCCAAAAGCTCAAGCTTTTCCCGCAGCGCGGTCAGGCGCGTCGGCGCCGATTGCGGGGTGAACACCTCGCGCGGGTGCGGCTCGAAGGTCAGCACGCCCATGCCGGCGCCGAGTGTCCGTGCTTGTTCCGACAGCTTCGCCAGCATGGCCTGATGACCACGATGCACGCCGTCGAAATTGCCGATGGTCAGGGCCAGGGGGCCGCTGGCGACGGGCAGGCTGTGTGACACGCGCATTGCGAAAGGTCGGTGGACGCAAAACCATGAATTATAGCGGCTTTGCCCCGGCCAAAGGCTGATTCGGCGGCGCCAATGCCACCCCGCCCGTCCTCAGTTGAGGCGCGCGGCCGCCTGCTTGAGTTCGACCACGCGACCGTGGATTTCCATCGCGTCGGGCGCATCCGGCCGGCGGCGCAGGTAGTTCTGCAAATCGCCCGAGGCGGCGCGAAAACAGTCGAGCTGCGCATACAGCAGGCCGCGGTCGCGCAACTCCTCCACCGCCTCGGGCACCACCAGCAACATGCGGTGCATCACGTCGAGTGCGAGTTCGTGCTTGTTGGCGTTCATGTAAACGCTCTTCAGGTTGCGCAGCAGGCGGGTGACGATCTGTCGCGGTGTCGCCGGCTCGAGAAACTCGTTGAGCGGCATGGTTCTGGCGCGGCCGTCCTTCAACACCTGGCCGAGGCGCTGGCGCAACTCTGTTTCCGACTGCGGCAGGCCGGCGCTGAACGGGTCGAGCATCAGTTGGCCGCGTTTCAACTGCAGCTTGACCATGAAATGCCCCGGAAAAGCGACCCCCTGCAGACCAAGGCCGATACGCCGCCCGAGTTCGAGGTAAAGCACACTGAGGGTGATCGGGATGCCTTTTCGCCGCGCCAGCACGTCGCTGAGGTAGCTGTTGCGCGGGTCATAGTAATCGTTGGCGTTACCGGCGAACCCGCAGTCGTTGAACAGGTAATGGTTGAGCGCCGACAGACGCTGCTCGGCGAAGGCGTCCTCGGCGAAGCGCGAACGGATCACCGCCGCCATGGCCTCGATCTCGTCCATGCAGGCGTTGACGTCGAGGTCCGGATAAATGTCCTGCCCGATCATGATGCAGGCGCGGCAAAGGTCGAACTGCTCGCGCGAGACAAGCTCGGCGAAGGCCTCGATCTGCGTGTTCATGTCGCCCACAGTCCCGCGACAGGTACCGTGCGTAAAATAAAACTAGTCAATCGAACCCCGTCGTGAAAAATCCCCGGCCCTGAAACCGAGCAGCCAGAGCGTTGCAAAATAAGCCCCTGAACCGATCACAACCAGCCCGCACAGCGCGGCCACGCGCTGCACGCCGCCCGCCTGCAGCCACCACGCGTCGCTGCCGGCGAAAAGCCACAGTATCACAGCCATTGCATAGAGCGCGATAAGCAGCCTGAACGCGAACACCGCCCAGCCCGGTTGCGGCGCGTAAATGCCCTTGCGCCTGAGGCCGGTGAGCAGCATCGCGGCATTGAGGCAGGCGCCAATGCCGATCGACAGGGCGAGGCCGGCGTGCTGCAGCGGCACGACGAGCGCGGCATTGAGCACCTGCGTTGCAATCAGCGTGATGATCGCTATCTTCACCGGCGTGCGGATATCCTGGCGTGCGTAAAACCCCGGCGCCAGCACCTTGACCATGATCAGGCCGAGCAGCCCGACCGAATAAGCCATCAGCGCCTCGCGCGTCATCATCAGGTCGTGCGTGCTGAAGGCGCCGTAATGGAACAGCGTGGCGATCAGCGGCACAGCCAGCAGCGCCAACGCCAGCGCCGCGGGCAGCGCCAGCAGCAGCGTCAGGCGCAGTCCCCAGTCGAGCAGCCGGCTGAAGGCTTCATTGTCGTTCGCGGCGTGATAGCGCGACAGACTGGGCAGCAGCACCGTGCCCAGCGCCACGCCAAGGAGGCCGGTGGGAAACTCCATCAGGCGGTCGGCGTAATACAGCCATGACACGCTGCCGTTCTCAAGAAAGGATGCAAAGATGGTGTTGATGATCAGGCTCAACTGGCTCACCGACACCCCCAGCACCGCCGGCCCCATCAGCAGCAGTATCCGCCGCACGCCGGGGTCGCGCCATGCGAGGCGGGGCCGCGGCAGCATGCCGATGCGGGCGAGATAGGGGATCTGCAGCGCCAGTTGCAGCACGCCGCCGGCGACCACCGCCCAGGCGAGCACCATGACAGGCGGGTCAAAGTAGGGCGCAAAAAACAGCGCGGCTACGATGAACGAAACGTTAAGCAGGCTGGGCGTAACCGCCGGTATGGCAAATTTGCGCCAGGTGTTGAGGATGCCGCCGGCGAACGACACCAGCGAAATGAACAGGATGTAGGGAAAAGTGATACGCAGCATCGCCACGGTGATGTCGAATTTTTCGGCGTTGGCGGAAAAACCCGGTGCGCTGACATAGATGATGACCGGTGCCAGCGCAATGCCGAGCAGGCTGACCGCAACCAGCGCCAGCGCCAGCAGCGTGGCGGTGCGGTCAACCAGCAGTTTGGTGCCGGCGTCGCCCTCGCGAATGCGGTATTCGGCAATGATGGGCACGAAGGCCTGCGCGAACGCCCCCTCGGCGAACAGCCGGCGCAACAGGTTGGGAATGCGAAAGGCGACAAAAAAGGCGTCGGTGGCGAGCCCGGCGCCGAATATACGCGCGATCAGGGCATCGCGAACAAACCCCAGCACCCGGGAGATGAGGGTCATGGAACTGACCGTGGCCAGGGCTTTGAGCAAATTCATCGCCCGATTATAAGCGGCGACGGCCCGCCCCGACCGATTACCGCAGTTGGCGCCCGGCTGAGACCGTGCCACAAGCCTTTGTTATCGCAGCCCAAATCGCAGCGAAGCGGGCGACTTCAGGCAACATTGCCCCTTGTGCAGGGCGGTTGAAGTGGTTATAATCGCGGACTTTCCTTCAAGCGACAGAAGAATAGAATATGGCCAACACTGCTGGGGCGCGTAAAGCAGCCCGTCAATCGTCAAAGCGACGCGTCCTCAATGCCTCGCAGCGCACGGCGCTTCGTTCCGCGCTGAAAAAAGTCGGCAAGGCCATCAAGGCCGGCGACAAAGCCGTTGCCCAGACCGCCTTTCGCGAGGCAAGCAGCGTGGTGGACCGCATTGCCGACAAGAAGATCATCCACAAGAACAGGGCCGCACGCAGCAAGAGCCGCCTCAACGCAAAAGTCAAAGCGATGGCCTGATCAGGCTGCGCTGACAAAAAAAGCCGCCCGCAACGAGGGGCGGCTTTTTTATTTGGTGGTGCAGGTCTTTGCCCCCTCCCGCTTTAGTCCCCGCTCTAGTCCCTACGACGCCGCCGGCTCCACCCGCTCCACACCCCGCCCGGGCCTCGTGCGTAACTCGTTGTCGCGGGCGAAATTGAGCAGGAAGTTGTAGGCCATGGGCTCGAGTTCCTGCAGGCGGACGTCAATCACGACGCACTTGATGCCGCCGACGTTGATCGGCTGCACATAAGGGGAATACAACATGCGCTGGTCGGCGCCAAAGGCGGACATGATGCCGCACAAGCGGTCCGCCCAGTCGCTGGGACGAAAGGTCTTTCCGTCGTGGGTTTGGCCTACGATGATGAACTCGTCAATGGCTGCGGGCATGGATGGCCGGCGCGAGGGCATGCTCGGATGACATAAGGCGCGAGTATAGCAGCCGCGTTCATGCCGCTCCGCCGCGGACGGACTGCCGTGTAATGCGGGCAGGATTGCACCGAAAAAGCGCATCCGGAGGCATCAAAAACAAGGAAAAAGTCACATAACCATGGGCTTAGCTTGCCTTTCTAATCCCTTCATGGTATATCTTTTGATAAGCGCTTGATGGGAGGGGATCATGCTGCAGGCGAGCACCACCAAATTTGGCTTTCGCATTCGTACGCGACAGGGGCTTGTCGTGGAAAACCTGATGATCCACGGGCGCGACGAGGCCGATGCCGAGCGAAAACTGCGCCAGATGTACCTTCACTGCCAGATCCTTGACCGCTCGGTTCAGGGCGGCAACGCCAAGGCCGCGCCAATGAGCTTCGAAGACGTGGTTACGCTGGTCACGAAGTAAGCTGCCAGCAGCACCCGCACGAGGCGTGCGGCCGACACCAGCCCGGTTCACACCTCCAGAAACCCGCTTGAGAGCAGCTCTTCGAGCAGACGCGCGTAGTCCTGCGCGCCGCGACTGTCGGGGGCATAGCTGAACACATCCTTGCCCACCGCCGGACTCTCGGCTATGGCGACATTCTCGGCAATACGCGTTTCGCACAACTCCGCACCAAAACGCGCCTTCAACTGCTCGGCAATGTCGTGCGACATGCGCCGCCTGCCGTCAAAGCGCGTCAGCAGGTAACGCCTCTCGACGCGTTTTTTAAGCACATGCTCCAGCGCCTTGAGCGTGCCCTCGAGCGCCAGCGCGCCGCGCACCGCAAGGTGGTCGGTCGAAATCGGAATCAGCACACGTTCGGCGGCGAACACGCCGTTGAGCGACAGCACGCCCAGCATCGGGCAACAATCGATGAGTACCGGCCGCGCGGCGTCGGCGCCCGCCCGCACGTCCAGCCCCTCGCGCAGTCGGTTGAGAATGTCCGGCCCCTTGCCGAACAGCGAATCGACCTTCATCAGCTCCGAATGTGCGGGAACGAGCTGGCCGCCGCTGCGATTGGCAAGCATCACCGGACGCAGCAACTCGGCCAGCGGTTTGTTCTGGTTGTAAAACGCGAACAGGCTGTCGCCGCCGCTTTGCGCCGGGGACAGTATGCTGCTGAGGTGGGCTTGGGCGTCAAGATCGAGCAGCAGCGGCGACAAGGCGCGCGCCGCAAGCGCCGCGCCGAGATTGAGCGTAGTGGTCGTCTTACCGACCCCGCCCTTCTGGTTGAAAACGGTCAGCCTCGAATTCATAGGCCCGGGTATCCGGCAGAATCGCTATGCTAAAATATGGGTTGGATTGAGTTTTTTTTGATTCTCGCACACATCCCGCATGGATTTGTCGCAACGTGGCGACGCGAAGTTTCAGGTTGGACGCGGCAGCGGCAAGGCGGGAACACGGCGGCGCAAGCCGCCGAAATTATTTTTGCACGTCCCTCCTGCCACGGACGGCACCCCGGATCGGCACAGCCATGCCAGATGCATCGCACATCATGAATACCCACAACCGACCGCCACTGGCATTCAGCCACGACGAGGGCGTATGGCTGTGGGCCACGGCCGGGCGGCGTTACATTGACGCACCGGCCGGCATCGCCGAAAGGGTGGTGCGCCCGCCGCCGCCGCTGGTGATCAATCGCGCCGGGGCAACGCAACCCGTCGCAGCGCCGGGCGCCCTGATTGCTGATTTTCTTGCCGAGCCGGCAAGTACGAACTGAACCAGGAGCACGTCATGGCGGTAAAACACTACCTGCAGTTCAACGACTTCACCATCGATGAGTACGATTACGTGTTCGAGCGCACGCGCTGGATCAAGGCGCGCTTCAAGTCCTTCGAGAAATACTGGCCGCTTGCCGACCGCACGCTGGTGATGATTTTCGAGAAGGCCTCGACCCGCACCCGGCTTTCGTTTGAAGCGGGCATGCAGCAACTGGGCGGCTCGGCCATCTACCTCAACACCCGTGACTCACAACTCGGACGCGGCGAACCGGTCGAGGATGCGGCGCAGGTGATTTCGCGCATGTCCGACCTCGTCATGATCCGCACCTTTGAGCAGGAGATCATCGAGCGCTTCGCCGGCCATTCGCGCGTGCCCGTCATCAACGGCCTCACCAACGAATACCATCCCTGTCAGATCCTTGCCGATATCTACACCTACACCGAGCATCGCGGCTCCATCCGCGGCAAGACCGTGACCTGGATAGGCGACTCGAACAATGTCTGCAACACCTGGCTGCAGGCGGCGGAGGTTTTCGACTTCAATGTCCACGTCTCGACGCCACCGGGCTATGAGGTCGAGGCCGAGCGCGCCAACCTCTACGGCCATGACCATTACGAGGAGTTCGCCGACCCGATGGAAGCGGCGAGGGACGCCGACCTCGTCACCACCGACGTCTGGACCAGCATGGGCTTTGAAGCCGAGAACGAGGAGCGCAAGCGTGACTTCGAGGACTGGCAGGTTGATGCCGACATGATGAAGGTGGCGAAAAATGACGTCTTGTTCATGCACTGCCTGCCCGCCCATCGCGGCGAAGAAGTGACGGCCGAAGTCATCGACGGCCCCCACAGCGTGGTCTGGGAAGAGGCGGAAAACCGCCTGCACGCGCAAAAAGCGCTGATGGAATATCTGCTGCTTGGCCGTGTCGTACCCTGAGCACCGCCCCCCCCAAAAAAAGAACGATTACGAATTCACCGATTCCCTGACTGGAAAATTGCAATGAAAAAAGACAAGAAAGTGAACAAAGTCGTCCTCGCCTACTCCGGCGGCCTCGACACCTCGGTCATTCTCAAATGGCTGCAGGACGTCTATCACTGCGAAGTGGTGACCTTCACCGCCGACATCG
>CAYLPI010000132.1:0-10959 GCA_964385505.1 uncultured Bordetella sp.
GCCCATGCGCAGCATGCGCTTGACGTAGCGTTCGGCCAACGCCGGCTTGCCGGCGGCGAGGGCGAGGCGTGTCAGCGCGGCCAGCGTCTGCTCGTCGTTGGCGAGATCGCCCAGGTGCTCTTCGGCGGCGGCGAGGGCTTCGTCGAGCAGATTGCCCGATTGCAGCGTCGCCACTGCGGTGAGATAAAGCCGGCGGCGTTCAGCCGCATCGGTGGCGCGTTCGCGCGCGGCGAAATACAGCCGCGCGGCGCTGCGATAGTCAGAGTCGGCGAGCGCGCTTTGCGCCAACTCCTGCATCCAGCCCGACGGCAGTTGCTGCCCCGTGGCGGCAAGACGCGTCAGCAGGCGCTCGGCCAGCGCCGTATGACGCAACTGCATGGCTTGGCGCGCGAGATAGGCGAGGTCGGCCGGGTCCCAGGCCTCCGTGTCGATTTCGTCGAGCATGCGGCGCATTTTTGCCAGGGTCGCCGGACGCGCGGTGTCGCGTTCGGGCAGCGCGCGCAATTGCGCGTCAGCCATGCGCAGTTCAAGCAGCAGCGCGCGGCGGCGCGCCGCCGCGTCGGGGCCGATCTTGAGCGGACCGATCAACTCAGCCGCTTCGTCGAGCGCGCCGACGGAGATTTTTTTCTCCGCCAGCAGGACGCGCAAATCGACATTGTGCGGGTCGGTGCGCAACAGGCTGGTCAGGTAGTTCACGGTGAGCGGATCGTTCCTCGTCTCAATCGCCACCTGATCGAGCAGGGTCTTGCGCGGAAACAGCAGCACCAGCGTCGCCGCCACCATGGCAAGGATGCCGGCGAGCGCGAGCGGCGAGAGGATCCGCGTCCTCTCGGGCTCAGCGGCAACGGGCCGTGATCGTCGCTGTTCCACCGGGGAGCTCGTAGCGGTTGGCTGCTTTTGGCGTGATCACGCGGCCGTCGGCGCGTACTTCGCAGCCGCTGGCCGCGCCCAGCGTGAAGGACAGCGGCAGGTGGCCGGCGAGGCGCAGGCTGAACCCGGCGGCATCGCGCTCGAAGCGCTCGACGCGGGCGTTGGCCTCGGCAAGATACGGCTGGCGCGGCGCCTGCGTCGACAGCGCGATCAGCGCTTCGCCACCGGAAAGATGCAGGTATTGCTGGTCGCCCTCCTTGCCCTGGTTTTGCGTAGCGCGCGAATAGCCGGCGAGGCCGCGGCTGGTGGCAAGATCGGGATAGCCAGCAGCCACCGGCAGGCGCAGCGTGCGCAGTTCGCCGCCACCGCGCACCACCCAGCCGGCGTCGCTTTTGGCCACCGTCATGCGGTTGAAGTCGAGCACCTTGCGGATGTATTCCGAGGCGTAAATGTTGTACGGCTGCTGTGCGATGGCCGAGCGATAGACCTTGTGCAGCGCATTGATGGAGGCGCGCTTGGTCGCCGAGTACATGTGGTAATAAATGTTGATCGGCTTGAGACGACGCGGCGTTTCGGTCATCTCGAAGGTTTCGATGACGCGCTCAAAACCGTAGAAGGGCCCGCTCCACAGGTTGGTGTAGAGGTTTTCGTTCTGCATCGGTGCAAACACCTGGTAGCGCTTGCCGCGTGGAATGCCGAGCGGTGCGACCAGCGTCAGGCTGGGTTCGGCGCGGGTGATCCAGGTGTCGCCGCCGTTCATGTTCAGAATGCCCGCAGCATAGGTCTGCTCGACCTGGTCGTCGCCCGGGTTGCAGTCGCCGGTCCACAGGAATACCGCGGTGCGCTTGCCCTCAGGCACCAGCGAGGCATTGATGTAATCGATGGAGCCGTTCACTTCGCGTGCGATGTCGAAGCTGTAGCCGGGAATCGACAGGCTGTAACTGCCCGTCTCGTTGCCGCGTTCGAGCTTGCGCCAGCGGAACGGATGCGAGTAGGAGTGGCTGGCGACTTCAACCGAGGGCAGGGCAAAGATGCGCCGCGCCAGGGCTTCGAGCGCCGGGCTGTCCTTGGGGTAAAGGCCGTTGGCCGCGATCTCGCCTTGTATCACCGACACCGTGGTGGGCAGGCGGTATTGCTCGAGAAAATCGCGTATCAGCACTTCGCCCGAAAACGGCGACCCCGGCACCTCGGCGCGGCTGGCAAAACCGTCGCCGTCGATGTGCGTGATCATCAGGCGGCGGCCGCTTTCGGTGGTGGTGTCGGGCGCCGGCATCAGCGGCAGCGCCAGCGCGCGGCGCAGAAATTCGAAGGGATCTATGACCCAGCGGCTGCCCTTGCCGCCGGGTAGATCCATGATGCCGTAGGGCGAGAGCGCGTAGCCACCCCAGGGCATCAGCGCCGCTGCGTCCATGCGCTGTCCGGTTTCGTTGGTGAGTTGCAGCAGCGTCGTGCCGCCGGTAGCGGTCAGCGGCTGGAAGGTGCGCCGGTCCGGCAGGGGCTGGATTTCAAAGCCCATCATCGCGTCCTTGCTGGCGATGCTGACGCGCGCGGCGGCCTTGGCGTCGGCGCGCTCCAGGCCCAGCGTGTCCTTGAGCAATTGCGCGTCGCCTATGCCGAAATTGCCCAGTATGGCGAGTCTGAGACCCTGGGCTTTGGATCGGCGCAGCAAGGCGGCGAGTTCGGCGTCGCGGCCGACCTCATAGGAATTGAACCAGGCGACGACCGCGGCATAGCGGCCGGCCAGCGGATAGGCCGGCAGCACACCCTTGGAGACTTCGACATATTCGGTCGTGTAGCCCATGTAATTGAGCGGCATGGAGGCGTACTGCTGGATCGGATCGGCGATGAGGCCGAATTCGTCCTCTTCGTTCTCGTAGAGCATCAGCAGCTTGCGCGGCATGACCTCAATGGCGCCTACGCCCAGCATGTCAAGCTCGGGGTTGCTGACCCACGGGATAAAGCCCGCGGCCTTGATGCGCGTTGCAGTCTCGCGCGCCAGTGCGCGCTCCTCGGGCGCGACGTAATCAATTGCCAGCACCGGCAGCTTGTATTCGTCGGTGACGCGCTTGAGTTGCCCGGTGAGCCATTCGCGATCGGCGGCGGGCACTTCGCGGTAGCGTTTTTCCGACTGGTCCCAGCCCCGATACAGCGACTCAAAGGCCACCACCCAGGCCTGGCGGTACACCTGCGGCAGGATTTCAAAGCCGCGGTTGAAAATCAGTTTCGCCTGCGGGTAGGCGCGCTTGATTTCGGTGATGATACGGGCGAGGCCGGCCTCTTGTGCGGCGCGCGCTTGCGGGGTCTTGGCGACAAGCTGATACGAATCGAGCGTGTCGAGAAAAAATCCGCGATAACCGGCTTCCCACAGCGGCTTGACAGAACGCTCGATCAACCAGCGCGGCCAGTCGGCCTGCGTCTGGTCGATGACTACGCTGCCCCAGGCAGTGTTTGCGCCCAGGTGCCAGGCGGCGGGAATGTCCTTGAAATATGGCCGCGTCGGATGCACTTCGCCCAGCGACAAATACGCCACCGGCAGCGTGCGCCCGTCGCGCCAGTTTGCCGGCAGCGGCCCGGCTGCATCGGGCTCCACGACTGCCGCGTCAAATGCGGCGAGCTCGTCCCAAGGCACATTGCCGCCGTAATAAAGGGCGATGTTGGGTTGTTGCGCGTGGGCCGTAGCCGTGACTGACGCGAGCATCAGCGCCGCAGCCAGCCTGGCGGCGCCTGACCGGCAAAACGCAAACAGGGAGGTCAGGGCTTTTTTCAATGTCTTGGCACAGGCGGTGTTGCCACCGTCGGCGCGGCCGGTTATTTAAGGGGAGGCGAGCAGTTGCTTCAATCCGTCGGTGAGCGGTGTTGCCGGCTTTTCGCCGAACAGCGCGAGCAGCCTGGCCGGTGACATGGCCGAATCGCGGATGTCGCCGGTGGCCGGCGGCTCGAACTGGCGCGCAACCGGCTTGCCTGCGGCGGCGGCAAGCGCATCGACCATTCGCAGCAGTGTCACGCTGGTGCCGGTGCCGATGTTGCACACGCCAGCGGCTTCAGGACCCAATTGCAGCGCGAGCAGGTTCATGCGCGCGATGTCTTTGACGAACACAAAGTCACGGGTCTGCCCGCCGTCGCCAAAAATGCGTACCGGCCTGTCGGCGGCCATGGCGTCGGTGAACTTGCTGATCACGCCGGCATAGGGCGAGCGCGGATCCTGGCGCGGGCCGTAGACGTTGAAGTAACGCATGCCCAGCGCAGAAAACCCGTATAGCCCGAGGTACAGCGCGGCGTACTGGTCGTCTATGTATTTTTCCAGGCCGTAGGGCGAAATGGGGGCCACGGGCGCTGACTCATCGAGCGGCAGTGCCTTGGGCGTGCCGTACACGGCGGCGCTCGATGCATAGACCATGCGCTTGACGCCGGCCTGGCGCGCGGCGTCGAGCACGTTCAGAAAACCGACGACGTTGTTGTGGCAGGAATTGACCGGGTCGGCGACCGAGGACTGCACCGACACCTGCGCGGCGAGGTGCAACACATGGGTGACGCCGTCGAGCGCCTTTGGCACCTCGGCCGGGTCGCGGATGTCGCCTTCAATGATGCGCAGCGCCGCGTGTTCGCCCGGCAGGTTGGCGCGCTTGCCATTGGAAAAGTTGTCGAGCACGGTGACTTGCGCGCCTGCGGTGAGCAGCGCATCCGTGCTGTGCGAACCGATAAAACCGGCGCCGCCGGTAACGAGTACATGCATGGAATGTGAGGACAAATCAGGGCGCTTCTCAGGGGGATACATCAGAAAACGTTCCATTATAGCAATCGGGACGTTTGGGGTTCTGTTACCCAGCGCACGGACGCACCGGCGAGAGGGCCACGATATCATCGACGCCGGTCCCAAACCTGGCTCCAGTAGTGCTGATTCGCAATGCCACACCGGCTGGAAAACCCCGCCAGGCGGCCTTTCCCAGCCGATACCCGCTGCAAGCGCGGGTCTGGTACAACAGCTTTCCGGGTTTTGCGCTAGCTTAGGGCCTGCCCTGAAAATCGGAGGAGTAAATATGCAACAAACCCTCAAGCGCGGCCCGACACGCCGCAGTTTGCGCAGTCTTGCACTGGTCGCAGCCCAGACGCTGATGCTGGCGTCATTTCCGGCCGCGGCGCAAATCGCGCCCGCCGCACTGGAGATCGCCGCCTTCGGCCCCTTGCACGCGGCCGCGCACAAGGGTGATGTCGCGCGCATCAAGGCGCTCGCGACGGCCAGGGCCGACCTGAATGCGCGCGACAGTTACGGCCGCACGCCGCTGCATGTCGCCACCTTTGCCCGGCAGCGCGAGGCCATGCGCGTACTGATCGCGGCCGGCGCCAGAACAGAGCTGCTCGAGAACGACCGCTACGACGCCGTCACCATCGCCTCGGTCGCCGACGACGAAGACAGCCTGCGCCTGTTGTTGTCGCTGGGCGCCAGCGCCAAACGCATCACCAGCCGTTACGACGGCACGGCGCTGATCGCAGCGGCCCACCTCGGGCACGACGGTGTGGTGCGGCAACTGATCGCCGCCGGCGCGCCGCTCGATCACGTCAACAACCTCAACTGGACGGCGCTGATTGAATCCATCGTGCTCGGGAACGGCGGAGCGCGTCATCTGGCAACGCTCAAGGCCTTGCTGGCTGCGGGCGCGAGCACAAGACTTGCCGACCGCCAGGGCAACACGCCGCTGGCATTGGCGAAGGGGCGCGGTTATCGCGACATGGTGCTGTCACTCGAGGCGGCGGGCGCGCGCTGAGGGTCTGCGCTTTGGGGCCTGAAGACGGGACCCCGGGACGCCTCGCCGCTCACGCGAGGCTTGCCAGATACAATTCGCGCGCAAGCGCCACCAGCGGGTGGGCGGAGTGGTGGCGGTCATAGATGATTTCGCACACCGGCCGCAGGCGGCTGCGCGTTGACACGCTGTCTGTGGCGTTCTCGCGCATGCGCACTTCGGTGGTGGTGACGGGGAGCGCATTGATCGCGGTGCATGCGGACAGGCGCAGCAGCATTTCCCAGTCCTCGGCGCAGGCAAGGGTTTCATCAAAGGGCCCGGCGGCGGCGAGGCAATCGCGGCGCAGGCCCCAGGTGTTGATCGGTATGACATTGCGCACTTCGAGCACCAGCCGCGCGTATTGAAACCCGGCAAACGCCGCGCCGCGCGTGTGCTCAATGCGGCGGCCATCGGTGAGTGTTTCCATCACGCCTTCGCTGCGCGTGTGACAGGCGCCATGGCGCGGGTCGGCGAGGCCCTCGACCAGGGTTTGCAGGTGATGCGGGTGGTAGAGATCGTCGTCATCAAGAAATGCCAGCACGGCACCGCGCGCCGCCGCAATGGCGCGGTTGCGCGCACGCGCCGGGCCGCCCGGCGTCGCGGCGTTGAGCAGCGTGACGCGGCTTGCCATGGCCGCCGGCAGGCCGGCGATAACCGTCGATACCGCCGTGACGTCGGCACCGCCGTCGTTGACCACGACCGCCTCCCACCGGGTGTAGGTCTGGCGGCAGACCGACTGCAGCGCGTCAGACAGCAGCGCCGGACGGTCGCGCGTGGGGATGATGACGCTGACCAGCGGGTTTGCCGGCAGCGGTGTTGCGCTGAACGCCGGTGCTGGCGCCGGCGATTCGGACTGCAACAGGCGCAGCACCACATCGAGCAGCAGCGCATCAAGGCCGGGAATGGCGGCGTTGAGCCGGCGCGCCAGCACAAAATGCGGCACGGCTTCGCGCAGCCTTTGCTGGTAGGTCAGTGCCAGCGCGAGGTTGAACTGCGCTTCGTGCCGTTGCGGCGCGAGTGCCACCGCCGAGCGAAAAGCCTGCTCCGCGGGGGCGTCAAGGTCGAGCATGCCGCGCACTTCGCCCAGCGCCAGCCAGGCATCGGCGCTGTCAGGGTGGCGGGCGGTCAGTTCTTCGAGCCCGGTCAGCGCCTGTTGCGGCAGGCCGTCTGCGATCAGGGCGCGCAATGCAGCGAGGGCGGTCAAAGGCGATTCGGACATGCGCGGCATGGTAGCAGCCTGGATGGATCGGGCCGGCATCGGGCCGCATTCGGGCCGCATTCGGGCCGCAATGGGCCGCAATCGGGCCGCATTCGGGCCGCAATGGGCCGCAATCGGGCCCCAATCGGGCCGAAGCCGGATGACTGCCGCGCCGGCCCGCCATCCGGCGATCCCTCAGTCGGCCTGGGCTGAGGCCCACTGTTTGCTGCGTTCGACCGCACGCGTCCATGCCGACATGCGCGCCGCAGCTTCGTCGCGTGACATCGCCGGTTCAAAGGCGCGTTCGATGCGCCATTGCCGCGCAATGTCCGCTTCGCCGGTCCAGACGCCGGTGGCAAGGCCGGCGAGATAGGCGGCGCCGAGGGCCGTGGTTTCGAGCACCGCCGGGCGCACCACCGCAATGCCCAGCAGGTCGGCCTGGAATTGCATCAGCAGCGTGTTGGCCGCGGCGCCGCCATCGACGCGCAGTTCGCGCACCGCGCCGCCCGAATCGCGCTGCATGGCGAGCAGCAACTCGGCCGACTGGAAGGCGATGGATTCGAGCGCGGCGCGGGCGATGTGGCCGCGGTTGGAGCCGCGCGTGAGTCCGAGCAGGGCGCCGCGGGCGAAGGCATCCCAGTGCGGCGCACCAAGGCCGGTGAACGCGGGCACCACCATCACGCCGCCGGCATCGGGCACGCTTGCCGCAAGCGCCTCGACCTCTCCCGAGGACGCGATGATGCCGAGGCCGTCGCGCAGCCATTGCACCACCGCGCCGCCGATGAACACGCTACCCTCGAGGGCGTAGGTGTGCGCCTGCGCCGTGCAGGTCGTCAGCAGGCCGTGTTGCGAGCGCACCGCCGCCGCGCCGGTGTTGAGCAGCATGAAGCAACCGGTGCCATAGGTGTTCTTGGCCATGCCCTGACTGTGGCAGGCCTGGCCGAACAGCGCCGCCTGCTGGTCGCCGGCGATGCCGGCGAGCGGCACTGCGGCGCCGAGCAAGGACGCGTCAATGCCGCCGTGGGCATGTGAGGAGGGCAGTACTTCGGGCAGCATGGCTGCGGGAACGCCGAACAGCGCGAGCAAATCCTCGTCCCAGCGGCCCTTGTGTATGTCGTAGAGCAGCGTGCGCGCGGCATTGCTCGGATCGGTGACATGCAGGCGTCCGGCGGTAAGCTTCCAGGCGAGCCAGGTGTCGATGGTGCCGCAGGCGAGTTCACCGCGTTCGGCGCGCGCACGCAAGCCGGGCGTGTGGGCCAGCATCCAGGCCAGTTTGGTCGCCGAAAAATACGGGTCGAGCAAGAGGCCTGTCCTCGCGCGCACCATGGCTTCGTGACCGGCGGCCTTGAGCGCGGCGCAGGCGTCCGCCGTCCGCCGGTCCTGCCAGACGATGGCCTTGTGCACGGGTTGGCCGCTGGCGCGGTCCCAGATGACGACGGTCTCGCGCTGGTTGGTGATGCCCACGGCAGTGAGCTCGGCAGCCTTGAGCCCGGAGGCGACAAGGGCCTCGCGTGCGCAGGCGAGCTGGCTGTCCCAGATTTCGAGCGCATCGTGCTCGACCCAGCCGGGCTGCGGAAACAGTTGCCCGAACTCGCGCTGCGCCTGTGCCTTGACGGCGCCGTCTTCACTGAAAATGATGGCGCGCGAACTGGTGGTGCCCTGGTCAAGCGCAAGCACGTGCTTCATTGCGGGCTCCCGGCCGTGAAAGGAGAAAGTTGCCCCATCATAATGAGTTTGGCTGTTGCCCGGCCCGCCCTTCGGTTCGGATGAGTCGCTGTGATAAACTTTGCTGCTTTGCAATAGAGCCAGCCTTACAGTGTCCATGCCGCTTCCCGCCGCCGCCGCATCAATTGCGCGCGAACCGCTCCATACCCGCAGTATCGCCATTCAGGCGTATCGTCGCGCCGACGGGTTGATGGACGTCGAGGCGCGGCTGACGGATGTGAAGTCGCATGACATCCCGCTGGCGAGCGGCGTGCGTCCGGCGGGGCAGCCGGTGCACGACATGTGGGTGCGCATCACCATCAATCGCGAATACGAGGTTGTGGACGCGCTGAGCAAGACCGACAGCATGCCCTACGCCGGGGAGTGCGACCGCATCAACGCCGATTACCGCGCCCTCGTAGGGCTCAATCTCAAGCGCGGCTTCCGCAAGGCGGTGCTGGCGCGCTTTGGCGATGTGCGCGGCTGCACCCACCTGACCGAACTTATCGGCTTGCTGCCGACGGCGGCCATCCAGGCTTATGCCGGCGAGCGGCGTGAAAACATCAATACCCCGGACAAGCCTTTCCAGCTTGACCGCTGTCATGCGCTCGATACGCGCGGACCGGCTGTGGCGCGCTATTACCCGACCTGGCATCGCAAGGACGATACCGTGGCGGGCACCGATTGACGGTGGCAATGGGACGGCCGCAAAGGGACGGCGATGAGGGCGGCGCGCGGCGTCGCGGCTGAGACTTCATACACTTCATGCACTTCATGCAGACGGTCAAAACACTTTCCAAGGGGACAAAATGAAAATCCATGAATATCAGGCCAAGGAGGTGTTGCGCAAATACGGCGTCATCACCCCCAAGGGCATTGCGTGCTTTTCGGTCGACGAGGCGGTGAAGGCGGCCACGACCCTCGGCGGCAAGGTCTGGGTGGTCAAGGCGCAGATTCACGCCGGCGGCCGCGGCAAGGGCGGCGGCGTCAAGGTCGCCAAGTCGATGGAAGAGGTCAAGACCTTCGCCACGCAAATCCTCGGCATGCAACTAAAGACGCACCAGACCGGGCCCGACGGCCAGAAGGTGCGGCGCCTGCTGGTCGAAGAGGGCGCCGACATCAAGAAAGAACTGTACGTCGGCATGGTGGTGGACCGTGTCACTCAGCGTGTGGCCCTGATGGCCTCGAGCGAGGGCGGCATGGATATCGAGGAAGTGGCCGCGCACACGCCGGAGAAAATCTTCAAGGTATTCATCGACCCGGCCGCCGGCCTCAAGGACGCCGAGGCCGACGACGTCGCGGCGAAAATCGGCGTGCCGCCGGGTTCGATCGCGCAGGCGCGCGTGCAATTGCAGGCGCTGTACAAGGCGTTCTGGGACACCGACGCGAGCCTCGCCGAAATCAACCCGCTGATCCTCACCGGCGACGGCAAGGTCATCGCGCTCGATGCCAAGATCAATTTTGATTCCAATGCGCTGTTCCGCCATCCGGACATCGTCGCGCTGCGTGACCTGGATGAGGAAGATCCGGCCGAGATCGAGGCGTCAAAGTTCGACCTGTCATACATCTCGCTCGAGGGCAACATCGGTTGCCTCGTCAACGGTGCCGGCCTGGCGATGGCCTCGATGGACACCATCAAGCTGTTTGGCGGCGAGCCGGCGAACTTTCTCGATGTCGGCGGCGGTGCCACCGCGGAGAAGGTCACCGAGGCCTTCAAGATCATGCTGAAGAACCCCAAGGTCAGGGGCATCATGGTCAATATTTTCGGCGGCATCATGAAGTGCGACACCATCGCCAACGGCGTGGTCGTCGCGGCGCGCGAGGTCAAGCTCTCGGTGCCGCTGGTGGTGCGCATGCGCGGCACCAACGAGGAGATGGGCCGGCAGATACTGAAGGACTCGGGACTGCCGATCATTTCCGCCACCAATATGGCCGATGCGGCGAAGAGCATCGTCGCCGCCGTCAAATAGAGGAACGCCATGTCTATCCTGATCAACAAGAATTCCCGCGTCATGACGCAGGGCATTACCGGCAAGACCGGCCAGTTCCATACCAAAATGGGCAAGGAATACGCCAACGGCAAGAACTGCTATGTCGCCGGCGTCAATCCGAAAAAAGCCGGCGAATCTTTCGAGGACATCCCTATTTTCGGCACCGTCGCCGAGGCGAAAAAGCAGACCGGCGCCAATGTGTCGGTTATTTACGTGCCGCCGCCCTTCGCTGCTGCCGCGATTTGGGAGGCCATCGAGGCCGACCTCGATCTGGTGATCTGCATCACCGAGGGCATCCCGGTGCGCGATATGATCGAGGTCAAGGACAAGATGGCCAAGCAGGGCCGCAAGACCATTCTGGTGGGCCCCAACTGCCCCGGCGTGATCACGCCCGACGAAATCAAGATCGGCATCATGC
>CAYLPI010000133.1:0-10911 GCA_964385505.1 uncultured Bordetella sp.
TCGTCGATTTGTCGATGACAACCGTGACGCGCGGCCGCATCATGCTGGCGGCGCAAAAGGGCGAACGCATTCCCGAGGGCTGGGCGCTCGACCGTCATGGCAAGCCGACCACCGATGCGCAGGAAGTGCTCGAGGCGGGCACGCTGTTTCCGGTCGGCGGCAGCAAGGGCGCAATGCTGGCGCTGGTGTTCGAGCTGCTGTGCACCGCGCTCACCGGCGCGGCCATCAGCCGCGACAACGATTCGTTTTTCACCGAGGCCGGAAACCGGCCCAGTCTCGGCCAGGGCTTCATCGCCATCGACCCGGGTGCCGCGGCGGGACGCGCGGTCTATGACGAGCGCGTTGAAACGCTGATTGCGATGATGCTGTCCGAGGACGGGGTGCGACTGCCCGGGGGCAGGCGTTTTGAAGCGCAGCGGCTTGCCATCAGGGAGGGCATCGACATTTCCGAGGCCTTGTTGCTCAAATTGAATGCGCTTGCCGCGGCATGAGTGCCGTGCTGCGCGTGAGCGTTGCGCCACGCATGAAAAAAATACCCGTCGCGGGCGTATTCCAGGCGCGACTGCCCACGCCGTTTGCGCTGGTGGGTGTGCGCACCGAAGCCGATGTTGTGGCCGAGATCGTTTTTCTGCCGCCGTCCCTGGGCGCATTGCCGCCGCTCGATAAGCTCGCCGAACGCGCCTGCACGCAAATCCAGAAATACGCCGACGACCCGGATTACCGCTTCCGCTTGCCGCTGAAAAAAGTCGGCACTGATTTTCAACGGCGGGTATGGGACGCCATCCTTGCCGTACCGCGCGGACAGACGCTGAGTTACGGCCGCATGGCGCGCGGACTGGGTTCGGCCGCGCGCGCCGTCGGCCAGGCCTGCGGTTCAAATTATTTTCCGCTGGTGATCCCCTGCCACCGCGTGGTTTGCGCCGCCGGTCTGGGCGGATTTGCGCACAGTGACGGCGGCTACCTGATCGAGGTCAAGCGCCGCCTGCTGGCGCACGAAGGCGTTGTGCGGGGCATGACGCAGAACCTGTTCGGCCACGATGAAGGACGGTGACAGCGCCCTGCTCGACGAGTTCTGCGACCAGCTGTGGCTGGAAGACGGCTTGTCGAAGAACACGCTCGAGTCCTATCGCCGCGACCTGCGCCAGTTTGCCGACTGCGTGGCCGCGGCATCGGGCCATGCCTTGCTTGAGGCAAGCGATACCGACATCGACACCTATCTCGCCGCGCGCAGGAGCCGCTCGCTCAAGCCCGGTCCGCGTACTGTGGTCAAGGCCAGCACCCAGGCGCGGCTGCATTCGAGTCTCAAGCGCTTTTACCAGTTTGCGTTGCGTGAGCGGCGCATCAGCATTGATCCGACGGCCCGCCTCGATTCGCCGAAAAAGCCGCCGCGTTTTCCCAAAACCCTGACCGAGGCGGATGTCGAAGCCCTGCTCGCCGCGCCGGATGTGCAAACCACGCTGGGCCTTCGCGACAGGACCATGTTCGAGGTGCTGTATGCAACCGGGCTGCGGGTGTCCGAGCTGGTGGCGCTGAAGCTGGCCGAGATCAGTCTCGACATGGGTGTGGTGCGCGTCTTTGGCAAGGGTTCAAAGGAGCGACTGGTGCCCCTGGGCGAGGAGGCGATGGACTGGATCAACCTTTACCTTGGCGGCGCGCGGCCGGAGTTGTTGAAGGGCAGGCTGTCCGAGGCGGCGTTCGTCACCGCACGCGGCGAGGCGATGACGCGCCAGGCCTTCTGGCATCTGCTCAAGCGCCACGCCGCCGCGGCGGTGCCCGGCAAAGCGCTGTCGCCGCACACGCTGCGTCACGCCTTTGCCACGCATCTCATCAACCACGGCGCCGACCTGCGTGTGGTGCAGATGCTGCTCGGCCATGCCGATATCTCGACGACACAGATTTACACCCATGTGGCGCGCGAGCGCATGAAGCTGCTGCACCAGAAACATCATCCCCGCGGCTGAGAGACGGACCGGGATGGCGAAACATGTTTCCGAAACGCCGGCGACCGCATTCCTAAAAAAGCACGGCGTCAGCTATACCGGGCATAGCTACGAATACGAGGAACACGGCGGCACCGCAGTGTCGGCGCGCGAACTCGGCGTGCCCGAGCGCGCGGTGGTGAAGACCCTCGTGATGCAGGACGACAAGGCGGCGCCGCTGATCGTGCTGATGCACGGTGACCGCAAGGTTTCGACCAAGAACCTCGCGCGCCAGATCGGCGTGAAGGGCGTCGAGCCGTGCAAGCCCGAGGTGGCGCAGCGCCACTCCGGTTACCAGGTCGGCGGCACCTCGCCTTTTGGCACGAGGAAGCGCATGCCGGTATATGTCGAGAAAACGATTCTTGAGCTGGATAAAATTTACATCAACGGCGGCCGGCGGGGGTACCTGGTGGGGATTGCACCGGGTGAGTTGACGCGGGTGTTGCAGGTGGTGGTGGTCGAGGTGGCGCTGGTGGAGTGACCGCGGCATATGCTGGAAATGCCCGTCCCTAGGGCGTTTCCAGCATATCGACGGGGGGCGCGGTGACTGGGTTGCCGCCTGATGTGGCCCTGCTCGACACCTGCGACGCGTTGAGTTCTTCTCTGATTGTTGGGTGGCGTTTCTTTTCAGTTGGGGCGTTTCGCTCCCTTGCGGGAGCGACCTACTTTCTTTGCTTGTGCAAAGAAAGATAGGCAAAGAAAGCACACCCCCGATGGCGCTCCTTCGGGGTTCCCTGCGCTACTCGGCAAAGCGGGCCGGTCCCGAACTCGCCCCGCAAAAGACGCGGGGCTCAGACATGCGGGACCGGACCCCTCCCGCTTCGCCTGCGTTGCTCGGCGCCATCGCAGGGGCCCCGAGGTCAAAAGCCAAACCAAACGACAGCATGCGACGTTCGCTCGCTTACGCATCGCTACCTGCGTGCACGATGTTTTTGACCTTGCTGTTGACCTCCAGTCCCGTAGGGGACGCCGAGAAGCGCAGCGTCCTCGGGAGTATTCCGGTCCCGCATGTCTGAGCCCCACAGCCTTACCGTGGGGCGAGTTCGGGACCGGCCCGGGGGCGCGAGCATCGCAGGGCAGTCGCGCAGCGACCGGCACCTCCGGGTCGCCTTTTCATGGTTACTTCTTTCGACCAAAGGAAGTCCCCGGAGCGGATGGCGAAGCAAAAGAAGTAACTCGCCCCCCGTAAGGGGGGGGCGAAACCTCCCAACTTCAAAGTAGCGTCACCGAACAAAAAGAGAAGAACCGGGACACTGGATTCGTACCTTCGCGAAAATGAAGGCAGGCAGCTGGAAACGCCCGCCCCTAGGGCATTTCCAGCCATCACCCCTTGCCGCGGTGCAGCCCCTCAGTCGCCCTTGCGACTGCGCTCGATGGTCACGCCGACGCGTTTCGCCTCCTTGATGATGCCGATCTTGCCGACGCTGACCCTGACCCAGGGCGCCTTCAATTCGTCGGTGATGAGACTGGCGACGCGCTCGGCCATGTTCTCGACCAGGCTGAAGCGGGTGTCGGCGAATAACTGGCGCAGCCGCTCGACCACCACGGCGTAATCGATGGTGTCGGCGACGCGGGCGCTTTTGAATACCGCCGGAGGGACGCCGATCTCTATATCGAGCTGCACCGCCTGCGGCGCCAGTTTTTCGCGCTTGTAGATGCCGACCCACGCATTGAGCCTGAGTTCTCGGATGAAGATGATGTCCATTGGGGGCGGGTCTTTATCAAGTTAAAATGCGCGGGAAGGATTGTAAGCTGAACCGGCAAGCCGACGCTGCTCGCCCGGACAGAAACCAAACAGGCCCGCAAACGATGTTGACCGCAGTCTTTATTCTCGTCGCTTACCTCATCGGATCGCTGTCATTCGCGGTGATTGTCAGCAAGGCCTTTGGCCTGCCCGATCCGCATACCTATGGCTCGGGCAACCCCGGTGCGACCAATGTGCTGCGCAGCGGCAGGCGGGCCGCCGCGCTGCTGACCCTTGCCGGTGACGCCGGCAAGGGCTGGGTCGCGGTAATGCTGGCCTTGCTGCTCGGACCGCAGGTCGGCCTGGGCAGTGAGGCCGTTGCCGCCGTTGCCTTTGCCGTGTTCCTCGGACATTTGTTCCCGCTGTATTTTCACTTCAAGGGCGGCAAGGGGGTGGCGACCGCGCTCGGCATTCTGCTCGCGATCAACCCCTGGCTGGGCCTTGCCACGCTGGCGACCTGGCTCATCATCGCGGTGTTCTTCCGCATCTCGTCGCTCGCTGCCATTGTCGCCGCCGTGTCCGCGCCGTTTTGCACCTTCTGGTGGTTCGGCCTGTCGCCCTACACCTTTGCCGTGATGGGCATTGCGCTGCTGCTGGTATGGCGGCACCAGGGCAATATCAAAAAGCTGCTGGCCGGGGAGGAAAGCCGCATCGGCCGGAAGCGCGCCAGCCAGCCCTGAGTCGTTGCTGGTGCCGCCGCCTCAGAGCGAGGCAAGATCCCAGCGTGGTTTGACGGTGAAGCCGCGTGATGCCCTGGTGCCGGTATCCGCGGCATCCGCCGCCGCCGATGCGCCGAGGCGCAGGGCGCCCACCAGCGCGATCATGGCACCGTTGTCGGTGCAAAGTTCCATCTCCGGGTAATAGACGCGAAAGCCCCTGCGGGCGGCGGCGGCATCGAGCGTGGTGCGAAGCAGCCGGTTGGCGCCGACGCCGCCTGCGACGACGAGCCTGGCCATGCCGGTTCGCTCCAGCGCGGCAAGGGACTTGGAAGCGAGTACATCGACGATCGCCTCCTCGACGGCGCGGGCGAGATCGGGGCGGTCGGCGTCACCGAAATCCGCAGCCCTCGCGGCGAGCATCACCGCTGTCTTGAGGCCGCTGAAACTGAAATCCAGGTCGCGGCTTTTTTGCATCGGTCGCGGCAGCCGGAAGCGCCCGGGTTTTCCCTCCTGCGCCAGGCGCGACAGCGCCGGCCCGCCCGGATAGGGCAGGCCGAGCATCTTGGCGCTCTTGTCGAAGGCCTCGCCTGCGGCGTCATCGAGAGTCTCGCCAAGAAGGATGTAGTCGCCGACCGCGGCGACTTGCATCAATTGCGTGTGGCCGCCGGATACCAGCAGGGCCACGAACGGAAAATCCGGCGGGTCCTTCGATAATAGTGGTGACAGCAGGTGCCCTTCAAGGTGGTGGACGGGCACCGCCGGGATGCCAAGCCCGTAGGCGAGCGCCGTCGCGATCGAGGCGCCGACCAGCAGCGCGCCTGAGAGGCCCGGGCCCTGGGTATAGGCGATCGCATCAAGGTCTTTCATGCCCACGCCCGCTTGCGCGGCGATTTTTTGCACCAGTGGCAGCACCCGCCGGATATGGTCGCGCGATGCGAGTTCGGGCACGACCCCGCCGTATTCATTGTGCATCGCCACTTGTGAATGTATGGCGTGTGCCAGCAGGCCCGAGAGCGGCGTGTCGCGCCCGCGCGCCGAATCGTAGAGCGCGACGCCGCTTTCGTCGCAGGAGGTTTCGATGCCGAGTACGAGCATGGTGCGTTTCAGGGTGGGTTGCTAAGCGGGCTTGAAGCTGACGCGAATGCGGGTGCCGCCACCCGTTTCAGGAGTGTCGAGTGCCACCCTGGCGCCGTGCGCCTGTGCGATTTCGCGCACGATGGCAAGGCCGAGTCCCGATCCGCCGCCAGGACTCTCGGGCAGGCGGTAAAAGCGTTCGAACACGCGCTCACGATCTTCGGCGGGGATGCCGGGGCCGTCGTCTTCTATGGTGATCTGCGGTTCGGGCCGGGCGGCGACCGAGACGGTGATGCTGCCGCCGTCGCGGCCATAGCGCACCGCGTTGTCAATGAGGTTGGAGATCAGTTCCTGCAGCAGCAGGCCGTCACCGCGGATTCTGGCCGGCTCGTTACTGGCGGAGAACCCGAGGTCGATGTTGCGCTCGAGCGCCCGGGGCACCCACTGCATGCCGGTTTCGCGCGCGATGGCGTTGAGGTCGATGTCGGTGAAGCGCGTCTGGTCGCTGGCGCCGGGTTCGGCGCGGGCGAGGGTCAGCAACTGATTCGAGAGGTGCGCAACACGTTCGGCCGATGCGCGAAGCTGTCCGAGCGCGGGGCGGATTTCGTCCATGTCCGTGGACAGCAACGCGCGCTCGATCTGTATTTTCAGTCCCGCGATGGGCGTGCGCAACTGGTGGGCGGCATCGGCGATGAAACGGTGCTGCACCGACAGCGTCTGGCCGAGGCGTTGCATCAGGTCGTTGATGGCGCGTGTCAGCGGCCGCACCTCGGCCGGTACCCTGCGGTCGGGCAGGGGCGACAGGTCGCGGTGCGTCCGTGTGGCGATCGCACGCTCGAGCAGAGCCAGCGGCATCAGGCCACTGGTGACGCCGAACCAGACCAGGACGCCGGCCATGGCGATCAGCATGACCTGCGGCAGCACCAGGGTCAGCAGGATTTCATGCACCAGTTGGTTGCGCTTGTTGCGGGTCTCGGCCACCTGCACCTTGACCGGCGCGCCGTTGGGGCCGGCAGGAAGGTGCAGCGCGACCACGCGCACCTGCTGCTGCAGGATGTTGCCGTCGTAATACTGTGCACGCGACGCGTCCCTCGGCGCTTCCGGCGCGTCGGGCATGGCCTTGTGGCCGAACACAAAACCTTCGCTCTCCGAGTTGATGCGGTAGTACGTGGTGTCAAGGTCGTCCCACTCGAACATCTCCAGCGCGGCGCGCGGCAGGTCGATGACGGTGCGCCCGTTGACCACCTTGATCTGTTGCGCCAGCGAACGCGCCGAGTCGTACAGCGCGCGATCGTAGGCGCTGTTGGCAAAGCCCAGGGCGATATAGTACGAGGCGGCGGCACCGAAACAAAACAGCGTCACCAGCGGTATCAGCAGCCGCTGCAACAACTGGCGGCGCAGGCTCGGTGTGTGCCTTTTGGATGCGTTGCTGGCCGGGTTGTGCATGTTCAGGCGCGGGGTGTGGCCTCGAGTAGATAGCCGAACCCGCGCACGGTACGAATACTGAGGTCCGCACCGGTGATTTTTTTGCGCAGTCGCGAGACATAGACTTCGATTGCGTTCTCAGCCAGATCCTCGGCCCCGGGCGCCAGGCGTTCGTTCAACTGTTCCTTGCTGACGACGCGCCCGGCGCGGCTCATCAGGGTTTCGAGCACGCCGAACTCCCTTGCCGTCAGGTCGAGGGTTCGGCCCTCGAGAAGCACCCGCCGCGCCGCCATGTCCAGGGTCAGCCCGCCGATCTCCAGCGCCGGCGAAGCTTCGCCCATGCTGCGGCGGATGAGTGCGCGGATGCGCGCCTCGAGCTCGGTCAGTTCGAACGGCTTGATGACATAGTCGTCGGCGCCAAGGTTGAGCCCCTTGATCCGGTCGGCAAGTTCATCGCGTGCGGTGAGCACCAGCACCGGCATTTTTTTGCGCCGCGCGCGCAGACGCTGCAACACCTCAAAGCCGTCCATGCGCGGCAGTCCGATATCGAGGATGGTGAGGTCGTAGTCCTCTGTGGTGAGGGCCTGGTCGGCGTGCGCGCCGTCGGCAAGGCAGTCGACGACATAGCCGTACTTGCGCAGCGCCGAACTCATGCCGTCGGCGAGTACGGCGTCATCCTCAACAATCAGTATGCGAAGGCCCATGTTTGCGATGTTGGTGCAGGCGTCAGTGAGAAGACAGGATTACGAAAGGCGGACGACAGGTTCTGAATCTAGAGTGCGGCATTGTTTTCAAACAGAGTGCCCAGGCAAGCCTGCAATGTGTGTGAAGTCCGCGATGCACGTAGCGACGTGCGCTTCCCGAAGCCTACAGGGTTTTCTCGTCCTCGCCCTGCTCATCGGGGTGCTGCCCCCGTCCGCCCTTGCACAGGGCGCGGCGGCAGCGAAGGCCGAGATCGCGTCGTTCGCGTTGTCCGCGTTGTCCGCGTTGTCATTAGCCGACGCCGAGCGCCTGATGCTGGAAAGAAATCGCGAGCTGCAGGCCGCGCGCCGTGCCCGGGAGGCGGCGCGCGCCGACTCGATGGTCGCCGCTCAGGGCGTCAACCCGGTGCTGACATTGCAGACGTTCAACATCAACCCGCGCCTGGGCATCGGCGCCGGGGGCCCGCGCGACAAGACGGTGGATACCACCGTGCGCATCGACCAGATCATAGAGCGCGGCGAGAAGCGCGAGTTGCGGGTCGCCGCCGCCGGGCGGCTGGAGGCGGCGAGCGATGCCGATTTCCTCGCTGCCAGGCGGCAACAGCAACTGGTTTTGCGCATCGCCTATTACGAGCTTGCCCTCGCCCAGGAAAAGACCCTGGTGCTCGCCGATACGGCGGGTTTGTTCGGCAAATCACTGGAGGCGGCCGAACGGCGCCTGAACGCGGGTGACATCGCGCGCGCCGACCTGGCGCGTCTGCGTGTGGATGCGTTGCGCGCCGGCAACGACGCACGCGCCGCCGAAGCCGACCTGGCGCGCAGCCAGCTCGCGCTCGCCTACATCGTCGGCCTCGAAGGGGACGCCGCCACGCTGCGTGCCACGGACGCCTGGCCGCAGGCCGACGCTGCGGCGCCTGTTGCAACAGCCGCAACAGCCGAACTCATCGACCGGCGCCCGGACGTACGCGCGGCGCAGGCCCGCGTCGAGGCGCTGGAGCGTTCGCGCGAACTGGCCCGCCGCCTGCGCACGCGCGATGTGTCGGTCGGCGCGCAATTCGAGCACTGGCCGCAAAGCGCGGGCAACCAGCAGGGCAGCGGCAACAGCGTCGGTTTCGCGGTATCGGTGCCGCTGTTTGTGCGCCACGCTTACGGCGGCGAAATCCGCCGTGCCGAGGTCGAGTACGATGCCGCCCGTGACGCGCTGGCGCGCATTCGCGCGCAGGCCGCCGGGGAGTTCGCACGCGCCGCCTCAGACCTGCACGCCGCCTCAGACCGCGTGCGCCGCTACCAAGGCGGCCTGCTGGAGGAGGCGAGGCGCTCGGCCGAAGCCGCCGAGTACGCCTACCGCAATGGCGCGCTGGGCATCATGGACCTGCTCGATGCGCGCCGCACGTTGCGCGCGACGCAAATTGATTCGGCCCAGGCGCGTGCCGACCATGCAAAAGCGCTCGCCGCGTGGAACGCGAGCGCCACCCCGACGGAGTAAGCACCATGCGTCCACGACACACCTTCATATTGTTGCTCGTATTGATCATCCCGGCCTGCGGTGATCCGGCCGTCAAGACCAGGCCGCAACCCCCGGTCGTGTCGGAGAATCGCGTCCTATTCACCCAGGACAGTCCGCAACTGGCGGCGTTTGCCGTTGAAAAAGCCGGGGTGCGCGACAACGAGGTGGTGCGTCTCAATGGCCGCATTGTCTGGGATGAGGAACGTACGGTGCGAATCTATGCGCCGTTCGCCGGCCGGGTCGATCGCATCCTGGTTCAGCCGGGCGAAAAAATAGCGCGGGGCCAGGTGCTCGCGACATTGTCATCGCCTGATTTCGGACAGGCCCAGGCCGAGGCGCGCAAGGCGGCGGGCGACTTTGCACTGGCGGCGCAGAACATCGCCCGGGTGAAGGACCTGCACGAGCATGGCGTGCTGGCGCGCAAGGAACTCAACGGCGCCGAGGCCGACTACTCGCGCGCCCAGTCAGAACTGACGCGCACCAGGGAGCGCCTGCGCATGTACGGCGCCCAGGCCGACACGATTGATCAGCGTTTCCCGCTGAGAAGCCCGATATCGGGCCTGCTGGTCGAGCGCAACATCAACCCGGGCCAGGAATTGCGGCCCGACCAGATGTCAGGATCGGGCGCGCAGTTCGTCGTGACCGATCCCTTGCATTTGTGGGTGCAGCTAGACGTGCCGGAGCGCGACCTCGGCGGCATCAGGGCGGGCGAGGCGATTGCCATCAGCGCCCCCGCCTGGACGGGTGAGATTTTTTCCGGGACAGTGCTCAACGTCGCCGATTTCATCGATCCGGCGACACGCATGGTGCGGGTGCGCGGCAAGGTGGAAAACGCCGCGCGTAAACTCAAGGGCGACATGTTCGTCAATGCCGAGATTGTCATTCCGGTCAAGGCAGCGGTACAGGTTTCGGCTAAGGCGGTGTACTCGCGTGGCGGGGAAAGTTTTGTCTTCGTGCAGGACGGGCAGGGTAGTTACAGCCGGCGCGCCGTCACCACCGGTCGGGAAATCGGCGGTTTCGTGGTGATATCGTCCGGCCTGGCGGCGGGCGAAATGGTGGTGGTGCAGGGCGCCTTGCTGCTGCAACAAGTGTTGCAGGACGTGCGCAGCAGCCCGCGCAAGGCGTCCTGATGGTCATCCTGATGGGCATCCGGATTGTCGTCCTTATGGTCACGGCGCGCCCCTTGTCGGCGCTACGATGATCAAGCGCATCGTATCGTATGCGCTGCACCAGCCGCTGTTCGTGCTGCTTGGTACGCTGCTCTTCGTCGGCGCCGGCATTTTCGCGTTCAAATCGCTGCCGATCGAGGCCTTTCCCGACGTCTCGGACACCCAGGTCAACATCATCACGCTGTTTCCCGGGCGCGCCGCCGAAGAGGTGGAAAAGCAGGTCACCATTCCGATTGAGGTCGAACTTGCCGGCATTCCCAACTCGGTGCGCATGTTCTCGCATACGCAGTTCGGCCTGTCCTTCATCATCATCACCTTCAACGACAAGGCCGACGCCTATTTCGCGCGCCAGCAGGTGACCGAGCGCCTGCGCAGTGTCGATCTGCCGCCGGGCGTCCAGCCCGAGCTTGCGCCGCTGTCAACGGCGATCGGCGAGATTTACCGCTATCGCCTCAAGGGGCCGCACCTCGATTCGCGCGAACTGCGCGCGATCGAGGACTGGACGGTGTTGCGGCAACTGAAACTGATCCCCGGCGTGGCCGATGTCGTGAGCCTGGGCGGACTGGTCAAGCAATACGAAGTCAACCCTGACCTCGGGCGCATGAAGGACTTCAAGATCAGCCTGCAACAGCTCTACGGCGCGCTGCAGCGCG
>CAYLPI010000134.1:0-10849 GCA_964385505.1 uncultured Bordetella sp.
TTCATCAACTGGTCATTGAGCGCGTTGAGCTGCTGCGGACGGTTGAGCGTGACCACACCGATGCGGCCGCGGGTTTCGACGAGAATCATTTCGTAGGACATGCTGTCTCCGGTCAATTCTGAAAAATCGGTGGGCTCGCCTGACTAGCCGCGCAGGGCGCCCAGCGCCTGGCGCGCCGCCGTGCCGAGCATGATGGTGTCCATGCCGACCGCCACCAGCGTATAGCCCTTGGCGATGTAGGCGGCGGCGAGTTCCGCCGTGCCGACGTAAATGCCGAGTTGACGGTTGGCGTCCTTGCAGGCCTCGGTGACGCGATCGATGGCGGCGACCACACCGGGGTTGGTCACGAGGCCGTTGAGTTCGAGGCTGGCCGACAAGTCGTAAGGGCCGACAAACACCGCGTCAACGCCGGGCACCGCGGTGATGGCGTCGATGTTCTCGACGCCGAGCTTGTGCTCGACCTGCACCACCACCACCGTCTCTTCATTGGCCTCGTACAGGTACTCACGCAGTCCGTGGCCGTAGCCCTGGGCGCGCACGATGCCAAGACCCCGCGTGCCCACCGGCGGGTACTTGGCGTGGCGCACGATGCGCTCGGCCTGCCCGGCAGTGGTCACCTGCGGCACGACGATGCCGGACGCGCCGGTGTCGAGGGCCTTCTTGATGGTCGCCTCGGCGTCGTCGGCGACACGGATCAGGCAGGGTACGCGCGCCGCCTGGATCAGCGTTTGCGCGTCGCGCAGGCTGAGCGGGGCGTGCTCGGTATCGATGAACAGCCAGTCATAGCCGGCCATGGACAGCAATTCGCTGACATCCGAGGAGGCCAGCGTGACGATGGTCCCGAGCAGCAATTCGCCGCGGCGCAGGCGTTCGGCAAACGACAGGTTCATGCGTTCTCCCCGGATTTCATGTTTTGTCCCTACCCGCCTTTGCCGCGCGAGCCTCCCCGTCTCGTTTATATGCCCCCAAGGGCAACACATCCGGCAGTTCAATGCGCCGGCGGTCGGGCTCCATTTCAGTCAGCGCCACCGTTTCGCGCAGGCTGGCGCGACTGCGCTCGGTCAGTTGCTGGTACTGGCGCGTGGCATCGCGCTTCCACTGGAGCTCTTCTTCGCTTAGCGCGCGCAGCACCCGCGCCGGCATGCCGACGGCAAGCGTGCGCGGCGGCACCTTCATGCCGGCCTTGACGAAGGCGAGCGCGCCGACGAAGGCCGACTCGCCGATCTCGGCATGGTCGTTGATGACGGCGTGCATGCCTATCATGGCGTTGCGACGGATACGGGCGGCGTGGATGATCGCGCCGTGGCCGACGTGGCCGTCCTCCTCGATCACCGTGTCCTCGCCCGGAAAACCGTGGACGATGCACGCATCCTGGACATTGGCGCCGCGCTCGATGAGAATGCGGCCGAAATCCCCGCGCAGGCTGGCGCAAGGGCCGACATAGACGCCGGCGCCGATGATGACATCGCCGATCAGCACCGCACTCGGATGCACATAGGCCTGCGGATGCACAACCGGGGTGATGCCGTCGATGGAATAGACCTTGACCATGCCTGGAGGGTGCGCGTTCGAAGAGGACAAATCCTACGCCACTATTCGCCCGCACCTACTTGAGAATGCGCGCCAGCCAGGGCACCACCACCTCGCTGAATATGCGCGTGTCGGGCCAGTCGCGGCCGCGGCCGATGTGGCCGCCCTCCGGGTTGACCCAGGCCTCCTTGATGGAGCCCGAGCGCATCAGCACATACAGGTCTTCAATCGGCACCTGGCTGTCCTTTTCGCCATTGATGAGCAGCATTGGCGCCGAGGGCCTGGCGAGCCAGCCGGCCGACTTGAGCGACATGCGCGGGCCGTAGGCGAGGAATTCCTCCAGCGTCTTCGCGCCGTAGACGCTGGCACGCGCGGCGAACAGGTCGAACAGGTATTCGCGCGTGCCGAGCGCCTTGGCCTGCCATTCGGGTGAGAAATACGCGTCCACCGGCCCGCCCCACACCACGCTGCCGCGCAGCCGGTCCTTTTCGGTAAAGCCGACGCGCGCCGCCCAGTGGCCGCCCCAGGAGACGCCCATGAAACCAATGCGTTTCGCGTCGATGTCCTTGCGCGTCGCCAGGTAGTCGAGCACGCGCGAGTAAATGCGCTCGGCGCCGACGTCTATCATGATGGTCGATTCGCCGTTGCCCGGCATGTCAAGCGCGAGATACGCCAGGCCTGCGGCGATGTAGCCGGGCCCGTATTGCTCGACAACATACTCCTTGTAGGCGTCGAGGCCGCCGACGCTCATCACCAGCGGCACCGGGCCGCGTGCCTTCTCCCCCTTTGGCAAGGCCGGCAATTGCAGGTAGCCGACGATCTCCTTGCCCTCGAAGGGAATGCGCACCACCTCGATCGCCGGTTGCGCCAGCTTGGCGTAGCCCCGAAACGCCTCGGTGGCGCGCCGGTGCGCCGCGCGCTTGCCTTCCGAGTTCTGCGTCGGCCAGGCGCCGAAGCTGAAATAGCGCCAGGCCGACAGGTAGGCCTCGCGCGCCTGCAGCGCGTTTGTGGTCTCGGAAACCCTCGCGTGCGTGAGGTGCTTTTCGCCCTGCTGCGTCCATGAGCGCGCCCACTCGTCGCGATCGAGCGAACTGATGCGAGAAAGCACTTCGCGCACCTCCTCGCGGTCGTAACCGGTCAGCGGGTAGGCGTTGCGATTGGCGCGATCCTGCACCGCCGCCTTCAGTTCGGGCCAGGTACGCTGCTGCGCAATCTGGGCCGAGGCGTCCGGCCCGGACAACAATACGAACGAAACGACGGCGATGCCGACCGCACGCATGACTGAAGACATGTTTTCCTCCCGGATAGGCTTGGATTGGTTTTTCTCCGGCATCCTCTGCGGGGCCGGTGCGACTCTGGTGCTGTCAAAGATATTCTAGCAGCCGGGCGTTTGCACCGCCTGTTGTAAAATGCACTGCCCGGCGCGTTTTGGCGCCCCGGTCCTTTCCGCTCCGCTCCCCACTCCATGTCCACCCCTCCCAAACCCAACGCCGGCGCCGGCGCCCCCCCCCACGCCGGCAATTTCATCCGCAGCATCGTCGAGCACGATCTTGCAGACGGGACTTATGCCGCGCGGCGCTGGGGCGGCAAGCCAGGTCCGGCAAAAGACCATGCCGCAGCGCCCGCCGATGCAGCCAGAATCCGCACGCGCTTTCCGCCCGAGCCCAACGGCTACCTGCACTTCGGTCACGCCAAATCGATCTGCCTCAATTTCGGCCTGGCGCGCGATTATGGCGGCGTCTGCCACATGCGCTTTGACGATACCAATCCGGAAAAGGAAGAACAGGAATACGTCGACGCCATTCTGGAGTCGGTGCGGTGGCTGGGTTTTGACTGGGACTTCAACGGCCAGTCCAACCTTTATTTCGCCAGCGACTACTTCGACTTCATGTACGCCGCGGCCGAACATCTCATCGAAACCGGCAGCGCCTATGTCGACCGGCAAAGCGCCGACGAGATGCGCGCCACCCGCGGCACACTGACCGAGCGCGGCCAGGACTCACCGTGGCGCGACAAGCCCGCGGCCGGGCACCTCGCGACTTTCCGCGAAATGCGCGCCGGCCAGCATGCCGAGGGCAGCATGGTATTGCGCGCAAAAATCGACATGGGCTCGCCCAATATCAACCTGCGCGACCCGGCCATATACCGCATCCGCAAGGCGACCCACCACCGCACCGGCGACGCCTGGGGCATTTACCCGATGTACACCTTCGCCCACCCGATAGAGGACGCGCTCGAGGGCATCACCCATTCCATCTGCACCCTCGAATTCGAGGACCAGCGGCCGTTCTACGACTGGCTGCTGGGCAAGCTCGCCGACGGCGGGCTGCTGGCCCGACCGCTGCCGCACCAGTACGAGTTCGCGCGTCTCAACCTCAGCTATGTCGTGCTGTCCAAGCGCAAACTCATACAACTGGTCACCGACGGCCAAGTCGAGGGCTGGGACGACCCGCGCATGCCCACGCTCATCGGCGCGCGCCGCCGCGGCTACACGCCCGAGGGCTTTCGCCTGTTCGCCGAGCGCATAGGCGTATCCAAGTCCGATTCCTGGATCGACTATTCGGTGCTTGAGGAATGCATGCGCGAGCACCTCAACGAGGTCGCGCCGCGGCGCGTCGCGGTGCTCGATCCGGTGAAACTGGTTATCGACAACTACCCGGAAGGGCAGGAAGAGGAATGCCATCCGCCCAACCATCCGCAAAAGCCCGACTGGGGCAAGCGCGCCGTGCCGTTCTCGCGCGAGCTGTGGATAGAACGCGAGGACTTCACCGAAACACCGCCCAAAGGCTACTTCCGCCTGTTTCCCGGCAACAAGGTGCGGCTGCGCTACGGCTTTGTCATCGAATGCACCGGCTACGATGCGGCCACCGACACCGTGCACTGCAATTACTTCGCCGACTCCAAGTCGGGCACACCCGGTTCAGACGCCTACAAGGTCAAGGGCAATATCCACTGGGTCAGCGCCAAGCACGCCTACTCAGCCGAGGTGCGACTCTACGACCGCCTGTTCAAGGAAGCCCATCCGGGTGCGGGTGAGCGCGACTACCTGCTCGACCTCAACCCCGGCTCGAAAAAGACCATCACCGCACAACTCGAACCGGCGCTGCGTGAGGCCAAGCCCGAAGAGCGATTCCAGTTCGAGCGCCACGGCTATTTCATCGCCGACCGACATGAGCCGGGCAAATTCAACCGCACGGTGACGCTGAAAGACGCCTGGCAGAAGTAGCGACCAAGCTGGAAATGCCCGCCAGACGGCCATTTCCAGCCGATGGCATTGTCGCGGCAATGCCGCCCGCCGGAGGCAGGATTGCGCCAAAAACCGCATTTGCTACAAAGATTTGCGCGCCAAATCCATGGCGACACCAAACGCGTGACTGCCTCTTTAACTGGCGTCAGCCCCCCGATTGTGGTAAAATAGTCGGTTCGGGGATGCGTTGAGCAGCCTCCGAATACTTAGCCAACGAACGATGGGCAATGCCAATGGGGCAATGCCCCGGCGGCAACCAAAAGGAGTATCTGATTTGCAAGAAATCATGAAATTTCTTAAAAGCAGCGGTGAGAAGCTCGATTCGGAAATCGCGGCAGGCACCGGACTTTCCCTCGCCAACGTGCGGGCGCGCATGCAGGAGCTGTCGGCGCGTGGCGAAGTGATCATGTGCCACTCCATCCGCTACAACGACGGCAAGAAAGTCGAGGGCATGCTGTGCCGCGTCGCCGGCTATATTCCGCCGGTCGGTCCCGGCCGCAAATCCAAGGCGCAACCGGTCAACAACTAAGACCCGGTGCACGGAAAAAAGACAGGCTGCGCCTGTCTTTTTTTTTGCCCTCGCTGTGGCCGCCCGCGCTTTTTGTCTGCGTACGGCCACAGCGCAAGCGGTGAAAATCCGCGACAATCCGCGACATCCGCACGCTCCCTCCCCTTCTGGAAACAGGAAGTCCCCGTTGACCGCCGCTACGCCCCCCGCCGACACATCGCCCAAGTCTTTCGCCGCACTGCGCCTGCCCGGCTACCGCGCCTATTTCATCTGCGGCGCGCTGGCGATGATGGCCGACAGCATTGAGCACGTCATCAGTTACTGGATCATTTTCGAGAAATTCCGCTCACCGGCGCTGGGCGGTTTTGCCATCCTTGCCCACTGGTTGCCGTTTTTATTCTTCTCGGTCTGGTCCGGCGCCCTCGCCGATCGCTACGATCCGCGCCGCCTGATCCAGTTCGGCATGTGCTGCTTCATCGCGGCGTCGCTCGGCTGGGCGTATTTTTTCATCACCGACACGCTGCAGCAGTGGCATGCCATGGTGTTGCTGGTGCTGCACGGCTTTGCCGGCGTATTCTGGCACCCCGCTGCGCAATTGCTGATCCACGACATCGTCGGTCCGGCGCAACTGCAATCGGCGGTGCGCCTCAACGCCACGGCGCGCTACCTCGGCCTGCTGTTCGGTCCGGCGGTCGGCGGCGCCATCCTGCTCGTTTTCGGGCCCTCCTACGGCATCCTGCTCAACGCGCTGATCTACCTGCCCTTTATCATCTGGCTGTGGAAGGCGCCCTACGGCCCGCGCTTTCGCAAGGAACCGCCCCCGCCGGTACGCGCAGTGCGCGGCCTCGCCGATATATTTGCCACGGTGCGTGAAATCGGCGGGCACCCGGTGATCGTGCCGATGATCCTGCTCACCGGCCTCGCCTCCTTGTTTGTCGGCAACGGCTACCAGCCGCAAATGCCCGAGTTCGCGCACGACCTGGGACACAAGGACGCCGACTTCTCCTACACCATGCTGCTGGCCGCAGACGCGGCCGGCGCGCTGACCGCAGGCCTGCTGCTGGAAGCGCGCAGCCTGCTGGTGGCGCGCGCCCGCACCGCCTGTATCCTGGCGCTGCTGTGGTGCTGTGCCATCGGCGGCTTTGCGCTGATCAAGAGCTATCCGGTGGCGCTGCTGTTGCTGTTCGCCGTGGGCTTTCTCGAACTGTCCTTCAATGCCATGGCGCAGACGCTGGTGCAGTTGCATGCGCCGGCCCACCTGCGCGGTCGCATCATCGGCCTCTACATCTTGTCGAGCCTTGGCATGCGCGCCTTCAGCGGCGTCACCATAGGCATCGCCGGCGGTTTCATCGGCATCCACTGGTCGCTGGCGCTGTCGGCGATGGTGTTGTTTACGATAATTGCGGTATTGATGGCCTTTACCGTCAAACGCGGGGCGGCCGCAGCCTGACAAGACCACGAACGGCGACCGGGCCAAAGAACGCCTGGCGCCACGACAACAAGGAGAAGAAACATGCTCACCGGTGACATGCTGCGCCGCTCGGCGCAGCGCTTTCCGGGCAAGGCGGCGATCATCCGCGACGACACCCGGCTCAGCTACGCCGAACTCGATGCCGCGGCCAACCGCCTCGCCCATGCGCTGATTGCGACGTGTGAGGCGACATGTGAGGCGACATGCAAAACGACCGGAGCCGGCCGCGGTGGCAAGGGTGGCAAGGGTGCCAAGGGTGCCAAGGTCGCCATGCTCAGCCGCAACCTGCCCGAATACGGCATCGTGTTTTTCGGCGCCGCGCGCTCGGGCCTGATTTTGGTCAATGTATCGGTGCTGTACGCAGCGGATGAACTGGCTTTCGTGCTCGACAAGTCGGACAGCGAAATTCTCATTTTCGACGCTGCTTTTGCCGACAAGGTCGCGGCGATACGCGGCCGTTGTGCCAGGCTGAAAACGCTGGTCTGCATCGGCGAGGGCGGCGCCAGCGTCGATCGCGCCATCCCCTTCGCGCAATTCATGGCCGGTCACGCCGACACCGAACCCGACGTACCCATGGCGGAAACCGATCCGTTTTGCATGACTTACACCGGCGGCACCACCGGCCGTCCGAAAGGCGTGTTGTGCAGCCATCGTGCGCGCACTTTGACGGCACACACCGTGGCTATCGAAGAAGCGCTCGATGAGCGCGACGTCGTCGCCATCGTCACACCGCTCTTTCATGTGGCGGCGCTCAACATCATGTTTCAGCCGGCGATACTCGTCGGCGCGACCTGTACGCTGGTGACGCCCTGGTCGGCCGACAAGTTCATGGACACGGCGGCGCGCGACGGGGTGACTGCGGCCTTCATGGTGCCGACGCAAGCCAACATGCTGGTGTCCAGCCCGAACTTCGACGCGGCCATGCTCGCCACCTGGCGCAAACTGACCTTCGCCGGCGCGCCGATGCCCGACTGGGTGCAGCTCGAATTGAAAAAGCGCCTGCCGCAGCTGCTGCTGACGCAGATTTACGGCCAATCGGAAATGGGCGTGCTGACTTCGCTGCGCGACTGGCACCTCGCGGCCAAGCTCGGCTCGGTCGGGCGCCAGGCCTATAACGTCGAACTCGCACTGTTCACGCCGGAGGGCAAGCGCGTCGGTCCGGGCGAACTGGGTGAAATAGGCAGCCGCGGCGACAATCTGATGCTCGAGTACTATGACGAGCCGGAACAGACTGCGGCGTTTTTCAAGCACGGCGGCGGCTGGGGACTCACCGGCGATGTCGGCATCATGGATGCGGACGGCTTCATCACCCTGGTTGATCGCGCCAAGGACATGCTTATTTCCGGCGGCGAAAACGTTTACCCGAAGGAAATCGAGGATGTGATTTTCCAGCTCGATGCCGTTTCCGAGTGCGCGGTGTTCGCCGTGCCCGATAGCAAGTTCGGCGAACTGCCGGCGGCCTATATCTCGCTCAAAGCCGGGACGGTTCTGACCGAGGCCGAGGTTGTCGAGCACTGCAGGACGCGGCTGGCCGAATTCAAACGTCCCCGCATCGTTAAATTTGTGACTGATTTTCCCAAAACTCCCATAGGAAAGATCCAGAAAAACGTGCTGAAGGAGCCGTACTGGAAAGACAGGACAAAACGCATATGAACCCGACGCCCTACGAAAAATATTCCAGCCTGCAACTCAGGCGCCATCCCGACGGCATTCTTGAAATCATCATGGGGGCCCCGGGCAAACTGTCCACCGCCGACCACGCCATGCACGGCGAGCTCTCGACGATCTGGCGCGACATCGACGCCGATCGGGAGGTGCGCGTCGCCCTCATCCGCGGCGAGGGCAAGGGTTTTTCCGCCGGCGGCGACCTGCAACTGGTGGAGGACATGGCGAACGATTTTGCCGTCCGCTCGCGTGTCTGGCGCGAGGCCCGCGACCTCGTATACAACGTCATCAACTGTTCCAAGCCGATTGTCTCGGCGATGCACGGCCCGGCGGTGGGCGCGGGCCTCGTCGCCGGGCTGCTGGCCGACATTTCGATTGCCACCAAGACCGCGCGCATCATCGACGGTCATACCCGCCTCGGCGTTGCCGCGGGAGACCACGCCGCCATCGTCTGGCCGCTGCTGTGCGGCATGGCCAAGGCCAAGTACTACCTGTTGCTGTGCGAGCAGCTCAGCGGCGAAGAGGCCGAGCGCATCGGCCTCGTATCACTTGCCGTCGATGACGCCGACCTGATTCCGCGGGCGTTTGAAGTCGCGACCAAACTTGCGAAGGGCTCACAGACGGCCATACGCTGGACCAAGTACAGCCTCAACAACTGGCTGCGCCTTGCCGGCCCGACCTTCGATACCTCGCTCGCGCTGGAGTTCATGGGCTTCTCCGGCCCCGATGTGAAAGAGGGCGTCGCCTCGCTGCGCGAGCGTCGCGCGCCCAACTTCGACCCGAACTGCCCGTTCTAGAATCCAGCCCTGAAAACCAGTCGCAAATCAAAATTGTCATTCCGAGCGCAGCGAAGAATCTGCTGTTGATGCAGATCTAAAGCAGATTCCTCGGCCTGCGGCCTCGGAATGACAATTTCAGCAACTGTCGTGTTGAAACCGTTTCATAAGGAGTGACACCATGGACCTCGGCATTTCCGGACAAACCGCGCTGGTGCTGGGCGGCACGCGAGGCCTCGGCCTCGCCTGCGCCGCAGCCCTCGCCCAAGCCGGTGTCAGGCTGCTGGTCAACGGCCGCTCGGCGGCAGGCTGGGACGCGGCGCGCACCGCGCTTCCCGGCGCGACGTTCGTGCAAGGCGACCTCGGCAAGCAGGATGACCGGACGAGCATCATCGCCGCGGCCGAACAACTCGGGCCGGTGTCCATTCTGGTCACCAACGCCGGCGGCCCGCCCACCGGCCGCTTCGAGGAGCTCAGCCCGGCACAGTGGCGCGCGGCGTTTGAAACCAATTTTCTCGGCATTCTGGAAATCACCCGCGCGCTGCTGCCGGGCATGCGCGCGCGCCGCTACGGCCGCATCATCAACGTCACCTCCTTTGTGGTGAAGGAGTTGTACCCCAACATGTCACTGTCCAATTCCTTTCGCGTCGGCCTGACCGGCGCGATGGGCTCGATCGCGCGCGAGTGCGCATGCGACGGCGTCACCATCAACGGTATCCTGCCCGGACTGATGGACACCGGGGCACTGCAGCGCGTGTTCCTCGACCGTGCCAAACGCAGCGGCGAAACCGAACAGCAGATCCGCCACAGCATGGCGCAAAGCGTGCCGATGCAACGCCTGGGCACAGCCGCGGACTTCGGCCCGCTCTGCGCCTTTCTTGCCTCGCGACACGCCGATTACATCACCGGCCAGAATATCTGCATCGACGGCGGACTGACCAAAAGCGTCATCTGAACGACAGGGCCCGATACGCGCCCTGAGGGCGACGCGGATTGGGTTACCATTCCGCAAAAAGACAAGCGCCGCCACGGCAAACTTGCGGCCGACCTTTTCCCGGAGGAATCTCATGCATTTACAGCAACTGGCGAGTCTGCCCGTAACGGCGCTGATCGCCTTCATCATCGCGGCCTTGCCCGGCATGGCCCTCGCCCAACCGGCCTACCCGAACAAGCCCATCCGCATGATCGTGCCCCTTGCCGCGGCCAGCGCGGTGGACAACGCTGCGAGTATCGTGGCGCAAAAAATGTCCGACAGCCTGGGACAGGCCATCGTCATCGAGAACATTCCGGGCGCATCCGGCCTGATCGGCACCGAGCGCGTGGCCAAGGCGGCGCCCGACGGTTACCCCATAGGCGGGTTCAACGACAGCATCATGACCATGCTGCCCAACCTCAACGCCAAGATGCCCTGGGACATCCTCAAGGACTTCGAGCCGGTGTCGCTGGTGGGCACCATCGAGTGGGGACTTGCCGTCAGCAACGACGCGCCGTACAAGACTGCGGCCGACCTCATCGCCGCGGCCAAAACCAACCCCGGCAAGATCAACTATGCCTCGGGCGGCAACGGCAGCCCGCAACACATTGCCATGGCCCTCTTTGCTAGTGTAGTGCTTCGTTCTGTTTGGAACTTAAGCGAGAATTTGCACGAATGA
>CAYLPI010000135.1:0-10735 GCA_964385505.1 uncultured Bordetella sp.
TGAAGAAGCGGGGTGCTGCGGTGGCAGCGAGGATGCCCAGAATCAGGATCACGACAATCAGTTCAATGAGGGTGAAACCCCGCCCGTGACGAGTCAATGCCATTTCAGTATTCCTTCAGATGACGCGATTATCTTTTTTATTTGTCAGGACTAACAGCCCGTCGTGACCGCCACGTTGATGGTCGGAGGCGCCGTCGTTGTCGCCGCCTGAACGTAGCTGAAGGCGCAGGTACCCGGCGCCCCGGTGATGCTGAAGGTCGCTGTGCCCGCTGCGGCAGCGCTGGTGTAGGTTGCCGAATCAAGCTGAACCGCCGTCGTGATGCCACTGACAGCGCTATTTGCCGCCGGATAGAAGTTAACCATGGCGACCGAGAACCCCTGCACCGAAATTGGCGACCCTGCACTGAGGCTTTGCGCCAGCGCTGTGGCATTGGCGAGGGATGCGGCCGACTGAACGGCCGCGCGAGCGCCGTTCAACGCGGCAATGCGGGCACTTTGCTGGAGATTGAAGAAGCGGGGTGCTGCGGTGGCAGCGAGGATGCCCAGAATCAGGATCACGACGATGAGTTCAATCAAGGTGAAACCGCGTAGTTGTCGTGCCATGGTGTGCCTCCGACCAAGAAATTAGTTACGATACCGCGCATAACCTGAGGAACCCTATCAGGAAACTGCCATGCGCGCAATGCGCACCACTATACCGGCGTGCGAACATCCCTGTCTGTGGCATAACGCACGAAACCGGCATTTGAAACGCGCAAATACGACGCATTGCCTGGATCACCGGCATTGATCGCGCCAGCCCCCACCCTCCCTCAGCGAACTTTCCACGAGAAGCCGTTGGCATTGACCAGAGTGGCAGCATCAAGCCCCCTGCCGCCCCCTGCGCCGGAAAGCCGGACAACCAGGCGAAACCGGGCGCGCTTTTGCAGGTCTGGTCCCGGGCGAAAGTGCTGCTCCCGCACGAGCACATAGACGATCTCCCGTCGCGCCACGTCGAAATACCAAATAGGCCCGGCCAGCGACTCGGCCAGCCGGGCATCGGTGACCTCACCCACGTAGCCGGCCGGCGGCTGTTCGAGGAAACTGACCGGGTTGCGCTCTGCGAGGCGTTCAATTTCGTCGTACTTTCCAGCCAGGAGCAATGCCGCAATATTCATTTGCAAACCACTGCGCATGGACTGGACCGTTTGCTCCATGGCGACTTTTTCGGCGATCTCTTGATAAAAAACGAGGCGATCGAGCAGAATGAGGGCAAGCAGGCTGATTGCGACGATGACGACGACCAGTTCGACCAGAGACCACCCGGCCCAAGCGCCGCGAACAGCCCTGCTCATCTGTTGGCCAATGCCGCCTGCCCCAGGTCCCATATCGGCAGGAACACGCCAAGAGCGAGAATAAGCACCAGAACGCCCAGAAAAACGATGAGGATGGGCTCGATCTGGCTTGAAAGATTTTTCAAGTCGTAATCGATTTCACGCTCGTACATTTCCGCAACGTCCTGCAGTAGCTGGTCGAGCGCGCCGGTTTCCTCGCCGACCGCAACCATCTGCAAAACCACCGGCGTGAAAACGCCGGTCGTCACGGCTGTACGCAACACACTCTCGCCGCGCTCCACACCATCGCGCATTTGCTCGATGCGCTGCGCGATGAATGCGTTGTCCGTGACCATTGCCACAACCGACATCGCCTGAACCACGGGAACCCCGCTGCGCAATGCCATGGCAAAACTGCGCGAAAACCGCGCCAGCATCGCCTTTTCGACAATCTTGCCGGCCACCGGAATACGCAACTTGATCCGGTCCCAGTTGTAGCGGCCTTTTTGCGTTCCGACATAGGCACGCGCGCCGAAATAGCCGAACACGGCTCCTCCGGCCAGCACCGGCCAGTACTTCAGCATGAAGTTCGAGGACGCCATCAGCATGCGCGTGAAAATCGGCAGCTCGGCCTTGAAGCCGGCAAACAGCTTGGCGAACGCCGGGATCACAAACAGGTTGACCAGAATGATCGCGATCAGCATCGCCGCCATGACGATGATCGGGTAGCGAATCGCCTGCTTGATCCGCTCCTTGATGTCTTTTTCGAACTCGATATGTTCAAACAGGCGCAGGAAAATCTCGTCCAGGCGGCCGGTCATCTCGCCGACGCGCACCATGCTGACGTAGAACGAGTCGAAAATCTGCGGATGCTTGCGCATCGCCACCGAAAGCTCGCGGCCGGCGTCAAGGCTTTCGCGAATGTCGCCAAGTACCCGGATCATCGTCGGGTTGCTGCTCGACTCCCGCAAACCGGACAGCGCGCGCAGTATCGGCACCCCCGATTTGAGCAGGGTGTACATCTGCCGGCTGAACAGCATCCGGTCCTCGATCTCGATCGTCGGCGGGAACAGGCGCTGATACAAGCCCTGCGCTCCGGCCACCGCCGGCGTTCCAGTGAGCTTGATATCGATGGGCGCCACGCCGGTATTGAGCAACTGGTCGGCGACCGCGCCCGAATCGCTGTTCTCTATGACCCCCTGCACCAGTTCCCCGCGTGAGTTCCGGCCTTTGTAGGCAAAGTAAGGCATCGGTCAGACTTCGTCTTCTTCTTCGGCACCGTAGCGCATCGCCTCGGCGGCAATTGCCTTGCCCGCGGCAACCAGGTCGGCGGCATGATTGCGCAGCGTCCGGCCGGCCATTTGCGCCGCCGCCGCACGCATGAACCCCGCCGGGTCGTTGCGGCTGATCAGTTCGACCAGCGCCATATCCATTTCCAGCATTTCATACAAGCCGGTGCGGCCGCGAAAGCCGGTGCCGTTGCAGCGCTGACACCCGCGTCCGTGCTTCAACTGCAGCGGAACGCCCGCGGCAACACCGGAAGCCCTCAGCCAGTGCAATTCGTGCGGCGTCGGTTCGTAAGGTTCGGCGCAACTTTCGCACACCAGCCGGATCAGGCGTTGCGCTATCACCGCCTGCAGTGAGGAGGCCACCATGTATGGCGGCGCGCCCATGTCAACCAGCCGGACCGGGGTGCTTGCCGCGTCGCGCGTGTGCAGGCTCGACAACACCATGTGCCCGGTGATCGCCGCGCGCAAGCCGATCTGCGCCGTTTCCGAATCGCGCATTTCGCCGACCAGGATGATGTCCGGGTCCTGGCGCAAGGCCGAGCGCAGCACCCGGGAAAAACTCAAATCGATCTTGTCGTTGACCTGCACCTGGTTGAGGCCGCGCAGCCGGTATTCGATGGGGTCTTCCACCGTGATGATTTTCTTTTCTACGGTGTTTATTTCGTCCAGCGCCGCGTAAAGCGTCGTGGTCTTGCCGCTACCGGTGGGGCCTGTCACCAGTACCATGCCCGAATAGCGCTGCAGGACGCTGCGAAACCTGTCGAGTATGTGTGCCGGCATGCCGATGCCATCGAGGTGCTGCACGCCGGAGGAACGCAGCAACAGGCGCATCGCGATGGACTCGCCATGCTGGGTCGGCATCGTCGATATCCGCACATCGACCTGTTCACCGCGCGCCTTGACGCCGAAGCGGCCGTCCTGGGGCAGACGTTTTTCGGATATGTCGAGCCCCGCAGTCAGCTTGACCCTTTGCACCAGCGCGGCGGAAATTTTCTTGTCAGCTTCCGTCTGCAACTGCAGATTGCCGTCAATGCGGAAGCGAATCTGCAGCACATCCTCCATCGGTTCGATATGCACGTCGGAAGCCTTCACCTGGACCGCATCCTCGAATACCGACTGCAGCAGCTTTACGACCGGCGCATCCTCGGCACCGGCGCCGAGCGCCCCGAAATCGACCACCTCGCCGAGGTCATCCCCCAGCGCGCGTGCCAGCGTGGTGATTTCGTCGGTACGGCGATAAACACGGTCAAATGATTCAAGTAAAAGGCTTTCGCTGACTACCGCGAGATCGATTTCGCGCTTGAGGATGCGGCTGATTTCATCGTAGGCGAACAAATCGGTCGGGTCGGCCAGTGCGACGAGATAGCCCTGCGGGCGCTCCTCGAGCACGAGCGCGCGAAAGCGCCGCGCCTGCACCTCGGGCAAGCGCCTCGCGAGCGCGACATTGAAGTTGAACTGCTTGAGATTGACGAAGGGGATATTGAGCTGGCGCGACAAGGCCTCGCTGATCTGGTCCTCGCTGACAAACATCGCCTCGACCAGCACGCGTCCAATCCGGCGTCCGCTTTTACGGTGCACCTCTAGCGCCTCCCGCAACTGTTCCTGCGAGATGATTTTTTCCTGGACCAGCAGGTCACCGATCCGGATTTTTTCTGGTTTAGCCATGTCCGCCCTGAATACAAATTGCGTTTTCGCGGCCACCACCGGCCAAACGGCAGTGCCACGGCGAAAGTGCCCTCAAAAATACCCTGCTTTGTCCCGGTCCGGCAACGATACGCCCGGACGCAATCACGGTGCCTCCCCCTTTAAGCTGCGCTGCACCATTTGCTCCAACTTCGGGGACACTGCGGGTAAATCAGCCGACACGGCTTTCAGCGCTTGCAAAAAAACCCCGGCGTGAGACGGATACATCAGCAGCGCGCGGCGCAGGAAGGTTGCAGCCTTTTCGGCATCCCCGTTCAGCGCCAGCAACAGCACGTGCTTGTAAGCCACCGGCCAGATCGGCGCGAACCGCATTGCGGTCGCGCTGAACTCCAGTTTATCGGCCAGATTATTGCGGTCAGGCAAAATCGAACCGGTAAGGGCGAGTTCGATATTCGGCCGCAGCAACAGCGCGCGGTCCATCTTGAACAAGACCTCCTGATAGCCAAGAAAACTGGCGAGGTCGTCGCGACTGATTCGAAGGTAGTTCTGAAACCAGCGCTCAAACTGCACGTAGTTTTGCGCCGTCGCACCAAGAATCACAGCCCCCATGAGCAGCATCACCCCGAGAACACCCCGCAGCCTGGCGCCAAGCGAGGAGCGAAAGCCGTCCCGCTCGGCGAGCCCCATCAAAACCGCCGTTGGTCCCAGATAGTGGGCGTACCAGAGCGGAAATTCGAGCATGCTGTGGATCGCCACGACCCCGAGCAAGGCCATCAGCCACCAATTTTCCGCCGTGAATGCAGCCGCGCGGGAGCGCCACGCCCACGCGCCGGCCGCGAACGCCACGCAAGCGGTCCCAAGTACTCCGGTTTCCGCCAACAATTGCAGCACGATGTTATGGGCGTGGCGGGACTGCCCCGGCAACACGCTGCCCGCAAACAACTCGATGTTGAGGAAATAGTTCCAGGCGTACTCACCGAAACCGACGCCAAGAACGGGGGCGTTGGAAAACATCAGCCATGCCTGTCGCCACATCAGCCAGCGTACCGAAGGCAGGGCGTTGTCGGCGTAAATACTTTGCGACACCATGCGGCTGGAAATAGTGTCCGGCGGTCCGGCCACGCCGACAAAGAGACCGCTCTGGTGGACAAACAACTCAATGCAAAGCGACGCCGCGACTGCGCTCACCGCCAGGACCGCAAATTTTCGGGCGGAGAGGTCGCGCGAATATCGCCACCAAAGCATGCCAAGGATCATCATCCAGCCCAGATACAACCAGGCCGAGCGCGAACTGGACAGCGACATTCCCAGCAGCAACAGGACGCACGCCGGGATGGCGAATGCGGTTGACACCCGCGCCGTCACATACAGGTAAGCGAGCGACGCGAGCGCCAGTGCAAGAAGGTTGGCGAACAGATTCGCCTGATTGATATTGCCGAAGGCGTGCTGCCCGTGCATCGAAGAAATCGCGCGCGGGAGGCCTTGCACGTCGATAAAAAACTGCAGCACCCCGAACAGCGCGTTGAGCATGCCGGCCGTCAGCAATGCGAATGCGATCACATTGCAGGCGCGCCCGATGTCAAAGCTGCGCCTCAACTCACCACCCGCCCATATGAGCGTCACCGCCCACAACACGTACAGCACAGCGGTCATTGACTGCTCGTAGTAGGCCACCCTTTCCAGGGCCATCTGAAGTCCGAGCACACCGGCAAATGCCAGCAGCCACAGCCCCGACACCGGGATGAGCAGACCAGCGCGCGGATTCGCCAGCAGCATGGCTGCCACCGACACCAGGCCAAACGCAACGGCCAACCACTCCTGGTAGAAGGTCGGCAGTGGATACTCGTGATGAGAAACGAGAAACGGCACGGAACACATCAGCGCAATGCATGCGAGGCTGGTCCAGGCTGCAAGAGGGCTGCGCGTCTTTGCTGCGGCGATGGCGGATGATGTGATGTGCTTGCCTTGTCGTGGTGGCCCGGGCCTTGAGTATATCGTCTGCGGTGAAACTGACCGCGCTTGCGGGGCAGCCCCGTGGCCGTGAATCGATTTGCAGGTATCATCCCGCGCTGCACACCGCCCCGACCGACACCGCGAAATCGTGAACCCGTGAATTTCTGCCCCAACTGCGCCGCGCCCATCGCGCTCAAAGTCCCGCCCGGTGACAACCGCCCGCGTTTCGTCTGTACCGCCTGCGACACCGTTCATTACAAGAACCCGCTCATGGTGCTGGGCACCATACCCGAGCACGGCGACAAAATACTGCTGTGCAAGCGCGCCATTGAACCGCGCTACGGCAAGTGGACCCTCCCCGCCGGCTTCATGGAGAACGGCGAATCGACCGAGGAGGCGGCCTTGCGCGAAACACTCGAGGAGGCGAAGGCGCATGTGGCGCTGTCCGGCCTCTTTTCGGTGATCTCGGTGCCGCATGTGAACCAGGTGCATATGTTCTACCGGGCGCGCCTGCTCAATCTCGACTTCGGCGCCGGCGAAGAAAGCCTTGAAGTCGCATTGTTCGACGAGGCCGACATCCCCTGGCCCGAACTCGCATTCCGGACCATTTCAACGACGCTGCATCGTTACTTCGAGGACCGCAAAAAAGGCGGCTTCGGGCTGCACTCCGAATCGCTCGAGCCGCAACATTCCTGATTACGCCTCAACGGCCGCTCCAAGGACGGTGACCCGGGACCGGAGACAATGTGACCGGGGACAATGTCGCGGGAGACAATGTCGCTGGAGACAATTGACAGCACCCCGGTGCTTGGCTAGCCTGTAGAGATCGTATCCTCGGAGCAAGGCATTGATTCCCAAGCGCCGCCAGTTTGTACAGGCTTGTGCCGTGTCGGCGGTTGCGGCGTCGCTGCCGGCGCTGTCTCAAGAGAACGCCAGGGCGCGTTTTTACGCCCGCGTCAGGCTCGTCGATCACAGCGGCAGGCCGCTGCGCGCCGCCGCAATCGCCGCCAACGTCAACTATATTTTCCACTATCCCTTCGCCGCCACGCCGTGCTTTTTGCTCAATCTCGGCAAACCGGTCAAGGCCGCGGCGACACTCAAGACGGCGGATGCGAAAACCTATGAATGGCGCGGCGGCGTCGGCCCCGGCAACAGCGTCGTCGCCTACTCGGCCATCTGCGCGCACCAGCTCACCTACCCGACGCGCGACATCAGCTTCATCAGCTATCGCGCCGAAGCGTCGCCACAGAATAAATTTGCGCAGGTCATCCATTGCTGCTCGGAGCACAGCCAGTACGACCCGGCCGAGGGCGGCAGGGTGCTCGCCGGGCCGGCGCCGCAACCGCTGGCCGCAATCCTGCTCGAACACGACAAGGCGCGCGACGAACTGCACGCCGTGGGCACCCTCGGCGGTGAGATGTTCGACGCCTTCTTCGCCAGGTTCGAGTTCCGCCTCGGCATCGAGCACGCGGGCAAGGCAAAGAACGCCGTCGAGGGCAGTTGCGTGGTACGCGAACTGGCGCAGTACTGCCGGCAGCAGGTGAAGTGTTAGCGTCGCCGGTGAAAGAGCGAAAAGTGAATGGGTGACAGAATCAGAAAGTCAAACGCCGTGACCCTGGCATCCCCTTCACTTTTCACCCATTCACCCATTCGCTTCTCCAATCAATGCTTCCCTGGCTAGAAGGCGACGCGCCCTTCCCCCCCGTCGAGACGGCACTCAAGGACCCCAACGGCCTGCTCGCCGCCGGTGGCGAACTCAGCGCGGCGCGCCTGCTCGCCGCCTATCGTCACGGCATATTCCCGTGGTTTTCCGCCGGACAACCGGTGCTGTGGTGGAGCCCCGACCCGCGCATGGTGTTGTTTCCGGCCGAACTGAAGGTCTCGCGTTCGCTCGGCAAGGTGCTGCGTAACAGCGAATACGAAGTGCGATTTGACACTGCCTTTGCAGACGTCATGCGCGCCTGCGCCGCCCCCAGACCGGGCCAGGACGGCACCTGGATCACGTCCGGCATGCTGGCCGCCTATGAGCAACTGCACGCGCTCGGGTATGCCCATTCGGCCGAAACCTGGATAGACGGCGAACTCGCCGGCGGGCTTTACGGTGTCGCCATAGGCGGCATGTTTTACGGCGAATCCATGTTCATGCGCCGTCGTGATGCATCAAAAATCGCGCTGGTGCATCTTGCGCACCGGCTTGAAGCGCGCGGCTTCGGCATGATCGACTGCCAGATGCGCACCGGTCACCTCGCTTCGCTCGGCGCACGCGAAATTCCCCGGTTGGAATTCTCACAACGGCTGGCAGAGTTGATAAACTACGCCATTCCCGCAGGCAACTGGACCGCAATCTCGCGCCCCCTCGATGTCGCAGCTTAACGATCTGCCCCACGCCGTACTGCAGTTCTACGTTACCGCGCCGTATCCGTGCAGCTACCTGCCGGGCAAAATGGCACGCTCCCAGGTCGCCACGCCCAGCCACCTCATCAGCAGCGAACTCTACGGCGACCTCGTGCGCCTCGGCTTTCGCCGCAGCGGCATCTTCACCTACCGTCCGTATTGCGACGCCTGCCGTGCCTGCGTGCCGGTACGCCTGCCCATCGCCGCGTTCAATCCCGCGCGCCACCAGAAGCGCGCCTTGGCACGGCACCAGAATCTCGAGATCAGCAGCCAGGGCCTGCGCTTTCGCATCGAGCACTACAACCTTTACCTGCGCTACCAGGCGCAACGCCATGCCGGTGGCGGCATGGACCAGGACAGCCGCGACCAGTACTCACACTTCCTGCTGCAAAGCCGCGTCAACACCCGGCTGATCGAATTCCGCGAAGGCGGCAAACTGATCATGGTCAGTATCGTCGACTATCTCGCCGACGGCATCTCCTCGGTCTATACCTTCTTTGACCCGGATATCAGCGGCGCCAGTCTCGGCACCTACAATATTTTGTGGCAGATCGAGCAGTGCCGCAGCCTCGGCCTGCCCTACCTCTACCTTGGCTACTGGATCGCCGAGAGCCGCAAGATGGCGTACAAGGCCCGCTTCAAACCGATAGAGGGACTGGTCAACGGCGAATGGGGCGCGCTGGAAACCGGCGACGGCGCCGCAGACTGAGCCCGCGCCTGAGTCTGCGTCTGCGCCGCGGCATGCGCGGCACGTCTGTTAAAATCCGCCGCACATGTACAGCCTGTTACGCCCACTGCTGTTTTGCCTTGATCCGGAAGATGCCCACCATCTGAGCCTGCAAGGCCTTGACCTTGCCCATCGCCTGGGGATGTCCCGCCTCATTGCCGGCAGTGCGCCGGACTCGGCGCTCGGGATGATGGGTTTGCACTTTCCCAACCGCGTCGGCCTGTCGGCGGGCCTAGACAAGAACGGCGACCATATTGATGCGCTGGGCGCGCTCGGCTTCGGCTCCATCGAGGTCGGCTCGATTACGCCGCGGCCGCAGCCGGGCAATCCGCGACCGCGCATGTTCCGGCTGACTGCGGCCAATGCCATCATCAACCGCCTCGGCTTCAACAATCTTGGCGTCGACTACCTGGTCGCCAATCTGCGGCGCATGCGTTATCGCGGCATCGTCGGCGTCAATATCGGCAAGAACCTCGATACCCCCATCGATGCCGCCGAGGGTGATTACCTGCTGTGCCTAGAGCGCGTCTATGCCTACGCCAGTTACGTCACCATCAACGTGTCCTCGCCCAACACCAAGAACCTGCGCCAGTTGCAGGCCGTCGATGCACTCGAGAGCCTGCTCGGCGCGGTAGTGCGCACCCGCGACCGGCTCGCCCGCGTGCACGGCAAACCAATGCCCCTCGCGCTCAAGATCGCGCCCGACCTTGGCGACGGGGAACTGCGCGCCATTGCCCGCCTGCTGGTCGGCCATGGCATTGACGCCGTCATCGCCGCCAACACCACCATCGCGCGCGACGCGGTCAGCCACCTGCCCCACGGCAATGAAAGCGGCGGCCTGTCGGGCGCGCCGGTCTTTGCCCGGTCAAACGAGGTCATACGCCTGCTCGCGACCGAACTCGCCGGACGCGTCCCCATCATCGGCGTCGGCGGCATCCTGTCGGGCGCGGACGCGCGCGCAAAAATCGACGCCGGTGCCAGCATGGTGCAGTTGTACAGCGGCCTCGTGTTCCGCGGGCCGCAACTCATCACCGAGGTGCGGCGCGCACTGTCATCCATGCCATCCACGGCCTGACCGCCGTGCACATCGGTCTGCCGCGCGAAATCAAGAACGGCGAATGTCGCGCCGGCCTGACGCCGCAGGGTGTCGCCGCCCTCGCCTCTGCCGGACACACCGTCAGCGTTGAAGCAGGCGCCGGGGCGGGCAGCGGCTTTGACGATGAAGCCTACGTTCGCGCCGGGGCCGGCATGGTCTCGCCAGGCGCCGTTTGGGAGGCGGAGCTGGTGGTCAAGGTCAAGGAATTGCAGCCGCCGGAATACCCGCGCGTGCGCCGCGGCCAGATCCTGTTCTGCTTCCAGCACCTCGCCCCCGAACCCGCGCTCGTGCTGCTCGACGAACCCTTCTCGAACCTCGA
>CAYLPI010000136.1:0-10684 GCA_964385505.1 uncultured Bordetella sp.
CGGGTGAACTTGAGGGTACCCGCTGCTGCCGTGCCGGTGTAGCTGATGCCGGCTGCCGTGAGGTTGGTCGCGGCCACGCCGACTGCGGTGTCGATGTTGGCTGCGGTGACGCCTGCGCCGACTGCGCTCTGAATGCTCACGCCGCCTACGGTCAGCGAGTAGGTGCCGCCCACCGTGGTCGTGAACGCGCTGAACGCCGTGCCCGAACCCGATGTGCTGGTGTCGGTGGCGACTGCCGTGGCGGTCACGCCGGTCGTCGATTGCTGCGTGTTGATCGCCGTTGCCAGTGTCTTGGCGCTGGTGGTGGTCCCGCCGGTGGTGATCGCCGTGCCGTTGACCGTTACGGAACCGTTGGCGATGCCGCCGCTGGCAACCGCAGACGACAACACTGCGCCGCTGTTCTGTACCGTGGCGGTGTTGGCGATGGTGGTGAAGGCCGCTGCGAAGACGTTGGTCGCGGTCGCGGTTACGCCGCTGCCGGTGATGCTGGTATTGGCGTTGATCGCGGTGGCGATGGCCTTCGCATCGGCAGTGCCGACCAGGCCGACATCGAAGCCGTTGATCGTCACGTCGGCTGCCGCCAGGGTGGTGGCGCCGACGGCGGTGCCGGTCGTGGAACCCGCGCCGAGGCCCAGATCCGATGCCTTGGTGCTGGAGATCGAGGACATGACAATCGTCTCGCCGGCGTTGGCGCCGATCTGGAACTGTTGCGCCGTGAACGTACCGTCGAGGAGTTTCAGGCCGTTGAAGCTGGTTTGCGAGGCTACGCGGTTGATTTCCAGGACGCGCTGTTGCACCTCGGCGTCGAGGGCCTTGCGATCTTCAACCGAGTTCGTCGAGTTGGCCGACTGGACGGCCAGTTCGCGGATACGCTGCAGGTTGTTCGAGACCTCGGCCATCGATCCTTCGGCCGTTTGCGCCAGAGAAACGCCGTCGTTGGCGTTACGTGCCGCCTGGTTGAGGCCGCGGATCTGCGAGGTCATCCGGTCCGAAATGGCGAGCCCGGCGGCGTCGTCCTTGGCGCTGTTGATGCGCAGTCCGGAAGACAGGCGCTGCAGGGACTGCGCGAGGGACATTTGCGAAGTGCCGAGGTTGCGTTGTGCGTTCAGTGACGCTACGTTGGTGTTGATGATTGACGGCATGGTGTGCCCTTTCCAAAAGTGGTTACGATGATTCCGGTGTTTAGTGACCGGTCACGAAGGTTGGCTAGTTCTGAATGCAACCACCGTTGGAAGGGTTATCGGGCCTGCTTGCACAAAACTTTAGGTTTCTTGTGTCTGGGTTGTTAGCGGGCGGCGCGGCATCCATTCATCATTAGTGCTGTCGCAGTCCCGGTTTGCGCTGCGTCGCGCGGCGCTTGCATCGGCTGCAACCATATAACGATGCCCGGGCGCGCGAGGACGAGAGCAGCGCGGTAAAACCGGCGCTATTCCGGTGGAGCAGGAAAAACCCATACCCCGCAAAGGCTTGTGGCGGGATCCTCAGAGTTCTCCTTTTCCGCTGTCAGGCGGCTTCCTACAAATCGGGGTGGGCAAAAAGAAACACGATCTTCGGTTCGATTCGGATTCAAGTTTCGCCGCACAAGGGCGAATATGGCGCCGTACCGACGATCAACGCCACAGCAACGCCACAGCAACGCCACAGCAACGCCACAGCAACGTCACATCATTTACCACCCAGGGAGACTGACATGAACACCGAACAGATTCTGAACGAGATCCGCGAAGCCAACCTCAGCTATCTGTTGCTGGCACAGAACATGATCCGCAGCGATCGCGAACAGGCCTTGTACCGTCTTGGCCTGTCCGAGGAAGTGGCCGCGATGGTAGCCGGCCTGACCACCGCCCAGGTGTTGAAAATAGCCGCCTCCAACATGTTGATGTGCAGTTTCCGTTTCGATGACCGCCTGGTCTGGAGCCTGCTCGGCAGCGAATCGCGCGAAAAGGCCAGCGATGTTGCCGGCGTGCACGCCGCAATCCTCATGTCCGGGCGCAACGCCTCCCGTGCCGCAGTAGCGGCCTGAACGCCATGGCCAAGCGCGGCAGGAGCATTGTTGACGAGGGGCGCGAGATACAACGTGCCATTGAGTTGATCAAACTCGGCGCAAGACTGCAGGTTCTGGAGACCGAAATCCACCTCTCGCGCGAACGCCTGCTGCGGCTCTACAAGGAAATCCAGGGAAAATCGCCGCCCAAGGGCATGCTGCCGTTCTCCACCGACTGGTTCATGACCTGGCAGCCGAACATCCATTCCTCGCTGTTCATGGGCATCTATCAGTACCTCGACAAGTCCAGTGAACTCGAGGAAATTGACGTCATCACCAAGGCCTACCAGCTCTACCTCGAGCAGGCCGGCGCCTGCGGTATGGAAACCGTACTTTCGCTGACCCGCGCCTGGCGGTTGGTGAAATTCTTCGACGCCGGCATGCTCACGACCACCGGCTGCAAGCAATGCGGCGGCCATTTTGTCGTGCATTCCTACGACCTGACCGACAGTTATGTGTGTGGCCTTTGTCATATTCCGTCGCGCGCCGGCAAGACTGTGGCGTCCCGCGCCGGCTTGGCGGCCGCCGCGATAGGTGCCAGTTAAGGGCGTAGGCCAGTCCTTTACCCGACTCCCCTTTCGCCCGACAACGTGGTCACGGATCACGCGCCGGGCGATGTTTTTTGGGACTGGCCGAACAGAGATTGAATTCCCCTGCTGTTCGCGCGGTTCGCAGCGTAGGGCCGCTGATACGCTTTGCTCATCGGCCGCGCGGTGCGCTCAAGTTCCGGCCGCGGCGGCCGAAAATAATGCGGGGCAGCACAAATACCCAAGCTTTTTCGCAAACGCGGCTGACGCGGGTTTGTGCTGGAAAAACAAGCGCAGTTCAAGGACAAGCGAGAGCGCCAGATGCTAGTAATTGTCGGTTACCTGATCGTCACGGCTTCCGTTCTCGGTGGCTTCGCGCTTGCCGGCGGCCATATTGCGGCACTTTTCCAGCCGGTGGAGCTGTTGATGATCGGCGGGGCTGCCGTCGGCGCCTTTCTGGTGGGAAACCCGATGAAGGTGGTGAAGGCCACCTTCAGGGCACTGCCCACGCTGCTGCAGGGCTCCAAGTACAGCAAGGAGCTGTACATGGAGTTGATGTCCCTGCTGTATGAAATTCTCAACAAGGTGCGCAAGGAAGGGCTGATGTCGATTGAACGCGATGTCGAGGCGCCCGCGGAAAGTCCGGTATTTGGCAAATACCCGCAAATCCTGTCCGATCATCACCTGGTCGAGTTCATCACCGACTACATGCGACTCATGGTCAGCGGCAACCTCAATCCGATGGAGATCGAGAATCTGATGGATAACGAAATTGAAACCCATCACCACGAGGGTGCGGTTCCGGTCTCGGTTATTGCCAGGGTCGGCGACGGACTGCCGGCGTTCGGCATTGTTGCGGCGGTGATGGGCGTGGTGCACACCATGGCCTCGGTCGGACTGCCACCCTCCGAGCTTGGGTTGCTGATCGCCAACGCGCTGGTCGGGACCTTCCTCGGCATTCTTCTGGCGTACGGTTTCGTCGGTCCGCTGTCCACCCTGCTCGAGCAAAAGCTCGACGAATCGGGAAAGATGCTGCAATGCGTGAAGGTGACGCTGCTGGCCAGCCTCAACGGCTATGCGCCGGCACTGGCGGTGGAGTTCGGCCGCAAGGTGCTCTACTCGACCGAGCGGCCCAGTTTCTCCGAGCTCGAAGAGCACGTAAAGCAGGGTGCGAAGCGGTGAAGGGGCGAGCATGAGCAAAGATGACTCCCGGCCGATCATCGTCAAACGCATCAAGAAAGGCGGCCACGGCGGACACCACGGCGGCGCCTGGAAAATCGCCTATGCCGACTTTGTCACCGCAATGATGGCGTTTTTTCTGCTGATGTGGCTGCTTGGCTCCACCACCAAGGGCGACCTGCAGGGCATTGCCGACTATTTCAACACGCCGCTGAAAGTGGCGATGGCCGGCGGATCGGGGTCGGGCGACAGCTCGAGTGTCCTCAAAGGCGGCGGCAAGGACCTTACGCGCACCAACGGCCAGGTCAAGAACGGAGACACGCCACCGCAGACAAGGAAGATGAACTTCCAGGCCGCCAAGGCGGAAATCGCGCGCCAGGAAAAAATAAAGCTCGGCGCGCTGAAAGAAAAGCTGGAGGGGGCGCTGCAGGCCAATGCGAAGCTGGCGGCGTATCGCGACCAGATCCGGCTGGATATTACCAGCGAGGGCCTGCGCATCCAGATCGTGGACGAGCAGAACCGGCCGATGTTTGACATCGGGCGGGCGGCCTTGAAGGAGTACACCCGCGAAATCCTGCGCGAGATCGGCAAGCTGCTGAACGGGGTGGACAACAAGATCACGCTCTCCGGGCACACCGACGCGGCACTGTATGCCAATGGTGAAAAGTTTTACAGCAACTGGGAGCTGTCGGCCGATCGTGCCAATGCGTCGCGACGGGAACTGGTCGCTGCAGGCATGGACGAGGCCAAGATCATGCGTGTGGTGGGGCTTGCGGCCTCGGTGCCTTTTGACCGCGGCAACCCGCTGCACCCGACCAACAGGCGCATCACCATCCTGGTGATGAACAAGCAGACAGAGGAGCAGGTCAGCTCGGGAGGCCTTGCCCCCTCCGGCGCAGATGCTGATGAAGCGAACGAAGTGGCCGCACCAGCGTCGGCATCCGCCGCACCTGTAGCGGTGAAGCCGTAACCGGGAGCCCGCAATGGGAACACATGACTCACGACTGATGAATCTGATCGACGAGAAGGCGCGGTTGGCCGGCTCCAACAAAATGGAACTGCTGCTGTTCGGCATGGGCCGAGCGGAAACCTTCGGCATCAACGTGTTCAAGGTGCGTGAGGTATGCGAAATCCGCGCCATCACCGCGACACCGAACATGCCCCCGAGCGTGGACGGCATCGTGTCCCTGCGCGGCAGCATCATTCCGGTGATCAACCTCGCCGCCTGCGTCGGGATGCCCCGCCACAGCGAGGGCGGAAAGCTGATCATTACCGAATTCTCGAGCAGCACGCAGGCCTTTCTTGTGAAGGATGTGGACCGCATCGTGCGCGTTGACTGGGAACAGGTGAAGGCGCCGGGCGCGGCGCTAGCTGCGGGCGGGCACGGCCTGGTCACGGCAATCACCGAACTGCCCGACGGAAAGCTGGTGTCCATACTTGACGTGGAGCAAATCCTCTCGGACGTGATGGGTGAGGTGAATCCGGGCAAGCTCGACGCGATTCCTTCAGACAAGGTACTGCCGATATTTTTCGCCGACGATTCGGCGCTCGCCCGCAAGAAAATCGTCCAGGTGCTGGAGCAGATGGGCCTGCCGCATCAGCAGGCGCACAACGGCCAGGAGGCATGGACACGGCTGCAGGCCCTCGCCACACAGGCGGAACTGGATGGTGAACCGCTGCGGCGCAGACTTGGCCTGGTGCTGGTCGACGCCGAGATGCCGGAAATGGACGGCTATGTCCTGACCCGCCACATAAAGGCCGACCGGCGTTTCGAAGGCATCCCCGTGATGATGCATTCGTCGTTGTCGTCCATCGCCAATCGCAAACTGGGTCAACAAGTCGGCGTCGATGCCTATGTCGCCAAATTTCATTTTGAAGAACTCGCCGGCGCTATTACCGGCATGTTACGTAATCGCAAGGAGGCTGCATGAGTGCTGCTACTGATATGAAATTTCTGATCGTTGATGATTTTTCGACGATGCGCCGCATTGTCAGAAACCTGCTCAAGGAGATCGGCTACCAGAACGCCGACGAGGCCGAGGACGGTGCGATGGCGTTGGCCAAGCTCAGGGATGGTGCCTTCGATTTTGTCGTCAGTGACCTGAACATGCCCAACATGAACGGCTTTGAGCTGCTGCGCTCCATTCGCGCCGACGAGGGGCTCAAAGGACTGCCCGTCCTGCTGGTCACCGCGGAGGCGAAAAAGGAGGACATCATCACCGCCGCCCAGATCGGCGCCAGCGGCTACATCGTCAAACCCTTCACCAAGGCGACGCTGGAGGACAAGCTGAACAAGATCATCGAGAAGATGAAGGGGTAATGCCATGGGCGATAATTCAGACCTGCAGGCGTTGTTTGACCAGGCCAGCGCCGAGGCGCAGGCGGTGATGGACGCGGCCAAGACCAAGACCAAGACCGAGACCAAGACCGAGACGCCCGCACCCGTCGCGGTGGCGGCGGAGGATGATCTCGAAGCGCTGTTTGATCAAGTGAGTAGCGAAGCGCGCAGTCAGGCCGGCCATGCGGTTGCGGCGCCCGCGCCGGAAACCCAGGCGCAGGCCGTGCCACCGGCCAGCGAAGTCATGGCGGTGGCGGCCGTGGCGCAGTCCGCACTAGACGCACCTTCTGCTGACAAGGGCCAGGATGTGTTTCATCGCATCGGACACCTCACGCGCACGCTGCATGACGCATTGCGTGAACTCGGCTATGACAAGGCGGTCGAGTCGGCGATGCACACGCTGCCCGATACGCGGGACCGGCTTGCCTATATCGCTACACTGACCGGCAAGGCCGCCGATCGCGCCTTGCAGGCAGTCGAGACCGGCAAGGTTCACCAGGACCGGTTGCAGGACAGTGGCGAAAAACTCGCTGCAAAGTGGGAGCGGGTTTACAGCGGCGACGCTGATGTCGAGGAGTTCAAGGCCACCGCTGCGGAAACGCGCGCTTTTCTGAAAACCCTGCCGGCGGAGACCACGGCGACCAACGCCCAGTTGACTGAAATCATGATGGCGCAGGATTTCCATGATCTGACCGGCCAGGTAATCAACCGCGTCGTCGGTCTGGCGCGCGTAATGGAGCAACACCTCCTTGCCTTGCTGCTCGAGACGACGCCGCCCGAAAAAAGGCCGTCCGGAGACGAGGGCTTCCTCACCGGACCCGTGGTCAATGCAGACGGGCGTTCGGACATCGTCAACGGCCAGGAGCAGGTCGATGACTTGCTGGAGAGCCTCGGCTTCTGATGGTCAAGTCATGAGTGCATTCGCCGAATCTCAGGATCTGCTGCAGGACTTTCTCGCCGAGGCGGGAGAGATGCTGTGCGACGTGGACATCAAACTGGTCGAGCTCGAACAGCGGCCGGATGACGCTGAACTGATCAATGTCGTGTTTCGCGGCTTTCACACCATCAAGGGCGGTGCCGGTTTTCTCGATGCCGGTCCGCTGGTGGAGTTGTGCCACAAGACCGAGAATCTTTTCGACCTGTTGCGTAGCGGAAAACTGTCGTTGAGCGCCGAGTTGCTCGACATCGTGCTCGATGCCACCGGCGAAGTAAGGCGCATGTTCGACGAAATGGCCGGCATGAGTATGCCCGAGCCGGCCCCGCGTTCCCTGATCGAGGCTCTGCGTGTTGCCGCAGAGGGGGGCGCTGTTCCGGCCCTTCCATCCGTCGCCGCACCGGCGCCGGTGACACCAGTTGCGCTGGCGCCGCAAGCTGCAGCCATCGCCAAACCCGCGGTGGTGCCCGAAAAACTTACCGGCCCTGACTGGGCTTCCTTCTATGCCGCCGTAACCGGCAGGCCGTTGAACAAACCGGATCCCGCTCCGGCGTCAGCGCCTGCCGGTGAGGCGGCGCCCCGAGCAGCGACGGAGCCGATCCCTGTTCCCCGGCCCGCTACGGCGGCAAAGCCGGCTTCGGCCCCCGTGCGTGCGGCGCCTGCCACAGCAGCAAAGGAGACGACGCTTCGCATCGACACCGCACGATTCGACCAGATTCTCAACCTTTCCGGGGAAATCGGCCTGACCCGCACCCGCCTCGCCTGCCTCGCGGCGGCGCTGAAGGGGACGCAGCGCGACAGCGAGGCGGCAAAAGCGCTCGAGGCCGCCACTGGCGAGCTGGACATGCTGGTCGGCGATTTGCAGAGCGCGGTGATGAAAGCGCGCATGCAACCGGTGGGGCGCGTTTTCCAGAAGTACATCCGGCTGGCGCGTGACCTTGGGCGGCAATTGGGCAAGGACATCGAACTCGAATTGCTGGGTGAAGACACCGAGGTGGACAAGACCATCCTCGAGGAACTCAACGATCCGCTGGTTCACCTGGTCAGAAACTCGGTCGATCACGGTGTCGAGTCGCCGGCCGAGCGGCTGGCCGCCGGGAAGCCGGCGAAGAGCACGGTGCGCCTGTCTGCGGCGCAGGCCGGCGACCAGATCGTCATTGAAATCACCGATGACGGCAAGGGCATGCGCGCCGAAATGATCCGCGAAAAGGCCATCGAAAAAGGCCTGCTCAGCCACGAAGAGGCGGCATTGCTGGACGAAAGGCAGAGCCTGAACCTGATTTTCCTGCCGGGATTTTCGACCAAGACCGAGGTCTCGGACGTGTCCGGCCGCGGTGTCGGCATGGATGTGGTGAAAACCAACATCTCAAGGCTGAAGGGACGCATCGATATCGCGTCGACCCCGGGGCAGGGCACGAAAATGACCATCACCCTGCCGCTGACGCTGGCGATCCTGCCGGTGCTGATGCTCAAGCTGGGCGGGCAGCCTTTTGCCATACCACTGGGCGCGGTGCGCGAAGTCATTGAGATCGGACGCGAACGCCTGCAGTATGTTTCCGGCCGGCCGGCGATTGTCGTTCGCGGCGAGGTACTGCCGGTGGTTGATCTGGGCGCGGCGCTGGATCGTGGCTCCGGCGAGGTGGGCGCTTACGGCGTGGTGGTCAACCTTGGCGACACCAGGCTGATTCTGGGCGTTGACGCGGTGTCGGGGCAGGCCGAAGTGATGATCAAGCCGCTCGCTGGCATGAAACCGCACGGGGTCGCCGGCGCGACACTGTCGGGAGAAGGTGTGCTGGTGCTGGTGCTCGACCTGAGTGAATTGCTTGAGGGCAAAATCTGATTGCGATCCGATTGCGATCCGACTGCGGTTTGCAAGTGTTATCGGTCGAAAAATATTGGCCGACACCCCCGACTTTCGAGGACGATATGAATACGTTTTTTGAGAACAGCACGATCCGTCAGCGCTTTACCTGGCTCGGCTGCCTGCTCGCTGCGGTGATGGTCGCCGGCGGCGTCGCCGGCATCCTCGGCGTCCGCTATCAGAGCACGCAAACGACCGGGTTGCTGGAGCGCCAGCGCGTCGAATTGTCGGCCCTGGGACACGCGACGTCGGCCCGCGCCGCATTCCGGCAGCAGGTGCAGGAGTGGAAGAACGTGATGTTGCGTGGCAGCGATCCGAACGATCTCGCGACGCATCTTGCGGCTTTCGAAGCGCAGGGCCGGCAAGTCCAGGATGAGCTGACCAAACTCGGCCGGGTCCTGCCCCTGATCGGCATGGAAAAGTCATACTCCGCAACGCTCGCCGCGACGCATGCCGGGGTCGCGGCAAAGCTTGCCGACGGCCTCCAGCGCTATGAGCCGTTCAACGCGGTCTCGTCGGCGATGACCCTCGACCGGGAATTGCGCAGCGTCGATGTTGCGCTGGCCGGCGAGTTGGGCAGGTTCACCCAAGCGCTGGAAACACAGTTTTCCAGGCAGGCGGCAAAGCAAACCGAACAGACCCGCAGCCTTTATCAGATGGTGCTATGGGCGTTTGCCGTGATCACGGTGCTTGGGGTCGCCTTTACCGCCGTGCCGTTTACACTGATCGCGCGCAGCCTGTTGCGCCAGCTCGGTGGCGAGCCGGTTTATGCCTCGTCCGTGGCTCATCGCATCGCCGCCGGTGATCTGTCGGTGGAAATTCCGCCGCAGCGATCCGACAGCCTGCTCGCGGCAATCCGTCAGATGCAGGAAAACCTGCGTGGCGTAATAACCCAGGTGAGCAGCGGTTCGCAACAGATTTCGGCCGCTGCCGCCGCGCTCTCTGCGTCCTCGCACCAGATTGCCGTCAGTTCCGGGCAGCAAACCGAGGCGGCTTCATCGATGACCGCGTCGGTGCAGCAGATGACGGTGAGCATCGGTCAGGTCGCGGCGCACTCCAACGACGCGCTGCGCATATCACGGCATTCGGGCGAACTTTCCGCGCAGGGAAATATGGCGGTGCAATCGACTGCGGGGGAAATGGCCGGAATCGCCGATTCGACCGTGCAGTTGACGCAGATCATCCGCGATTTGGGCAAGCATTCGGGACAGATTTCGAGCATCGTCACCGTCATCCAGGAAATCGCCAACCAGACCAACCTGCTGGCGCTCAACGCCGCCATCGAGGCCGCGCGCGCCGGCGAGCAGGGCCGCGGCTTTTCAGTCGTCGCAGACGAGGTACGCAAGCTGTCGGAGCGCACGACGCAGTCGACGCAGGAGATCGCCGCGATGGTGCAGGCGATCCAGAACGGGACCGGGCAGGCCGTCACGCACATGGAACACTGGAGTGCACGCGTCGCCGAAGGTGTGTCCACGGCGCGCGGGGCCGGCGACAGCATGCGCGAAATAAGCGATGGCACCAGCAAGGTGCTCGGTGCGGTGACTGACATATCGAGCGCACTGGCCGAGCAGTCGATCGCATCGAGCCAGATCGCCCACAACGTCGAACGGGTCGCGCAGATGAGCGGCGAGAACGCCGTCGCCGTTAATTCGATCGCCGGTTCGGCCGACGTTCTGGAGCAACTGGCGCAGTCGATGCAGCAGGTGATGAGCCGCTTTCGTTTTGAGCGCGCCGTAGGCGACTGATCGCCTCGTCCAGTGGCGGATTTGCGGTGGGTGGATCGCGCGACGCAGCGTCGCGC
>CAYLPI010000137.1:0-10651 GCA_964385505.1 uncultured Bordetella sp.
GCCCGATGAGGGTGACAAAGACAAAGACAAGAATATGGACCTCTACGACGATATCGATCCCCTGCCCCGGCTGCTGATGGGCCCCGGTCCGATCAACGCCGACCCGCGCGTGCTGCGCGCCATGTCGGCGCAACTACTCGGCCAGTTCGACCCGCAGTTCCGCCGTTACATGCATGAGACGATGGCGCTGTATCGCGGCGTGTTCGAGACGCGCAACCAACAGACTTTCATCATCGACGGCACCGCACGCGCGGCCATAGAGGCGGTGATGGCCTCGCTGGTCGAACCGGGCGAGCGCGTGCTGGTGGCAAGCTTCGGCCGCTTCGGCCAGTTGAAAACCGAGATTGCGCGGCGCATCGGCGCCGACGTGCGCGTCATCGAATGCGAATGGGGTACGGTGTTCACGCCCGAGGTCATCGAAGCGGCGATCAGGAAGCACTCACCGCGCCTGCTGGCGCTGTGCCAGGGCGACACCTCAACCACCATGCTGCAACCGCTGGCCGAGATCGGCAATATCTGCCGCCGCCACGGCGTACTGCTGCAGGTGGACGCGACCGCCTCGATCGGCGGCACGCCGCTGCCGGTGGACGCCTGGGAAATCGATGCCGTGACCGGAGGCCTGCAAAAATGTCTGGCCGGCCCCTCTGGTGCGGCGCCGGTAACACTGTCGGACGGTGCCGCCGCGGTGATTTACGGCCGCCGCCATATCGAAGAGGGCCTGCAGACGGCCGATTACATCGCCGGCAGGGGCCGCATCATCGGCACCAATTACTTTGACCTCGCGATGGTGATGGACTATTGGTCGGACAAGGCGCTCAACCACCACACCGAGGCGACCACCATGCTCTACGGCGCGCGCGAATGCGCGCGCATCATGCTGCGCGAAGGCCTGCCGCAGGTATTTGCACGCCATGCCGCCGGCAGCCGCGCGGTGGTCGCGGGCATTGAGGCGATGGGTCTCAAGGTGTTCGGCGACAAGGCCAACAAAATGCCCAATGTCACCGGCGTATGGATCCCCGAGGGCGTCAACGGCGAGCGCGTGCGCAGCGGATTGCTCAATGACTTCAACATCGAGATCGGCACGTCCTTCGGCCAGTTGCAGGGCCGCATCTGGCGCATCGGCGCGATGGGTTACAACGCGCGCAAGGACGCCGTGCTGGTGACGCTGGGGGCACTGGAAACGGTGCTGGCCGCCGAGGGCTTCAGGCTCACGCGCGGCGCCGGCATTGACGCGGCGCGCGCGGTGTACCAGGAGTCGGCGGCCGCCATGGCAAAAAAAGCCTCCTGACGGGGACGGCGCCGGGCTGTTGCGTCCGGCGCGCGCGCAGCCTATCCGGCTTTTTTCGCGCTTTTCCCGACGACTTTCCCGGCCGTTTTGCGGGTCGATTTGGTCAGCGTCTTTTTGGCCACCTTCTTAACCTTGACCGCCTTTTTCGCCTTCTTTTTCGGCTCCTTGGTCACCAGTATGGTGCCGCGGCACTTTGGCGAGCCGCAGCGGCAGGCGTATTTTTGCTCCAGCTTTTTAGTGTGCGGCTCATCGAACTCGAAACTGTAATCGTAGGCGAGTTCAGCGCCCTGCTTGATGTTGCGGATGGCCTTGATGAAGATGTGTTCCTTGCCCTTGATCATCCTGCCCTCTGCTTCGCAATTGGGCGAGCAGGAGTGGTTGATCCAGCGCGAGCTGTTGCCCCCGACCGTGGCGTCGATGACATCGCCGTTGTCGAGGGAAAACAAAAACGTGTGCGAGGGCTTGCCGTCCTCTTCCGCATAGACCTCGTCGGCGAGGCTCTCGGGGATGCGGCGGCCGACGTACTCGATCAGGCGCGTGCCCCTGCGGATGTCAACCAGCGCGAACGCGCCCTTGCCGTGAATCTTCGAGTTGCGCACCGCGAACAGCAATTTGCTTTTCTTCGCGACTGCTTTTTTCGCCACCGTTTTTTTGCCGGTGCCGGTCTTTTTGCTGCTTGGCATGCTGGTGTGTCCGTGCGTTAAGAAAGCACGCATTGTAGCCAAGTTCAGCGCAAAGATATGCCGCATCAGCGCTTCGGTGCACGTTATTCGCAGAGTGGGCGCGGGCGCGTACACCGATGGGGCGGTTACCGCAAAGATTGCAGGAGCGCGATCATTCGGCCTTGATGCCGGCCTCGCGTATCACGCGCGCCCAGCGCGTCGTTTCGGCGCGGATTTGCGCCGCAAATGCATCCGGCTTGTTCGCCACCGGATAAAGCCCCTGCAACTCAAGCCCGGCCTTGACCTCGGGCAGCGCGACGATGAGCGCGATCTCGTTCTGCAGTTTCGCCACGATATCGCGCGGCGTGGCCGCCGGAGCCATCACGCCGTACCAGGAACTGACATCAAAGCCGGCGAGGCCGGACTCGGCAATGGTCGGCAGCTCCGGCGCGGCCGGCGCGCGCTGCGCGCTGGTCACCGCCAGTGCGCGCAGCTTGCCCGCCTTGATCTGCGGCAGCAGCGTCGGCATGGCGCCGAACATCATGGCGAGCTGCCCGCCCATCAGGTCGTTCATGGCCTGGGTGGTGCCCTTGTAGGGAATGTGCACGATGTCGATGCCGGCCTCGCGCCGGAACAGTTCGCCCGCCAGGTGCAGGCCGCTGCCGATGCCCGGCGAGCCGTAACTCAGCTTGCCCGGCTGGGCACGGGCAAGCGCGATCAGCTCCTGCACCGTTAGCGCCCTGACCGACGGGTGTACCGCGAGGATATTGGGCGCGGTGGCGATCTTGGTCACGGCGACAAAGTCGCGGTCCCAGTTAAAGGGCAAGTCCTTCATCAGCGTGGCATTGATGGTGATATTGCCCGCCGGCACCACCAGCAGGGTGTAGCCGTCTGCCGCGGCGTCGGCCACCGCCTTGATGCCGATGTTGCCGCCGGCACCGGGCTTGTTCTCGACAATCACCGGCTGGCCCCAGCGCTGCTGCAGTTTTTCGCCGAGCAGGCGCGACAGCAGATCTATCGGTCCGCCCGGCGGGAAGGGGGCAACGAGACGAATGGGTTTGGCCGGGTAGGCCGCAGCCGTCTGCGCTGTCGCCGCGAACGGCAGGAGGGCGACGCAGAGTGTGGCCAGACGCAAAAAGCGGTTCAGGGGTCGGCGCATGATTTTCTTCCAAAAAGAGGGGGTAAAAAGTTGTTGCGATGCGGCTTGACAGCCTTGCAGCTTATGCTACCATCGTTTCACATGCAAACCAACGTTCCATATATAAAACATGATTTTTACGTTTTATATTTGGAAAATCCCGGCGCAGCGGTGCTGCAACGGCTTTGCGACACGGTCCACCGATTCATTCAGCCGAACATCCTTCAGTCAATCGCAGTGAAACGCAGTGAAAGAGTGAAAGCGCGATCCGATGAACGACGATACCAAGGCGGCAGATCCGGGTGGTGAATGGCATCCGGCGGGGAGCACCGGCGATGTGTCCGAGGACATGCCGCTCACCATCAAGGCCGGCGACAAGGACGTCGGGGTCTATGTCCTCGACGGTCAATATTACGCCCTCGAGGACATCTGCCCCCACGCCTACGCGCTGCTGTCGCAGGGCTTTGTCATGGACGGTGAAATCGAGTGCCCGCTGCACGCCGCGCGCTTCAATATCAGCAGCGGCAAATGCACGGCGGGGCCGGGCGGGCGCGACCTCAAGGTCTATCCGTTGCGCATCGAAGACGACCGCATTTTCGTAAAGGTGGATTGAACATGGACTACAACCCCTACCTCGCCATGAAGGGCTCGCCGCTCAGCCCCGATGCGCACAAGGGCTCGGTCGAGAAAATTGCCGACATCAAAAACATCGTATGGCAGCACCGTGCCGCGCCGCCCACCGCCTTCGAGAACCAGCTTGGCGACCTGCTCGAACAGGTGTTCGTCGCCGGCATCGAAGACCTGCCGGCGGTGGTGGCGAGGCTCAACGAGCTGGGCGGGCGTGCGCCCGACGGCGCGCCCTGGACCGAGGCAAGCTTCCAGGCGGTGATGCGCGAACTCGGCAAAGCGTAATGGACAGCGCCGCCGTCCGCATCGACTTCAACAATGTCACCAAGGTGTTCGGCTCCCGACAAAGTGGTGAGACCGTCACCGCGGTGAAAAACGTCACCCTCGCCATCCGCGATGGCGAAGTGGTGTCGCTGATCGGCCCTTCGGGCTGCGGCAAGTCAACGCTGCTCAACATGGGTTCGGGACTTTACCTGCCCAGTGAGGGCGTGGTGCATGTCGATGGCAAACAGGTCACCGGCCCCAACCGCCAGGTCGCCTTCATGCTGCAAAAGGACTTGCTGCTGCCCTGGCGCAGCATTCGCGCCAACGTCGAGCTCGGCCTGGAGATCCAGGGCGCCGGCGCCGCCGAGCGGCGCGAAAAGGCGCTGGCGCTGATCACCAAATGCCACCTCGGCGGTTTTGAAAACCACTTCCCGCACCAGCTCTCGGGCGGCATGCGCCAGCGCGCGGCGCTGGCGCGCACCCTCGCCGTCGATCCGCTGGTGTTGCTGATGGACGAGCCCTTTTCGGCGCTCGACGCACAGACCAAGATGATCCTGCAGCAGGACCTCGCGCGCACGCTGGCCGAGGAAAAAAAGACCGCGCTGTTCATCACCCACGACCTGGTGGAATCCATCGCGCTGTCCGACCGCGTGCTGGTGATGAGCCGCCGTCCCGGCACCATCATCGAGGAAATCGTCGTTGACCTGCCCCACCGCGACGACCCGATGCAGCGCCGGCGCCTGCCTGAAGTGGGCTCCTACGTCGCGCGGCTGATGGAATTGCTGCATATCGGCGAACCCGAAACCGCCGGACATATCTAGAACATCCCTGCTCGAACACCCCACTGCGACGGCCGACCCCGGATACCCAGCATGAGCAAGTCACTATGAGCAACGCGATATGAGCAACGCCGCGGCAAACAGCAGCTTCACCGCCGGCATGGTCGCGGCCAGCCTTGCCGTGCTGGTGATATTCCTCGCCGCATGGCAGTGGCTGCCGGGTCTGGCGAACATCCCGGAATTCATCCTGCCGCCGCCGACCAAGGTATGGGCCGAATTCCTGCGCATGCTGGCCAACGAAAAGCTGATGACCCACACCGGCATCACCGCACTCGAAGTGGTGGCGGGCTTCATACTCGGGTCCCTGCTCGGCATGATCATCGGCTTTGCGCTGGGGGTCTCGCCCAAGACCGAGCTGGTGCTCTCGCCCTATCTGCTGGCGCTGCAGATTGCGCCCAAGGTAGCCTTCGCACCGCTGTTCGTGATGTGGATGGGTTTTACCGTCTATCCGAAAATCCTCGTCGCCATCCTCATCGTGTTCTTTCCGGTGATGGTCAACGTGTTGACGGCGATTCGTGCGGTGGACCCCGACCTTGTCAACCTCGGGCGCTCGTTCTCGGCCTCGCGCTGGCAGATTTTCAGCATGATCGAGTACCCGACAACGCTGCCGCCGCTGTTTTCGGGCCTGCGCATCGGCGCCACGCTGGCGGTGATCGGCGTGGTCGTCGGCGAGCTGGTCGGCGGCAACATGGGCCTCGGCTACCTGCTGACCTTCGGTGAGGGCCAGGGCAACACGGCGATGGTGTTCGTCGCCATCATCATGCTCACCATCATCGGCATCGCCGCCTACGGCGCGGTGGTGCTGGCCGAACGGCGTGTGCTGCACTGGGTGCCGCGCGCACAGCATCAGACCGTATAAACGGACCGCATCCATGCAATCCACGCACAATATTTCCTGCTCGGGAGATCAACATGACTGAAGCGATCAAAGAACGCGTCGGCACCCTGCTCGCCACCGGCCTGCGCAATTACTGGTACCCGGTGCTGTCCTCGTGGCGGCTGCAGGAGGCGCCGCTGGGCATCACCCGCCTGGGCGAAAACATCGTGCTGTGGCGCGACCGCGACGGCGCTCTGCACGCCATTGAAGACCGCTGCCCGCACCGCGGCGCACGCCTGTCGCTAGGCTGGAACCTCGGCGACCGCGTCGCCTGCTGGTACCACGGCATCGAGATCAACGGCAGCGGCACCGTCACCAACGTGCCTGCGGTCAAAGGCTGCCCGCTCGAAGGCCAGCAATGCCTCAAGCATTACCCGGTGCAGGAGGCGCGCGGCGGCATATTCGTCTATTTCGGCGACGCCCTGCACCCCGAACCACCCAAACTCGAACTGCCGGAGCAACTGGCCTCGGAGGACTGGGCCTCGATGCTGTGCACCGCAATGTGGGAATGCAATTACCAGTACGCCGTCGATAACGTCATGGACCCGATGCACGGCGCCTACCTGCACGCCAGGTCGCATTCCATGGCGATGGGCGACAAGCAGGCCGAAATGCGTGTGCGCAAAACCCCCGACGGCATCATGTTCGAAAAAATCGGCCAGCGCGAGGTCAACTTCGACTGGGTCGAACTCGCCGACACCGGCAGCATGTGGATGCGCCTGTCCATTCCGTACCAGAAAAAACACGGCCCCGGCGGCTCGTTTTACATCGTCGGCTACGCCACCCCCATAGACGAAACGCACGTTCAGGTGTTTTTCTGGCGCTGCCGCAAGGTCAGCGGCTGGCAACGCGACACCTGGCGTTTCCTGTACCGCAACCGCCTCGAAGGCCTGCACTGGGATGTACTCGAGCAGGACCATGTGGTGCTGGAAAACCTTGCACCCAACGCGCGGCAGAACGAATTTTTGTACCAGCACGACACCGGCATGGCGCGGGTGCGCCGCATGTTCGAGCAAAAAGCCGAGGCACAGCTTGCCGCCCTCGATGCCGCGGCCAAACCCTCCGCCACCGCCGCAGCCTGAGCAAAGACCCCGCACCATGCTGCTCAAGGACAAGAACATCGTCGTCACCGGCGGAGCCCGCGGCCTCGGCCGCGCCTTTGCCGAGGCGGCCATCGCCGCAGGCGCGAGGGTTGCCATCGCCGACATCCTTGCCGATCGCGGTCGTGAAACGGCGCGCGAAACCGGCGCCCATTTCGCCGCCATGGACCTTGCCTCGCCCGAATCGATCGAAGCGGGCATGGCGGCCTGTGCCGGCGCGCTCGGCGGCATCGACGGCATCGTCAACAACGGCGCCATCGCCACCGGCATCGGCGGCAAGACCATGGACGACATCGACACCGCCACCTGGGACCGCGTCATGACGGTGAATGTGCGCGGCACCTGGCTTGCCACGCGCGCGGCGATGCCCTGGCTCAAGCAGTCCGGCCGGGGCAAGGTGGTCAACATCGCCTCCGACACCGCGCTGTGGGGCGCACCGCGGCTGATGCACTACGTCGCCAGCAAGGGTGCGATTATTTCGATGTCACGCTCGATGGCGCGCGAACTGGGTGCCTTTGGCATCGCCGTCAACTGCGTCGCGCCGGGGCTGACCCTGGTCGAGGCGACCGAGTACGTGCCGGCCGACCGGCACGAACTGTATGTCAACGGCCGCGCCATCAACCGCGCCCAGCATCCGGACGATGTCTGCGGCGCGGTGATGTTCCTGCTGTCTGATGCCGCGAGCTTCGTTACCGGGCAGTTGCTGCCGGTCAACGGCGGCTTTGTAATGAATTGACGAACCAACACCTACCGAAGGAGAACGACATGGGCGACGCCGCACCGCAAACACTGCAGGCCTCCACGACGGACCGCAAGGCGGACCAGACTTTCGCGCAATGGCTGGAATCGCGCGTGGCGCGCTACCAGACGCGCCGTTACGACTGGGACGCGCTGAAGTTCCAGGCCGATTTCGACCCGAAGTACCGCCGCGCGCAAATGCGTTACGTCGGCACCGGCGGCACCGGTGTGGCCGCCGACTCGAACACCGTGCCCTCGGAGCACTTCACCTTTTCGACCATGGTTATCCCGGCAGGCCACGAGGGTCCGATGCACCTGCACACCGATGTCGAAGAGGTGTTCTTCCTGATCCGCGGCAAGATGAAGGTCATTTGCGAAAAAGACGGCGAACGCTGGGAGTCGGTACTGAACGACCGTGACCTGATTTCGGTGCCGCCAGGCGTGTATCGCGGTGAAATCAACATCGGCGACGAGGATGCGCTGATGTGCGTGATGCTGGGCGCACCCAAGCCGGTCACGCCGACTTACCCGCCCGACCACCCGCTCGCAAAAATCAAGCGCGGCTGAGGCGGGACTGCCGGGTCTCGCGCATCGTGGCTGAAACACTCTCCAGCGCGGCGGCACTGCCGCCCGCCCTCGCCGCACTGGCCGCCGCGCACCCGCCGCGCACGCTGTCCCCGAACGGCTCTGCGCTGTGCTGGCGCGAAGCCGGTCACACCGGCCAGCCGGCTCTGGTGTTGCTGCACGGCATAGGTTCGGGCTCGGGCTCATGGCTGCACCAGTTGGCCGCACTGGGCGCGACGCACCGCGTCATTGCCTGGGATGCGCCCGGCTATGGCAACAGCACGCCGCTGGCCGGCGACGCGCCGCACGCCGCTGATTACGCTGCATCGCTCGCCGGCCTGCTCGAAGCGCTGGGCATCGCGCAGTTCACGCTGGTCGGCCATTCGCTCGGGGCACTGGTCGCAACCGCCTTTGCGGCGCGGCATGGCGGCAAGGTGAGCCGCCTGGTGCTGCTCAATCCGGCGCGCGGTTACCACCATGCCGATTCCGAACTGCGCCGGCAAAAACTCGATGACCGCCTCGCCCTGATGGACAGGCTGGGCCCGGCCGAACACGCGAGGCAGCGCGGACCGGCACTGCTCGGCCCCAAAGCGACGGATGAGGCGCGCGCCCTGGTGATCTGGAACGCGAGCCAGCTCAACCCGGGCGGCTACGCCCAGGCGGCGCGCATGCTCGCCAATGGCGACATCGCCGGCGACGCCGCGCTGTACCGCGGTCCGGTGCTGGTGGCCTGCGGCAGCGAAGACCGCATCACGCCCGAGCAGGGCTGCCGGCTCATCGCCGCTGAATTCCCGCATGCGCAATACCAGACTCTGGCGGATCTTGGCCACGCCTCGTATATCGATGCGCCGCCCGTGGTGAACGAAATACTGGTGAACCGCCTGCTGACAAAGGACACGGCCTGACATGGCTGACGAACGCTACAACGTACCCGGACTGGAACGCGGCCTGCGCCTGCTGCAACTGTTCGACCGCCAGCACACGCGCTGGTCGGCGCCGGATATCGCGCGCGAACTCAAGGTGCCGCGCTCGACGGTATTTCGCATCATCCAGACACTGCAACTGCTCGGCTTTGTAGAACGCAGCGAGGGCCAGTACCGTCTCGGACCCGCCGTGCTGCGCCTCGGTTTCGAATACATCGCCTCGCTCGATATCAGTGAAATGGCCCGTCCCGTCATCGAGTCGCTGCGCGATGACACCGGCTTTGCCGCGCAACTGGCGACCCTCGACGGACGCGATGTGGTGTTCGTGGTGCGCGCCAGCGTCGCCTCGACCTTTGCCAGCAACGTGCAGGTGGGCACGCGCATGCCGGCGCACGCGACGGTGCTAGGGCGCATTTTCCTGTCCGCGATGGATGACGAGGCGCTGCGCGCCATGTATCCGGAGGCGCGGCTGCCCGCCCACACGCCGCAGACACCGAAGAACCTCGGCGAGCTGAAAAAGCTGCTCACCGGCGACCGCGCGCTCGGCTACGCGGTGAGCGAATCCTTTTTCGAGAACGGCATCTCGGCCATCGCCGCGCCGGTGCGTGACGGCCACGGCAAGGTCATCGCCGCGATCAGCCTCAGCGTGCCGCAGTCGGCAATCGAACCAAAAATGCGCGACAAGCTGGTGCGGCGCGTACTCGCCGCCGCGGCGCAACTGTCGCACCGGCTCAATTACCGTCCGACCGAGGTCGCCGCATGAACACGCTGTCCTATCAACTGGAGCAACGCGTCGGGGTCGTCACCGGCGGTTCATCGGGCATCGGCCTCGAAACCGTGCGGCTGATGTTGCAGGCCGGGCTGCGCGTGGCGTTTTGCGGACGCGATGCGGCACGACTGGCAGAGGCCGAGGCGGCGTTGCGCAGCGAATTTCCCGCGGCCGACCTGCTCGCCGTGCGTTGCGATGTACTGGACGCCACCGACACCGCAGGCTTCGCTGCGGCGGTCGGAGAGCGCTTCGGCGGCACCGACGTGCTGGTCAACAACGCCGGCCGGGCCCGCGTGTCGAAATTCGCCGACACCGGCGACGCCGAATGGCGCGAGGAGCTGGAGCTGAAATTTTTCAGCATCATCCGCCCCTTGCGCGCCTTCATGGCGATGCTGGAAAAATCGCCCTGTGCCGCGGTAGTCTGCGTCAATTCGCTGCTGGCGGCGCAGCCCGAGCCGCATATGGTCGCCACCTCGGCCGCGCGTGCCGGCGTGCTCAATTTGTCGCATTCGCTGGGCATCGAACTCGCGCCGAAAAAAATCCGCGTCAACTCGCTGCTGCTCGGCCTGGTTGAGTCGGGACAGTGGCGGCGCCGTTACAAGGACCAGGCGAGACCCGGGCAAAGCTGGGAAGACTGGACGGCGGAACTCGCCCGCGGCAAGGGCATCCCGCTCGGCCGGCTGGGCCGCCCCGTCGAGGCGGCGCAGGCGATCATGTTCCTCGCCTCGCCGCTTTCTTCGTACACCACAGGCGCCACGCTCGATGTTTCCGGCGGCGTGGACAGGCATGCATAAAACAATTATGAAAAAGGGGGCGACGCCCCCTTGTATATCCCCCACATCAGAGGAAGCCAAATGAGCAA
>CAYLPI010000138.1:0-10642 GCA_964385505.1 uncultured Bordetella sp.
GGGCCCGGCTCAGCATCTCGTCCGACTGCTGGCGGATGCGCGTCAAGAGCGCGATGGCGTCCGGGTTGCGCACCACGCTGTCGGTGATCTGCACCACGGCTTCCTTGGTGCGCGGGCTGTCGACCGCGCCGTGGATCTGCACCGTGCGGCTGAAATCCTGGACCATGGCCGCGGACTGGGTGATCGCGGTCTTGGCGCGCGGCAGCTCGACCTCGACGCTGGCCGCCTCCTTGTACACCGTGGTGCCGCGCACCTTGGCGATTTCCTCGGGGGAGGAGGGGCGGTTGGACGACTCGGCTTTTTCCGGATCGACGAAAACGACCTTGCAGAATTTTTTCAGCGCGTCGAGCTGCTTGTCCGAGTTGAGCACGAAGCCCTGGAACATGAACGGCGTCTCGGTCCATGGCCGGTCGAGTTTCGACACGAACATGCCGAAGCTGAGGTCCTCGACGGAGATTTCTTTGAGAGGCATTGCTGCGGGCTGAAATTGGTTTTGTATAGAGGAGGGATTGTCGCCGCTAAGTGCACTTTGGGCAAATTTCAGCGTGCAATTGTCCCGCCGGTGCTGCGTTTTCCCGCTTTGTCATGCGGCAATGCGCCTGAAATGCCCGCTTGACAAGGGTTTGGGCCGCGCGCGGCAAAGCCCTTACGCTTGACAATGACATTTTTACGGCTTTTTTTCGGTACCGTCCTGCCCTACCGCACTGCGGTGCGCGACGAGCCGGCTTTTGTCGCCTTCATGGACCGGGCGGGCAACGCAGCGCAGACCGAGCGCCAGACCGGGCAGCAACTGAGGGCGGTGGCTGGAAAAGTCCGCCTGGCGAGGCTCTCCGGGGGGATGGTGATGGCGGTGGAGTCATTCTGCGGTGGTATCAGTCCCCTGAAACCTGCATCACCAGATCGTCGTGATGTCCTTGAGCTTGCGCAACCTGCTGTCGGCGGTGACCAGCACCGCCTGATGCAGTTGCGCGGTAGCCGCAATCAGCCGGTCGGCCGGATCGCCGTGCGCGAACGCATCCGCTTGCGACAGCACGGCGACCGCGGGCGTGATCGGCAGCACGCGCACCTGCCGTGCCGCGATCATGTCCTCGAGAAAGGCCCGTGCATCCATGCCCGGATCGAGGCGGCCGCAGGCGACCAGCATGGCGATCTCCCACAGGCTGATGTCGCTGCAAGCGAGTTCGCGCCCGGCAAAGCCCTGCTCAATGGCTTTGCGCGCCCGGGCCGACAGGCGGGCGGGAGCAAGCGCGTCACAGACCAGTGCGTGGGTGTCAACTAGAATCACTTCCCGGCGTCCCACGCCGCCCCGGTCGGGCTGAGTACATCGCCTACATGACAGTGCTCGCGCGCAGCCAGCAGGCGCTCGCGCGCCTGCTGGCTGGTATCCGCGCCGGCGACGATGCGGGCGATTACCTTGCCGCGTGAGGTGACTTCGATTTCACGGCCTTGTTGCGCCTCGGCAAGGTAGGCGGGAAGGTTCTGACGCAACTCGGTGACGTTGACTGCGGTTTTGCGGGGGACGGGCATGGCGGCATCCAATGTGTACAGATGAACTGTACAGAAATAACTCGAGCATGTAAAGTCGGCAATTCGACGTCGGCACCCGGCCATGGCACGGCCGGGCTCGTTACTCGCGACTCAGGTGATCGCCCACTCCACCGCGGCGCCGACGCCGTAACTGACCGCCAGCGCCACGATCAGCACGGTCAGCGTGCGTGTCATGCCCTTGGGAAAGCTGTTCTCGTCCATGGTGCGGTTGGCGTAGTGCCGGGCGACGAAAAAGGCGATGGTCGAGAGGATGAGGCTGGTGATGGAAAAATTCTTGAAATCCATGCGGGAAGAAGCCATTCAATGCAAAGGCGCACCGGCCGTGCGCGATGCTGATTCGGGCGGATGAATTCAGCCATGATACAGTGGACCTGACCAAAAGCAGCCTCTCGGTCCCAGCCGGCGCAGCGGCGCCAGCCGCCCGCAGTTTGATACCGACAATGACCCCGGAAATGCCGTCAACAGGCGGCGTTTCCAACCTGGAGCCAGGACCATGCACGCGTATGTTTCCCCCGTATCGCACGCATTTTCAGCGTTGACCCGCATTGCGTCTCTGGTCGCGCTGACCCTGGTGCTCTTGTCATCGTGGGCGGCGCCGGGGTCGGCTCAGGCGCAGTCGCCAGCCGCAGCGTTTCCGAACAAGCCGGTGCGCATGGTGATTCCCTATCCGGCCGGCGGTCCGACCGATGTGCTGGCGCGCCGCGTCGCCGCTGAAATGTCGCTGGTGTTGGGACAGCAGGTGATTGCCGACAACCGCGCAGGCGCCAACGGCGTCATCGGCACCGAATATGTCGCACGCGCCGCGCCCGACGGCTACACCATCCTGATGACGGGCATAGATCAGCACGTCGGCAACAAGCTGATGTACAAGAGCGTGTCCTACGACGCCATCAACGATTTCACGCCGATCACGCAAATCAACTCGGTGCCCATGGTGCTGGTGGTCAATCCGGCCTTTGCGGCGCAGAACGTGCGCGACCTGGTGCGTATTGCGCGCGAACAACCGGGCAAGGTCAGCTATGCGTCCTCCAGTTTGGGCAGCCTGTCGCACCTTGGCGCCGAGCAACTGAAAATACTCGCCGGTATTGACATGGTGCATATCCCCTACAAGGGTGGCGGTCCGGCGCTCAACGATGTTGTCGCCGGCCAGGTGCCGGTGTATTTCTCCGGCGTCAATTCGGCCATTCCCTTCATCCAGGCCGGGCGGCTGCGCGCGCTGGCGGTGACCAGCACTACGCGCCTGAAGATATTGCCCGACGTGCCGACGGTGGCGGAAACAGCGGAATTCAAGGGCTACGAAGCGACCCTGATTTTTGGCCTGTGGGCGCCGGTGCGCACGCCGCCGGAGATCGTCAACCGCTTGCAGCAGTCGGTGGCGCGCGCCATCCAGACCACAAAGTTCCGCGAGCTGTTTGAAGCCGAAGGTTCGAGCGCGCCCATTGCCAACACGCCGGAGCAAATGGCTGCGACCGTTGCGGCGGCGGCCAAACGCCTGCCGGCCGTGGTGCAGGCGGCGGGCATCAAGCCCGAATAAGCGACGCGCGTTCAAGCCGCCGTGGCCGTCCGCGTCATTCCCAGCACCTGTACCGAATGCCTGGTGCAGTGCGGTTCGCTGGTGCATGTTGACGGCGACAAGGTCATCAAGATCGCCGGCAACCCGGCCCACCCGGGCTCGCAGGGTGCGTTCTGCATCAAGGGCGCCAACGGGCCGGTCGCCAATCGCGACAGCCCGCGGCGCATCACCCATCCGTTGCGTCGCACCGGGGAGCGCGGCGCCGGGCAGTGGGAGCGCATCAGTTGGGATGAGGCTTTCGAGGGCATTGCAGCAGGTCTCGCCCCCATCATCCGCGAACACGGCGGTGAGGCCATCGCCGGCGCCTCGGCGACCTTCACGCAAAGCCGCGGCACGGCGGTGCGCCTGCTGCTGCGCTCACTCGGTTCGCCCAATTACATGATCAATCAGGACATGTGCCACGGCGGCCGCGCCACCTCGGCCATCCTCACCGGCTTTGGCGGCAATCCGGGCAATGAGTTGCGCAAGTCGCGCGTCATTCTGGTCGTCGGCAAGAGTCCGTCCGAGTCCGACGTGGTCGAATGGATGTACATCAAGCACGCGTGTGCGAGCGGCGCGAAGCTGATTGTCATTGATCCGCGTCGCACCCAGGTGAGCAAGCTCGCCGACCACTGGCTCACGCCCAGGGCGGGCACCGACGCGGCGCTGGCGCTGGCGATGATTCATGTGATTCTCAGCGAAGGGCTTCAGGACGAGGCCTTCGTGTCAGAATGGTGTTCGGGTACCGAGGCCTTGCGCGAGCGCGCCGCGCAATACGCGCCGGCTGTGGCGGCCGCCATCACCGGCATCGCCGCCGCCGACATCGAAGCCGCGGCACGCCTCTTCGCCACCACCAAGCCCGGCAGCATGATTTTGGGCCACGGCATAGACGCACAGGAAAACGGCGTGCATACGGCCATGGCCTTTCATTGTCTGCTCGCGCTGACCGGCAATATCGACCGGGAAGGCAGCAACCGCGCCGCCAAGACCATGCCAGGCTATCGCGGCAACTACGCCTATTTCATCAACAACGCCGACTTTCGCATGAGCGAAGAGGCCGAAGCCAAAACCATAGGCGGCAGGCAGTATCCGCTGTGGTCGGGGCGCGACACCTACTCGCAGTCCTGCCACAACCCCTCGGTGCTAGACGCCATCGAAACCGGGCTGCCATATCCGGTGCGCGCCATGTATGTCAGCGGCACCAACATCGCCTGCACCTACCCGGACATGGCGCGGACCGTCTCGGCGCTGAAAAAACTCGACCTGCTGGTGGTCGCCAGCGACCAGATGACGCCCACAGCCGAGTACGCTGATTATTTTTTGCCCAAGACCACGCTGCTCGAAGAAGAAGAAGTCCTGCTAGGCCAGAGCGAACCCTGCCTCTCGCTGTCGCAGCAAATCCTGCCGGCCATGGGCGAAGCGCGTACCGACCTGGCGATCGCCATAGGTCTGCGCGACGGCCTCGCCAAACTGGGACTGGTGGCGCACGATGTCATTCCATGGCGCAGTAACCGCGAATTCATGGAGTACGCGCTCTCCGGAACATCCGTCACGCTGGACGCCTTGCGCGTGAGCGGCTTTCACGCCTTGTCGTATGGCTACGGCGATTACCTCCAGGCCGGCTTCAAGACACCGAGCAGGAAATTCGAATTCAACCCGCAGCGCATTGCCGGCAGCGGCGGCGACGCGCTGCCCGATTACAAGCCGCCGGTGTACGCGCCGGTTGGCGACGGCTTTGACCTGACGCTGATGACCGGCATCCGCAGCATGGCGTTTCACCACTCGCGTTACCGCGAGCACGCCTGGGCGCGCAAGATCAAGAACGCGCCCGAGTTGAGCATCCATCCGGACGCGGCCGCGCGGCTCAGGCTGGGCCGCGACGACTGGGTCTGGGTCCGCACGCGCGAGTCGGATCGTCCGGCCCTGCTCAAGCTGCGCATCAGCGAAGAAGTGCCGCCGCATGTCGTCGCCACCGGCGTCGGCTGGTGGTATCCGGAAATGCGCGGCCCCGACCATGGCGCCGCGCTGTTCAGCGTCGGCAGTGCAATGCGCTACGGCCCCGCTTTCGATCCGATATCGGGTTCGCCGTCGCAGTCGCGCAATACGGGGTGTCGCATCGAACGCGCCGATCCGGGCGAGGTGGAGCGGCTGCTGGGTGAGAAGCAGGCTGATATCGCCTGATGTGTTCAAGGAAATCGAACGAGGGTGCTGGCCCCGATGTCCCTGGGCGGATCCTTCTTCTATGTCGAGGTGCAATCCGTAATCGGGCAATTGCAATATTCGCGTTGCTGATTTATCGAATTCGGAAAAAAGCCCAGTGGCGGACTGCTTGAACGTTTCGTTGGGAAGATACGAAGATGAACGATGAAACTCTGCTTGTCCGATAGGTATCAAGTCACAGCTTCCAGTTCTCTGAATAAATTCGTAAACGCTGGGTCGCCCCCCGGTCCTTGTTCTGGGTAGGGCTGATCGTCAAATCTCAAGCATTCGGCGGTCAAATCACTCGTGCATCACACCCTTGATGATATAAGCCCCCGACTTTTCATCGCGCTCGATATCCAGCAGCTTGCGCGCCTTGGCTTCCTCGAGCAGGTCGCCGAAGGCCTTGAAGCCGTAATAGCGTTCGTTGAAGCTGGGTTTGCGGCGTTTCAGCGTCTGCTTGACCATCGAGCCCCAGATTTTTTCCTCGGCGCCGCGCTCGGCGAGCAGGGCTTCTATGGTTTCGATGACAAAGCCGATGGCTTCTTCTTTTTTGCCCTGCTCGGGTTTGGCGGCGCCGTTGGCTGCGGGTTCGGCTTCGACCACAACGGGGGTGGCGCCGGCGGCGGCGTTGTCGCCTTTTGACGCGGCGCGCTTTCGCAGCGGCTTGGATTTCTTGACCGGGATCACGCGCACCTGGGTTTCACGCACCAGATCGTCGTAAAAAATGAATTCGTCGCAATTGGAAATCAGCAGGTCGGACGAGGAGTTCTTGACGCCGACGCCGATCACCGTCTTGTTGTTCTCGCGCAGCTTGGAGACCAGTGGCGAAAAATCCGAGTCGCCGCTGATGATGACAAAGGTATCGAGGTGGCTCTTGGTGTAACAAAGGTCGAGGGCGTCAACGACCATGCGGATGTCGGCGGAGTTCTTGCCCGACATGCTGCGGTGGGGGATTTCGATGAGTTCAAAGGCTGCGGCGTGCATGTCCTGCTTGAAGGCCTTGTAGCGCTCCCAGTCGCAATAGGCTTTCTTGGAGACGATGCTGCCCTTCAACAACAGGCGTTCGAGTACCTTGCTGATGTCGAACTTGTCGTACTTGGCGTCGCGCACGCCAAGCGCCACGTTTTCGAAATCGCAGAACAAAGCCATTGTTTTTGTTTCGTTTTGTGTGCTCAAGGCGTGCTCCGGGAGGGGTGGCTGGCGGGGAGGGTAGGCGGCATTATGGCATTCCCGCCCCGGGTGGCCCGATGTGGCCCGGTGTGGCCCGGCGCGGCCCGGCGCGGCCCGCTGTCGTCCGGAATGGCTGCGGCACGCGCCGGCATGGCTCAAGTTGCCCGTCACGAGGCCGTTAACGATTCATGACGGGCGGCCATCGTCGCGCCGGCAACCGGAGGTGGTGCCATGGAAACGCTGGAGCAAGGTTTTGAGTACGCAGCGGCGACGCCTGCTGCAGTCGCGGCGGCACTCGCCACGGTCGAGGCGCTGGCGACGCAGGGCCTGGTGCTCGAGGAGCTCTCTGGCGGGCCGGGCGACACGCCGGCGCAATTGCTCGACAACATCCTGGTTGACGCCTACCGCGGCAGCGTGTCGGATATCAGCATCGAGGCCGGGTCCGGCGGTGCGCGTGTCTGGTTCCGCCTCGACGAGGTGATGCTCGAATACATGCGGGTGCCGGCGCATTTTTGCGACGGCCTGGTCGAGCGCGCCAAGATCATGTGCCGGCTCAATGTCGCCGAGCACCGCATTCCACAAATCGGCCGCGTTGATCTTGATCAGGTCGGCAGCGAGCGCATTGCACTGCGCGTGGCCGTGGTGCCCAATGGCGTCGGCGGCGAAGACCTGCGGCTGCGCATTGTGCGCGCGCCGCTGCTGCAACTCGCCGCCGGCGCGGCGGCGGAATAAGCAGGTCCGGGAAGGTCAGCGCGTCCGCATGCGCCATTCGCAGCCACAGGCGCGCCCGGTGTCGGCACCGGCATCGGCACCGGCTATCCTCAAGCGCATGGTCGGACGCCATGGTGGCCGCATCACAGCCAGCGGTGTCCCCGGTGAGCAAGCCACCTTGCGCTTGGTCTTGTCGGCCTAGCCGCGCCGCAGCCGCAGCGACGCGCCGATGCGGTCGGCGGCGTCCTTGAGCCTGGGCAGAAAATTCCTGACGATTTGCGCCTCGCTGGTGCGCGCCGCCTGGCCGCTGATATTCATGGCGGCGATGATGCGGCCGCGGCCATCGAAGATCGGCACTGAAATCGAGCGCAAGCCGTCCTCGAGTTCCTGGTCCACCAGTGACCAGCCCTTTTTCGCGTCGGCGAGAATGGTCTTGCGCAACAACTTCGCGTCGGTGACGGTGCGCCGCGTGAAGGCGCTGAGTTTCGCCCTGGCGAAATAGGCGTCGAGTTCGGATTCGGTGAGACTGCCGAGCAGCACGCGGCCCATCGAGGTGGCGTAGGCGGGCAGGCGGCTGCCGATCGACAGGCCCACGGTCATGATGCGGTGGGTCGGTACGCGCAGCACATAGACCACGTCCTCGCCTTCGAGCACCGAGGCCGAGCAGGACTCGTGCACCTCGGCGACGAGATCTTCCATGATGGGTTGGGCGACATCCCACAGCGGCATCGACGACAGGTAGGAGTAACCGAGGTCGAGGATGCGCGGCGTCAGGCGGAAGTCGCGTCCTTCGCACGCAACATAGCCGAGCGATTGCAGCGTCAGCAAAATGCGCCTTGCGCCGGCGCGCGTGAGCCCGGTTTTTTCGGCCACGGCGGTGAGCGTCATCACCGGCGAGTGCGGCCCGAACGCGCGAATCACCGACAGCCCGCGCGCGAAGGACTGCAGGAATTCACCCGATGGTTTTTGCATTGTTTCCTCCACGCTACCGGCTGGCGTGTCCGGCCTGCCAGAGTGCTTTTTTTCTGCGCTTCATTGATACGGCGCCGTCTGCTGCGACTGGCTGATGCCGGCGGCTGATTATGGTTTGTGTTCGTCTGTCGAACAAGTGTTCGTACAGTCGCATTTTTACAACGCGATGACGGCGAATGGCGCTGCAGCGCACGATCTGGCGGGGTTTTCAGCCAAATCGGGCCGAGGAAATGGCAAAAAACCATTTTTTCTCGAAATCACTTTCGGTATGTGTTCTATCCCCATTGTTTTAAAAGAAAATTATTTTCATACATGTCATGTAAAAGCACGCTTAAGTCTTTGTCCCGACTAGAAAAATCCGCAAATTCCCGCTTGACCGAGGGTTTTCTTTACTCTAAAGTGGGGAATCGTGAGTTTTTGTGGGAATTAATGGGTAATTCGAGCCTTGTTCGAAGCCTGCCCGCCAAAATTCCAGTCTCGGGGGAGATACAGGCGTGTTTCAGGGGGCAAGCGAACTCAGTCTAGATGCCAAGGGGCGGCTTACCGTGCCTGCCAGGCATCGTGACGCACTCGCCTCCGGCGGCGCCGCGGTGGTGATTACCGCGCATCCGGACGGCTGCCTGCTGCTCTATCCCTTTGTCGAGTGGGAGCCGCGCCGCGCGCGCATCCAGTCTTTGCCCAGTTTCAGCGTCGAAGCGCGCGCCTGGCAGCGCCTGCTGCTCGGTCACGCCGAAGAGCAGGCGCTCGACGGTGCCGGCCGCATCCTGGTATCACCGGCGCTGCGCAAGTTTGCCGGCCTCGACAAGCAGGTCATGGTCGTCGGCCAGGGCAGCCACTTCGAGATCTGGGATGCCGCGTCCTGGGAAGCCAAGCTTGCTGACGCGATGAAGCTGGCCAGCGCCGCGCCGCCGCCAGGCACCGAGAACTTCTCCCTGTGAACCCGTGAACACGTGCCCGACTTCACACACCGCACCGTCCTGCTCGAAGAAGCAGTTGACGCACTGGCCATCAGCGATGACGCTGCCGGCGGCGGCGACAGGTCAAACGGAATTTACGTCGATGCCACCTTCGGTCGCGGAGGGCACAGCCGCCTGATTCTGGAGCGGCTCGGCCCGCGCGGGCGCCTGGTGGCGCTCGATCGCGACGATGAGGCGGTGGCAGCGGCGGCAACCATCGCCGATGCGCGTTTTGCCATCGTGCGGGCGAAGTTTTCGGATGTGGCCGCAGTGCTCGAGGGGCAGGGCATAGCGGCGGTGGACGGGGTGTTGCTTGACATCGGCGTGTCGTCGCCGCAATTGGACGACCCGCAGCGTGGATTCAGCTTTCGTTTCGATGCGCCGCTGGACATGCGCATGGACAGGAGCAGGGGGCAGAGCGCCGCCGAGTGGCTGGCGGTCGCAGACGAGGGCGAGATCGGGGAGGTCATCAGGGACTATGGCGAAGAACGGTTTGCTAAACAGGTTGCAAAGGCGATTGTTGCTGCTCGGGCCGCAGGCCCTGTCCTCACGACCCGACAACTTGCCGCTGTCGTGGGTACGGCCGTCTGGTCGCGTGAGGCCGGGCAAGATCCGGCGACGCGCACCTTCCAGGCTCTTCGGATTTTCGTCAATCAGGAGCTTGAAGAGTTGTCGCTAGTCCTGCCGCGCGCGATGTCGGTGCTCTCGCCCGGCGGCAGGCTGGCGGTGATCAGCTTTCATTCGCTCGAGGACCGCATCGTCAAACGCTGGCTGCGCGCCGAGGCCCACCCCGAGGCCGATGTGCCCTCGCGCCTGCCGATACGCGCCGCCGACCTGCCGCAGGGCCGCCTGCGTGTCATCGGCAAGCCGGTGCGCGCATCTGAGGCCGAAGTGCGCGCCAACCCGCGTTCGCGCAGCGCCGTGATGCGCATTGCCGAGAAGCTGGCGTGATGCGCGCGCCCGTCCATTTCACGGCACACGACGCGGCGGGCTTTTTCCCCGCGCTGTCGCACCTCCTTGACCTGTTTCTCGACTGGCTAAGACCGGGGACATGACGCGGGTAAATTTCATTCTGCTGGCCGTGCTCGCGCTTTGCGCGACCGGCCTCGTCACCTCCCAGCACAAGGCGCGAAAATTGTTTACGCAACTCGAAAAAGAGCAGGAGCGCGCGCGCCAGCTCGACGTCGAGTGGGGCCAGCTGCAGCTAGAGCAAAGCACCTGGGCGATGCACGGCCGCGTCGAGCGCGTCGCGCGCCAGGCCCTGCATATGGGCGTACCCGACCCGCGGCGCACGCAGCTTGTGCAGCCGGCCGATGTTGCGTCCGATGTTGCGTCCGATGTTGCGTCTGCGGTCGCGGGCGCAAGAGCGGCGCCGGCTGATAGCGGGGCCGCGAAAAAATGAAATTCGCCACCAGCCCGGTGCTCGAACTGCAACTGCCGACCTGGCGCTCCCGCCTGCTGATCGGCCTGTTCTTTGCCGCCTTTTGCGGTCTGGGCGCGCGCGCCGTGTGGCTGCAGGGCATGAACAAGG
>CAYLPI010000139.1:0-6338 GCA_964385505.1 uncultured Bordetella sp.
GGTATCGCGATCTGTGCGTCCATTCCCAACATGGCCTATCACGGCGCGCGCGCCGCCGGCGTGTCAACGGCGCCGCTTTCCATCGCCGTGCCGGGTGCGGGCGACACGCCGGTGGTGTTCGACATGAGTACCGGCATTGTGTCGCTGGGCCGGCTGATGCAGGCGAAGCGAATGCAGGAAACGCTGGCTCCCGGCCTGGCGCTCGATGCACAGGGGCAGCCAACGACCGACTCGCAGCTTGCGAGCATTCCGCTGCCGCTGGGCGGGGCCAAGGGATCGGGGCTCGCGCTGATGATCGAAATGCTCAGTAGCCTTGCCGTCGGCAACCCGCTGCTGGCGGAATTTTTTTCCGGCAAGCCCGGCGCCAAACGCCACCGCCAGAACGCGCTGGTGATTGCCGTCGATGTGTTCCGGTTTTGCCCGGAGCCGACGTTTCGCGCCGACGTCGCGCGCACGCTGGCCGCGCTCAAGGCGCTGCCCGCAGATCCGGAACTGGGCGGCATTTTGATACCCGGCGAGCGCGGCTATGCCGAGGCAGAGCGCCGTGGCCGTGATGGCATTCCGGTGCCACCCGGTGTGGCGGCCGATCTGGCTGCGGTCGCACTGAAGTTCGGCCTCGCCTTGCCCTGGGAAGCGCAATGACGGTTTGATGGTGTAGCGGGCAACGTCCAAAAAGGGCGTGCCTGACAAAGCAGGCAAACAGGAGGAGGCAGGCAATGAACGCGATGAACGCAAGAGCGGTGGCGGTTCCGGCTGTACTGGGCGTACCGGGCTTTCTACTGGCGATGCTGTGTGGCTTGATGGCGGCGACGCCGGCGCAGGCGCAGGACAATTACCCCAACCGCCCGATCAAAATCATCCAGGGCTTCGCGCCCGGCGGCAACGCCGATTCGATTGCGCGTGTGCTCGGCCAGGAGATGTCCAGGAGTCTGGGCCAGCCCATCATCGTCGAGGCGCGGGCCGGGGCGGGCGGCAATATCGCCGCTGAAGCGGTGTCGCGGGCGCAGCCGGACGGCTACACCTTGTTGCTCGCGGTCGGCGGACATACGGTGTCGGGCGCGCTGTACAACACGCTTGGCTACAAGTCGGTCGAGGGTTTTGAGTGGATATCTACGGCGACGGTATTCCCCTTCGTGCTGAGTGTGCGCAGCGATTCGCCGCAACAGTCGGTGGCCGAACTGCTCACCCTTGCCTCGGCCAAGGCCGACGGCGTCAGCTACGGTTCGGCCGGCGTCGGTTCGACGCAACACCTGACCGGGGCGCTGCTCGCCAGTGTGACCGGCAGGCAGTTGCTGCACGTGCCCTACAAGGGCGATGCCGCGGCGCTCGCCGCCTTGCTCGCCGGCGATGTGAATTTTGTCATTGCGCCGGGTACGGCGACGCTGCCGCATGTCAGGGGCGGGCGCCTCAAGGCCATTGCCGTCAGCGGGGCGACGCGCTGGCAGGGCCTGCCCGATGTGCCGACGGTGCAGGAAGCGGGCGTGACCGGATTTGATGTCGGCTCCTGGGCCGGCCTTGCCACCACCGCCGGGACGCCGCGCGCGATTGTCGATCGCCTCAATGCCGAAATGCAAAAAGCCCTGCAATCACCCGAAGTGCGCGCGCGCCTGGAAGGTTTTGGCGGCGAGGTGCGCGGCAGCACGTCCGGGGAAATGCGCAATCGTGTGGCGGGCGAGGTGCAGCGCTGGTCCAAGGTGATTTCCGAGGCGCGCATTCCGAAGCAGTGATGACGGTAGTTGCAACAACCGTACGCGAAAATCAGATGTGATAATCAGCCGTTCCATCACGAACGGCTGGAAACGCCCGCTGGACGGCCATTTCCAGCCATCCCGTGTTTCGGTTCGGGCATATAAATATTTGCCGCCTTGCGCGGTGACGGGTGTGCAGACCTATACTCGCCGCTGCGTCACATAGCACCGGCAACAACAACATTCACAACAATTTTCGCGGCGTCTACCGCCCATTTCAATGCATCAAGGAGGAAATCGATGAACAAGCTGGCCTGCTTTTGCGGCAACACCACAGCCACCACAGCCACCGCAGCCGACGGCGTCGCCGCATCGCGACGCGGATTTCTCACCGGTCTTGGCGCCATCGGCGCCGCAGCCCTGCTGCCAGGTTGCCAGACCGGCGCGAGCACGATGGCCGGCGCCAAGCCGCACCGCATCGACATCCACCATCACATCGTGCCGCCCAAGTACGCGGCCGATCTCGCCAAGCTCGGCGGTGGCGGTGCCCCCAAGTGGTCGCCGCAGATGTCGCTCGATGACATGGACGCCAACGGCATTGCCACCTCTGTGGTGGCACTGATGCAGCCGGGCGCCTACTTCAACAACGCCGAAACCGACCGCCGCCTGGCGCGTGAGTCGAACGAGTATGCGGCGCAGATGGCGCGCGACTACCCCGGACGTTTCGGTTCGTTTGCGACGCTGCCGCTGATGGACACCCAGGGCAGCCTGCGTGAAATCGAATACGCCTTTGATACGCTCAAGGCCGACGGCATCGGCCTGATGACCAGCTACAGCACCAAGTACCTTGGCGACCCGCAGTTCTGGCCGATCTGGGAGGAACTCAACCGTCGCAAGGCGGTGATCTACACCCACCCGCTGTCGCCGGCCTGCTGCCGCAACCCGATTGCCGGCCTGCCGCCTTCTGCGATCGAGTTCGCCACCGATACCACGCGCACCATCTCCAGCCTGCTGTTTGGCGGCGCCGCCAACAAGTTCCCGGACATCAGGTGGATCTGGTCGCACAGCGGCGGCACCATGCCCTTTCTGTGGGCGCGCTTTACGCGCCAGGAAGTGGACATGAAGGAAAAAGCCAGGGAGGTGCTGCCCAACGGCGTACTGTCCGAGGTCAAGCGCTTTTACTACGACACCGCGCAAGGCCATCACGAAGGGGCCATCGCCGCGTTGCGCGCGCTGGTGGCACCGTCGCAAATCATGTTCGGCAGCGACTTTCCGTACCGCAAGGGCGAGGATGTGCGCATCGGTCTGTCCGAGCGCAGCTTTAGCGGCGCCGAGCGCGCGGCCATAGACCGCGGCAACGCGCTGCGCATCATGCCGCGCCTGCGCACCGCCTGAAACATTATCAACAGCATCAGTACGGAAGGAAAAGCATGAAACTGCGGCGTGTGGTCACCGGCCACGACAAGAACGGCCGGGCCGTTGTCACCATCGACGAGTTGTGCCAGAACAAGGTGTCGCGGCGGCCGGGCCACGAGAGCTATGTGGTGTGGTCGACCGGGGAATTTCCGTCCGATGTGTCGGGCAGCGCCGACGGCGGCATGCGCGATATCAAGGGTATTGATGCGGAGGGCACGGTGTTTCGCGTCATCGAGTTCAGTCCAGGTGTCGCGCCGCGCAATCACCGCACCGAGTCCATTGATTACGCCTGCGTGCTCTCGGGCGAGCTTGACATGGAAATCGACGGCACCGAGGTGCATCTGCAGGCCGGCGATGTGCTGGTGCAACGCGCGACCATACACAACTGGATCAACCGCGGCACCGAACCGTGCGTCATCGCCTTTGTGCTGGTCGCGGCAAAGCCGGTCGAGCTTGCCGCCGGCAAGCTCGGAGCGGCGGGATGAGGACACTCGTACTCTCGGCCTGCGCCGGCCTTGCCATGCTGTGCGCCACGGCGCAAGCACAGACGTATCCGTCGCGCACGGTGCGCATCATCGTGCCCTCGGCCCCCGGCGGCGGCACCGACATTGTCGCGCGCGTGCTGGCGCTGCATTTCGCCAAGGCCATGGGCCAGCAGTTTGTGGTCGAGAACAGGCCCGGTGCACTCAACTACGGCAGCGCCGGCACCGGCACCTCGCCGCACATGTCGATGGAAATGCTCAAAAGCATGGCCGGCATCGACCTGGCGCACATTCCGTACAAGGGCACTGCGCCGGCGGTCACCGACCTCATCGGCGGCCAGGTCGGCGCGATGTTCGTCAACACGCTGACAGCCAGGCCGCATGTCGATTCGGGCCGACTGCGCGCGCTGGCGGTGACGGGCGCCAGGCGCAGCGACGCGCTGCCCGGGGTGCCGACGGTGGCCGAATCGGGCGTCGCCAATTACGTCGCCGTGCAGTGGTACGGCCTGCTGGCGCCGGCCGGGACGCCGGCGGCGATCATCACGCGCATCCACGACGAGGCGGTCAAGGCTTTGCAAACTGAAGATGTAAAGCAAAAACTCGCCGCCGACGGCGCCGATCCGGTAGGCAGCACGCCGGCCGAGTTCGCCAAACTCATCAAGGATGACCTTGAGAAGTGGACGCGCGTCGCGCGCGCGGCAAAGATCGAGCCGCAATAGTGCCAAGCCGCAATGCCGCCGGCGAAGAGCGGTAGTTAATATTCAAGCTGTTCTGGTACTGGGGTGTTCTGTAAAACAGCGCTTCAGCGTGTCAGCCGGGCAAAGGCGAAGTTTCGACCGTGCCCGAGTTTGACCGACATGTGTATCCAGTTCATCGCAAAGGGCTCGACGTAACGCGCCGCCGCGAGCGCGCCGAAGTCCACGGCGTCAAAGCCGATCAGCGTCGCCAGCGCGATAACGCGCGCGCGCGCGTCGGCGTCATCGCCGCACACCGGCAGCAGGATGCTGCCGCCCGTATAGGCACTGTCAGCCATGTTTTCAGCACCGGTGGTGTTGAAGGCCTTGATCACGCGCGCCCCGCTGGCTGAGGCGGCAATGGTCTCGGCACCCGAGGTGGTGGTGCCCAGCGTGAGGCCGGCGAGTCCGGGCGCGAGCGGATTGGTGGCATCGACAAGGATGCGTCCTCCCCAGTCGGGCAACGCGGCAGCGATGCCGACGGCCGACGTGTAAGGTACGGCGAGGATGATCAGGTCGCCCGCGCTGATTGCCTCATCGGTGGTGGTAATGCTTGCAGCCGTACCAAGTCCGGCCAGCGCGTCGCGGTATTTGGCCGGATCGCGCACGCCGAACAGCACCGCCTGTCCCTTTGCGGCAAAGGCCCTGGCGAGGGCCATGCCGACCTTGCCGGCGCCGAGTATGACTAAAGGTTTTTGCATTGTTGTGCTCCATGGATTGAATTCACTGTGTTGCGCTTTCAGGTGGTGATGGCTGGAAACCCTTGCCAGGCGGACATTTCCGGAGGGGGGCGCTTTTTTGCAGCTGGCTTTGGCGGTGCCTTGGCGACGCCAGCCCGGACGCGCCCGAGTTCGCTGTCGGCGTCGCTGCCGGCTGCCGGCGTTGCTGCGTGCGGTGTCAGGCGCGTCTTGATCAGCGACAATCGGGTGTGTATGGCATTGATGACGCGGCCGGCATCGGCCTTGAGCAAGGCGCCCAGAATGTCCTCATGTTCTTCGCAGGCGCACTCCGAGGACGCCGCCGGTTCGAAAAACGCCACCAGCAGCGAGGTGCGGCTGACCAGTTCCTGCAACCGGCGTAACACGGACGCGCTGCCTGTGCACTTTGCCGGCAGCGTGTGGAATTCGCCCGACAATCTTATCGATTGCGCCCGGTCACAGCGTTTCAGCGCGGCGAGTTCCTTCCTGTTGTGCGCCCGCAGCGCAGAAGTCTGCGCCGCAGTGAGCCTGCCGGCAATGCCGCCTTCGGCAATGCGCCTTGCTTCGTAGATTTCACGTGCCTGATCGAGCGACGGACTGGCGACAAAGGCGCTGCGGTTGACGATCATTTCGAGCAGGCGTTCATGGCCGAGGCGGTGCAGCACCTTACGTACGCGCTCGCGGGTGACACCGAAAATTCCCGCCAATCGCGATTCGACCCGTTGCGTGCCGGGCATCAGCCGCCCGGCGCGAAGCGCGGGAAGGCCGGGGATCTCGCGCCGCACGGCGCAAGATCAGTAACAGCGTGTCAGGCGGCTTTGTGCTTGGGCGCTGCGGACTGGGCTTTCTGACCGGCGTTGCCGAGTTTTTTGGCATCGCGAGCGGCTTTGGCGAGGGCCTTTGCGTGTTTTTGCTTGGCGCGGCGTGTGCTCAACATGGCGGCGTGTTGCATGGTGTATCTCCGTACGTAGTAGGTAATCAGGGTGTTTACTTGCCAGCCTTGGATTTTGACGCGTTTTAGCCCTTTGGCCTATTTATATTTGAGTTTTTGGCCTGGTTTGGCGTGAAATCACGCTAAACCAACGGCTTTTTTCCGGTTTTGATGCGCGTCACCGGGCTGTTTCAATGCAATGCGGCCATCGTGTCCCCGGCGGTGTAATCGTTCTAGTAATAGACACCCTTGCGCCAGGGCGAGTCGAGTATGCGTTTGACCGCCGTGGCGATACGCGCGCGCCAGCTCCGTGCCGGTGCTGCGGCGTCTGGTCCGTCAACATCTGGTCCTTCAACCTCCCGCGCCGCGGCGTCCGGCGCGACCACGGC
>CAYLPI010000139.1:6438-7654 GCA_964385505.1 uncultured Bordetella sp.
CGTCAACATCTGGTCCTTCAACCTCCCGCGCCGCGGCGTCCGGCGCGACCACGGCCGGTGGCGCCGGCCTGCCGCCAAAGTGCGCTGCTGCGCGGGTGATGAGGACAAGGGTGCGGGGCGGCGCGGCTATCATGGCGTGATCCGTTTCGAGCGTCCCGGCCGCGGCGCGGCCGGCGTGGACGAGGCCACTGTATTGGTGTTAGATGTTCTCATCCATTAAATTAAATGAACGCCGCCGCTGCAGTGCCGAAAATTCTTGTCACCTGTCCGATCCACGCCGACGTGCGTGAACGGCTCGAGGCGGTCGGGCGGGTTGAAATGAACACGGCCATCGAGCCATGGACGCCGGCGCAACTTGCAATCCGCATCCGTGACGCCGATGCGATGATGGGATTCATGACCGATTGTGTCGATGCCGCGATGTTGGCAGAGGCGCCGCGCTTGCGCATCGTTGCTTGCGCCCTCAAGGGCTTTGACAGTTATGAGATTGCCGCATGCACCGCCGCCGGAGTCTGGCTCAGCATTGTGCCTGACCTGCTCACCGAACCGACGGCTGAGCTGGCCATCGGGCTGTCAATCGCGGTGGCGCGAAAACTGATGCCCGGCGACGCGCAAGTGCGCAGCGGCCAGTTCCAGGGTTGGCGGCCTCGGCTGTATGGTGCCGGACTGGCGGGGGCCAGTGTGGCTGTGATCGGGCTCGGACAGGTCGGTCAGGCCGTCACCAGGCGGCTCGCCGGTTTTGGCTGTGCGCGGGTGCTCGGCGTGGACCCGGTGCAAACGCTTGCCGGTGTCGAACCGGTGGCGCTGACGCAGGCGCTGGCGGAGGCTGATTTTGTCTTCGTCGCCGCACCGCTGACCGCACAGTCGCTGCACCTCATCGACGCCAAGGCGCTCGAGTACTGCAAGCCGGGGCAGTTCATCATCAACGTCGGCCGCGGCTCGGTGGTCGATGAACTGGCGGTTGCCGACGCGCTCGAGGCCGGCCGCCTCGGTGGTTATGCGGCGGACGTGTTTGAGTGCGAAGACTGGGCCCTGCCGGGCCGTCCGGCTCATGTGCCGGTGCGCCTGCGCCTGCGCCACGACACGGTGTTCACGCCGCATCTTGGTTCGGCGGTGCGCGCCGTACGCGTCGCCATCGAGCAGCGCGCGGCGGACAATATCATTGCGGTGCTGCAGGGCGGGTCGCCGCTTGATGCCATCAACCTGCCGGAGGCCG
>CAYLPI010000139.1:7754-10634 GCA_964385505.1 uncultured Bordetella sp.
GAGGCCGGGCTCGCAGTGCTGTCGAAGGGGCAGTCGCCTGATACGAGCGATGCACACCACCCGGAAAGGCCCGCCTGGCGGGCCTTTCCAGTCATTTCGGTACAGATTCTGCCGGCTGCCCGCCGCAGTCACGGAACGGGACTTGATCCATGTCAAGCCGGCCGGCTTTGTGCGGCGTAGTGTCACGGCACTGGTGCGTCGCACCGCCGATGAGGTTGCACATGGAATTGCTCGAACTTGCGCGTGGCCCCCTGCTCATAGCGTCGATCGCTGTATTCGTCCTTGGCATCGCCTGGCGCTTGTACGGCATATTTTCGCTGCGCGTCGCGGTGTCGCTCGCCGCGCCGCGCCGTACCGATACCGCCTCGGCGGGCATGCTCACCGTGCTGCGGCGCATGTCGCCACGCGCCGGAGTGCGGCCCAGTTCGACGCTGGTGGCCGTCAATCCCTACATTTTCCACATCGGTCTGGCGCTGGTTTTTTTCGGCTATGCGCCGCACATTGGCTTTATCCGCCGCCTCACCGGGCTGCACTGGCCGGCACTGCCCGACGCCGTCATGTACGTCGCCGCCGCCGCGACCATCGTTTCGCTGCTGATTGCGCTGATGATGCGGCTGACCGATCCGGTGCTGCGCCTGATTTCCGGCTTTGACGATTATTTCACCTGGTTTGTCACCATGCTGCCGGTGGTGACCGGCATGGTCTTGATCGCCGAGCCGTCGGCGGCGGTCGCCGCCCGCTCGGGCGTGCTCTATCCGGTGCCGCTGGCGATTCACCTGATCAGCCTCGAGCTGTTGCTCGCCTGGTTTCCGTTCGGCAAGTTGATGCATGCGATGCTGTTCGTACCGGGGCGCGCGCAGTTGGGGAGCATGCTGGCCAGTCGCGGGGTGGATGCATGATTGACTATGCGGTTTTCAAGCAGTTTGGCGAGGCCATAACGCACCTCGGCGAGATGGCGAAAAAGGTCGAGATGCCCGACGTAGAGCGCGTTGAAAAGGCGACCGCGCTGATGGTATCGAAGATCGACCGGCAGATGGCGGTGGACCTTGAGTCCTGCGTCAAATGCGGGTACTGCTCCGAGGCCTGCCAGTTTTACGTGCAAACCGGCGAGGCAAAGTATGTGCCGACGCGCAAGCTCGATCTGTTGCGCCGCGTGTACGGACGGGAGGTGTCGCCGCTGCGCTTTGTGCGGCGCCTGTTCGAGGCGCCGATCAGTGCGGACGAATTGCGCGAATGGCAGGAACTGGTCTATGACGCCTGCACCGAGTGCGGGCGATGCAGCATGGTCTGCCCCATGGGCATCAATATCGCCCGCGGCGTCAATGTCATGCGCGAGGCGCTGGCGGTCGCCGGCCTCGTACCCGACGAATTGCTGGCGGTGGAGCAGGAACAGGATCAGCGCGGCAGCGTGTTTGGCGTCGGGCCGGCCGAATTGCGCGCCGTGGTGGACAAACTACGGGCGACCGGCGTCGATATTCCGCTCGACAAACCGCAGGCCGACGTGATGGTGCTGACCACGGTCATCGACGTCCTGCTGTTCCAGGATGCGCTGCTCGCCACCGCCAAGATCATGAACCACCTGGGAGTGGACTGGACCATACGTTCGGGCGGTTTTGAGTCGGCCAATTTCGGCCTGCTCTCCGGCGTTGAAGACCTGCAGCGCAAGGCGACGCGCAACATCATCAACGAGGCCATCAGCGTAGGCGCTAAGACGGTGATCGTGCCCGAGTGCGGGCACTCCTATCCGGCCTTGCGCTGGGAGGGGGCGGCGATGGCCGGAAGCCCGCTGCCCTTCGAGGTGCTGGCGATATCGGAATTCATCGGCCGTGAAATCGGCGCCGGCCGGCTCAGGGTCAACAAGGCCGTTGGCGCCGGCAAGCTGACGTATCACGACGCCTGCAAGTTGGGCCGTCACGGCGGCGTGCTCGACGAACCGCGCGCTGCGCTGCACGCCCTCGGCGTGGATTTTCGCGAAACCGCGCCGACTGCCCAGATGAACTGGTGCTGCGGCGGCGGGGCCGGTAACTTCCTCATCAATCGCGCCGCCGGCCTGCGGCAAAAGGCTTTCGAGCTGAAGCAGGTGCAGATCGACGCCACCGGTGCCGAAACGGTGGTGATGTCCTGCGGCAGTTGCCGGCTCAATTTCATGAGCGGCCAGCAGCAAAGCCAATGGCCCGTCAAAATCGAAAGCCTGGTCGAACTGGTGGGGGCGAATCTTGCCCGGTGAACGCCGGGGTGCGCCGGGGTGCGCCGGCGGCGGCAATCACTTGAAACACCGCATTGCCGGCCCAATCTGGGTTGCATGAGCGAACAACTGCATATCGTCTGCCCGCATTGCCACGGCACCAATCGCGTGTTGCGCGAGCGGCTGGGGGACGGCGCGCGCTGCGGCCTGTGCAAACAGCCGCTGTTTGCCGGCCACCCGGTCGAACTCGATGCCGCAAGTTTTGACAAACATACCGGCGGCAGCGGCATCCCGGTGGTGGTGGACTTCTGGGCGCCCTGGTGCGGGCCTTGCCGCGCCATGGCGCCGCAGTTCGAGCGCGCCGCCGGCGAGCTCGAGCCGCAGGTGCAACTCGCCAAACTGAACACTGAAGCGGAGCAGGGCATCGCCGCGCGCTACAACATCCGCTCCATTCCGACGCTGGTGATGTTCAGTCATGGCCGCGAGATTGCGCGCCAGTCCGGCGCAATGGATGCGGCCGGTCTTGCACGCTGGGTGCGCGGGGCGCTGCCCGTCTGAGTGCTGCGACTGCGCCCGAAAAGGCGACCGGATAACCCGGGCACGGAACAGGCAGGGCGTTGACATGGATCAACCGCGTCACGGCTGCAAGCCCCACAATAGCGGTCACCGCACGAAGCACCGAGAGCCCACCGGAC
>CAYLPI010000140.1:0-10606 GCA_964385505.1 uncultured Bordetella sp.
GACACACCCGCACGGCGACATGGTGCACCGGCGGCGTCGCCATTGCAATGGCGACCAGCGGACGCCGGGATTTGCGCCGGCAGCGGCGGGCATGGCTGCGGCGGCGGCAATCGCGGCCGCAGCGCAAAAGTTTGACCGGCGTCAAATGCACTCGTGGCGGACGGCAGATACTACGATCTCTCAGGAGATCAAACATGCCCTATCCAGTCCCCGGTTTCGCAGCCGTTGCCACCCTTGTCCTTGCCATCGCGTCATCGTCCCTTGCCGGCGACGCCGCTGCCGCCGACGCGGCACGCGGCAAGGCCTTGTACGAGACGCGCTGCAACGCCTGCCACAATACGAGCGTGCACCAGTCGGCTGCGCGCAAGGCGGTGAATTTCGGGGAAATCCGCGCGCAGGTAGCGCGCTGGAGCGGCCAGTTGGGCACCAGTTGGGATGCCGGCGATATCGACGACATCAGCGTCTTCCTCAATGACTTGTACTACCGCCTGCCCTGTCCTCCGGCGGCCTGTGCGGCCAAGATCGGCTTGCGCTGACAGGCGCAAGATCGGCGCCCGGCCCCTCAGGGCGGCGGTTCGTTGAAGACCATCCAGAACATGCCCAGTTTGTGCACGGCCTCGACAAATTGCTTGAAGTCCACGGGCTTGACGACATAGGCGTTGACGCCGAGCTTGTAGCTGCGCACCAGGTCGCTTTGTTCGCGCGACGACGTGAGCACCACCACCGGAATCGTGTTCAGATTTTCATCGGCGCGGATTTGCCGCAGCACTTCCAAACCGTCGACCTTGGGCATTTTCAGATCGAGCATCACCAGTGCAGGGTTCTGCGCCTCGCGCCCCGCCCAGGCACCGCGGCAATGCAAAAAATCGAGGGCCTCGCTGCCATCGTGTACGACGTCGATCGGGTTGGAAAAGCCGCAAGTCGCCAGCGCCGACAAGGTCAGCTCGATGTCATTGTCGCTGTCATCAACCAGCAGGATTCGCCTTGCGCTCATGCTCTTCTCCGTGTTGCCTGTTACCGTCGCCTGTTGTTGCCGATCGCAATCCGTGGCCGGTTCTTACCCGTCGCACGCCGCCATTGCGACGACTGGCGCTTCAGGCGCGGGGTAGCGTGACGTAAAACACCGCTCCTCGCCCCAGTTCCGCTTCGACGCGCACCCGCCCGCCGTGGCGCTCGACTATACGCTTGACTGTGGCGAGGCCGATACCGGTGCCCGCAAACTCGTCGTCGCGGTGCAGGCGCTGGAACACCCCGAACAGCTTGTCCACATACTGCATGTCAAAACCGGCACCGTTGTCGCGCACGCAGACGCAGACCTGCCCGGCGCCGGCGTCGATCCGCTCGACATCGATGCGTGCCTCGGCGCGCTGGTTGGTGAACTTGACCGCATTGCTCAGCAGGTTGATGAATACCTGGCGCAGCAGCGTATAGTCGCCGAACACCATTGGCAGGTCGGCGATATGCCAGTCGATGTTGCGGCCGGCTGCATCGGCCATGCACTCTTCCTGCGCCTCGCGCACCAGTACGGCGAGATCGACCGGCCGCCCGTGCAATTTGGCACGGCCGGCGCGCGACAAGGCCAGCAGTCCGTCGATCAACAAGCCCATCTTGACCGCCGACCGTATGATGGTATCGAGGTAACGCCGCGTCGTCTCGTCACTCTCGGCCAGGCGCTCTGCGGCCATGCGCGCAAAGCCGTCCATATGCCGCAGCGGCGCGCGCAGGTCGTGGGACACGGTGTAACCGAAAGTTTCCAGTTCCTTGTTGGCGGCTTCAAGCTCCGCCGTGCGATCGGCAACACGACGCTCGAGAGTGGCGTTGAGGCGGCGAACTTCGTCTTCGGTGCGCAGCTTTTCGGTCACGTCGACGGCCAGCACCAGGCGCGCGCGGCGACCGGCGAACCGCAACCCGTCGGACTCGACCTGCACGTCTATCAGTTCGCCGTTTTTCTTGATATGGCGCGAAAGCGAACTGTGACGTTCTGGCTGATCAAGGTCTTTGATGCGCGCGATCAGAGACGCGGCATCCTCCGCCGGCCGCAGGTCGGTGAGGCGCATGGCAAGGAATGCCTCGCGCGAATAGCCATAACTGGCGACCGCGACATTGTTGACGGCGACGATCTGCAATGTCTCGCAATCGTAGACCCACATCGGCTGCGGATTGGCATCGAACAGCATGCGGTAGCGCCGTTCGTTGTCGGCCAGTTCGGTCTGCGCGCGCGACTGGTCGGTGATGTCGGTAAAAATCGCGATCAGCACCGGCTCATCGGCACCACCAAATTCGGTAACGACAGCGGAGAATTGCATTTGACGAATTTCGCCATCCTTGCGGCGAAGCGACCCACCAAAGTCACGCGCCACGCCGTGCACCTGCAAGTGCTCCACCAGCCGGGCGCGGTCCGCCTGCTCCACCCACATCCCCAGTTGCTGCGCCGTGCGACCGATGATCTCGCCGCGCGTGTATCCGAACAATTCGGCGTAGCGATCGTTGACGTCCAGGAACACGCCGCTTCGAATGCTGGCGATGGACTTGGCGGCCGGACTGATATGAAAAGCCTTGGAAAAACGCTCCTCGCTCGATCGCAGCGCCATGGTCAGCACGGCCCGGCGGCGCAATTCGCGCGTCACAATCCAGCCGAGCCAGCCGATGAATAGCATGAAGGCAAACGATACCAGGCCGAAAGTCCAGGCGCGGCCGCGCCATTTGGCCAGCACCTCGTCGCGGCCAAGCCCGACCAGCACCACCAACGGCCGCCCGGCGACGGCGCGATAGCTGACTACTCGCGCCACGCCGTCAACCGTGCTGGTGGTGTGATAGGTGCCGACCTCTGCGCGCGGCAATTCGCTGGCCATTAGCGGCACCGAGCGAAAATCCTTGCCCAGCGCGCCCTCGACCAGCGGCGCACGCGCCAGCATGATGCCATCGCGCCGGAACAACGCTACCGCCCCGGCGGCCCCGACCTTGATCGATTGATAAAAGCGCTGCAGGTATTGCGGTTCAAGCGCGGCGACCACCACGCCGGCGAAACTGCCGTCCGGCGCGGCAATACGCTGGCTGACGCTGATGAACCATGCGCCGTTGGTGCGGCTGAGGATGGGCACGCCCACATAAAGACCGCGGTCGGAGTTGTCTCGATGCACGCGAAAATATTCGCGATCGGAAAAATTGAAACTGCTAACCGGAAAGCTGTTGGTGTCATGGACCATACGGCCTTGTGCATCGACGATATATAAGGCACGGACAAAGGGCAGGTTGCGCAAATCCTCGCGCATCAACTCATGAATGCGCAAATCGCGCTGCGGCAGGCTTGCCGGCAGGAAGCGCAAGGCCTGCGCCACCGAGCTCAGCGTGAGATCGAGGGTGTTGAACTGTCCTGTCGTCTGCTCATCAATGACCTGCGCCAGATTTTGCGTTGTCCGCTCCGCATCGGCAATCAGGTCCTTGCGGTCAGCCCACAGGGTATAGACGAGGTTGAGCACGATCACCGCGAGAACCGCCGTTGCGGCGGCCGCGATCGTCCATGTAAGCCGGCGGTCTTCGGCAAGCGCGGCTGGCGCGGCCGGCGCACCGACGCCGCGCCGTGAAATGAACAAGTAGAGCAGCCAGGCGGTGATGCAGACAAAAAACCAGCCCTTCCAGGTCTGCATCAGCGACAGGGTCGCGCCATCCGGCGACAGAAAGCCGAGCACCCGGTCGGAGGCGAGAATCCAGCTCGTCGCAAATACCGCATAGGCGATGCTCACCTGCAGGGCAAGACGCCGCTTCGGTTGCGGTGGTTGCTGCTGGTTGGGCCGGTCCGGCTCGGTCATCACTGTCAATCTCCCTGGGCACGAGCACTGCTACGCGAGGGGGCCGGTCAGGACGGACTGAGACACCTCCCCTTTACATAGCATAAGCCCTCCCCACCCCCGCTCATCGGCGAAAAAGCGCGGCTTTTAGCCCGCGATTCAATCCCCCGGGCAGAGCACGGATCAGGCCGGCTTAAACGTGGCGGCCAGCGCTTCCACCGCCTTGACGCAGCAGTCCATCGGCACGCGCACGATACCGGCGCCAATCTGGCCGATGCCGGCCTGCTTGTGGGCGATGCCGGTGGTCACCACCGGACGGATGCCGGTATCGACGACCTTGCGCACGTCGATACCGGAGGGCGCAGCTTCGAATTCCAGCGTCGGCAGCGACAAGGACGGATTGCGCGTCCAGGTGATGTGGTACATCTCGCGCGAGTAAGCCATGGCTTGCGCCACGGTGCCGCCAACCAGTTGCACCAGCGCCGGCGATGCCGCGAGCGACTGCCCGCCATAGCCCGCCGTTTCGCAAATTGCCGAATCGCCCAGGTCCGGGTTGGCGTCTTCTTGCTTGAAGCCGGGGAAAAACAGGCCTTGCGGCGTGTCGGATGCCGCCTCGAACCACTGCTTGCCGAGCCCGCTGACGCGAATGGCCGTTGTCACACCGTTGCGCGCAATGGCGGTCACGATGGACGAGTGCTCGACGCCGTGGGTCGCGTCCATGATGGCCTTACTCGCCACCATCGACAGGTTCAAAAAAAACTGCGAGGTGCGCGCGATGAAGTCGAGCACCTCGCGCGCCTGCGCGCGCTCGATGGCGGCGCTGCCGGCAAGCGCGCCGCCGATGGCCATGTGGAACAAGGCGGTGGCGGCGGCGTTGCGGCTGTGCACCTCGTCGCCCATCAGGAGCGCCTGCGCCTGAATGGACTTGAGGTCTATACCGCCGTCGATTTCTTTCACCGCGGCCTTCAAGGCCGGCGCCAGCACGCGCTCCATCCATTTCAACCGGTCGATGACTTCATGGCTGTAGGCGCCAAAGCGCAACACCTTGCCTATGCCTTCGGAGAAATTGGTGTAGGCCATATTGCCGCGATTGGCGTTCTTCACCACGAACACCGGCTGCGACGGCGAAATAGTGCCCGACATCGGGCCGACGGCGGCGAGGTCGTGGTTTTGCATGAACTCGACTTCGCCGGCGGCGAGCTGCGCCCTGGCCTGGGTATCGTCCTTCGCCCAGCCCTCGTAGATCATTGCCCCGATCAGCGTGCCCTGCATCGGGCTGCACATCCTGTCCCAGGCAACCGGCGCGCCGGCGTGAGTCAGCACGCGCCGCCCCTTGGCCCACAACTGCGGCCAGATTTCGTCGGCGCGCAAGGCGACATCAACCAGCAGCGGCTGCGCCGCCAGCATGCGCGCGCTCGCCTCGGCATTGGCACGATCGATTTGCGAACCCATGCAGTCCGGATCACCGGCATCGCCGGCCAGTTGCGCCAGCGTCCAGGCAAGTTGCGGGTCGCCGTTGCCGGCCGGCCGCCAGTCGAGTTGTTGCGCGGCGACGCCGGCCTCGGTCACGCTGCGCGTAAAGGTATCGATGCCGACGTTGAGCACGGTGAGATCGCGATCGAGTAGCGCTTTGGCGATGGTCTGGGTCATGGTGTCAAATCCTGTGCAGGCTGCGCGAAGCGGCTGGAAACCGCGAAATGACCATCGATAATGGGCAACCGGCTGGAAAGCCCCGCCTGGCGGGGCTTTCCAGCCAATGGCAGGACCCCGGCGCCGATGAAAAACCCGGTCAGCATGTCCCAGCCGGAGGAGTGGCCGATTGCCGTGAGCGAAGCCGCGGCGGCGACAAGCGCGGCATCATCGCCACCATCACTACGTGCACTGGCCGCAGCGGCAAGATCGTGCAGCGGCGCATACGCCGCGCCGCGCGCCAGATCGCCGAACAGCGCGGCACTGATGGTGTTGCTGCGCGCTGTCGCGGCGCGTGTCAGGTTTTTTGCCACAGCGTCCCACGCCGCATCAAGGCCGCAAAGCCGGCGCGCAAACAGGCAGGCGCCCACCAGATCGTCGCCGGACGGCGTGAGTCCGGGACCAAGCCCGAGCAGGGGCAGCGCTGCTGCTTCAAATGCAGCGGCATCGTCGGCGCGCACCGCTTGGCCAAGCGCACGTACCCTGGCCAGTGCCGGCGCCAGCGGAAAACGCAACTCCCCTGCAAAGAGCAGCACGCCAAACCCCGCGGCAGCGCCGATACCGGCGATGCCACGGCCGATGCGCTCACAGGCTGCCGCCAGTTGCGCCGGTGCAATTCGCGGCAAGGGCGCGCACCGCCACACCTCTCCACCCCCCAGCGAAACCAGTAACCGGCTGGAAACGCCCGCCTGGCGCGGATCTTCAAGCAGTATGCGGCGCGGATGCCAGACCCCTCCGGCGCCGCCCAACCAAACAATTTGCGTACCGGCGAGCCAATAGGGCGAGTCCGGGAACGCCGGCAGGGGGCGCAGCACACCGCCCGAGCGCGCAAGCGCGTCATGGGCGAGTTCGCCCGCTGCGCGCACTTGCAATACCCCGGCGACGGCGGCGTTCATGGCGTGATGGTGGTGCCCGAGCGCCCTTCGAGCGCATCGAAGGCGTGCTCGAGCGAGGTAATGACGACCTTGCCCGCCGGTTCGCGCTCAAGATAAGTCAGCGCGGCGTCTATTTTCGGCCCCATGCTGCCGGGCGGGAACTGGCCCCCGGCGAGATGGCGCTTCGCCTCGGCCACGCTCATATGCGTTAGCTCGCGCTGCGTCGGCTTGCCAAAGTCGAGCGCAACACGCTCCACGCCGGTGAGCATGATCAGCGCGCCGGCGCCAAGTTCTGCGGCCAGCATGGCGCTGGTGAGGTCCTTGTCGATCACCGCCGGCACGCCCTTGAAGCGGCCTTCGGCCGTGCGCACCACCGGTATGCCGCCACCGCCGCAGGTGATCGGAATCACACCGGCGTTGAGCAGGGCCAGTACCGTCGGCAGATCAAGAATGCGCAACGGCCGCGGCGAGGGTACGACGCGGCGCCAGCCGCGGCCCGAATCCTCGACAAAATCCCAGCCGGTCTCGCTGCCGATGTCCTTTGCCTGCTGCTCGGTGAAGAAGCGCCCCACCGGCTTGGTCGGATGGGTGAACGCCGGATCCTTGAGGTCAACCTCGACCTCGGTGATGACCGCCGACACCGTGGCCGACACCCCCTCGTCGTGCAGCACATTGGAGAGGCTCTGCTGCAGCATGTAGCCGAGTCCGCCCTGCGAGTGCGACACGCACACATCCATCGGCATGGGTGGGATCTCGCGCGCGGTCTGCGCCATGCGGTAAAGAATATTGCCCACCACCGGACCGTTGCCGTGCGTGAGTATCAGCTTGTAGCCGGCGCGGATGATCGATACGAAATGCTTGCACACGCCGGCCATCAGTTCGAGCTGCTCCTCGGCGGTGCCCTTGATGGTGGGTGGATAGGCGGCGTTACCACCCAACGCGACGACAACGCGACGTTCCGGGACAGACATGCGATTAAGCCTTGATGCCTGCGACCAACGCAGCGGCAAGGCGCGCGGCAGCCACGCTAGATTGCGCCACCAGCGCACCGGATGCCAGCAGCGCCTTGTCCTGCGCCCTCAACGGCTGCGGATCATCGTCGGTGCCGCAGGCGAAAGCGACGATGGCCAGTTCGCGCCCGGCCCTGGCGGCGATGGCTTTGGCTTCGCGAATCGCCGGCGCCAGCGCACCCGCAGGATCGGCATGGGCGCCATAGCCGAGCACGACATCGAGCACGATCACCGCCACTTCCGGATCGGCTGCCTCCTTCAACAGGCGCTCGATGCGCGCGCCCTGGTCGATCATCGGGTGCGGGCGGCCGACGGTGAATTCATCATCACCAAGATCGATGGCGCTGTGCTCGCGGCTCGATTGCTTCGGATTTTCCAGCGCGTCGGCCTTGTCCACCGGCACGTTCGACCAGGTGTGCAGGCCGAGCGGTTTCCAGATGAGCTGCGCCTCGGTGCAAAAGGTGCCGCCCGAATAAAGCGCGCGCAACCAGCGTTGGCCTTGTGCGAATTTGACCGTCGGCACCTTCGCCGCCTCCTCCGCGATGGCCGGCTTGCCGGTGGCCAGCGCCACCGCCTGCGCGGCGCATTCGAACAGCGTTGCCACCGTGTGCACATTGGCCGCGCCGCCTTTTGCGTCCGAGCCGAGGAACAGCACCACCGCCGGCTTGCCGACGGCGGCGAGGCGCTTGAGCACTTTTTCAGTCACCGCCGCAGCCGGCGGCTTGGACACGATGGCGATGACCTTTGTCACCTCGTCGGCGGCGAGCACATCTATCGCCTGCAGCATGGTAATGCCGCCTATGGCCTCATACACGTCGCGACCTCCGGTTCCTATCGCCTGAGACACGCCCGAACCGAGACGGTGGATTTGCGTCGTCACTTCCTGCAGGCCGGTGCCCGAGGCGGCGACAAGACCGATGGGGCCGCTACGCACGACGTTGGCAAAGCCGAGCGGCACGCCATTGACGATGGCTGTGCCGCAATCGGGCCCCATCACCAGCAGGCCTTTGCGCGCGGCCACCTGCTTGATCGCCTGCTCCTGCGCAAGGGGCACGTTATCGCTGAACATGAACACATGCATGCCCAGGCGCAGCGCCTTCAGCGCCTCGGCCGCGGCGTAGGGGCCGGGCACCGAAATCTGCGCGAGCCCTGATTTGACACCACCGGAATCGGCACCCACCGCCATGGCGAGCGAACGCGGCTGCAATTGGGCGACATCGGTGGCGCCAACCCCGGTGGACCCGCCGGCAAGCAGGTGTTCGATCTCGGCCAGCGCGCCGGCCAACGCCGCGTCATCGGCCTCGACCAGCAGCATCACGTCATTGGGGCCGGCGCCTGAAACACCGGCGTCGAGCAAGCCGGCTTCGGCGAGGATGTCCTTGTTGGCGGCGGTGCCCATCAACAGCGTGGCGCGCCTGACACCTTCGCGCGCCTGAACCGTCTCGGCAATGCGCATCAGCGCAACCGAGTCCTTGTACAGATTGGGTTTGGTGATGGAGCGGATGGTCACGACAGGCTTTCACGTTCAGCCGCATGGAACCGCGGCGCGGTGTTTTTATGAGCAAGTATTTTACCGCGCAACGCCGGCCCTCGCCGTTGCAGCAAAACCGGCTGCCGACAAACATGTCCGGCGCAAAATTTTCGTGATTTAATCGCGCGTACCTGCCCAAACGACAAGACCACTGTCGTGCACATTACGCACATCACCCGAATGATCAGTTCGCAGCTTCCAACTGCCACGCCGGCGGGAACGAAGGTGCCGGTAATACGACCATTCAACCACCAGGAATGCAGCACGCATGATCAAAACCGAATCCCTGCTGCTCGCGCAAGACGGCGCGCTGCGCTTTGACGCCTACCTCGCCGAGCCCGCAGCCGGCGCCGGAAAAAAACCGTCCGTCCTGATTCTGTCGGAAATGTTCGGGCTCAACGGCCCGATGCGTGAACTCGCCGATCTGTTCGCCAGTCGCGGCCATGCCGCCATGGTGCCCAATGTATTCTGGCGCTCGGAAACGACGACCGGGCTGGCCTACGCGGGCCCTGAGCGCCAGGTGGCAATCGAACGCCTGAAAACCCTGGATTTCACGCAGATCCCGCTGGATTTGCGCGCCGCCGTGACACACCTGCGCGGCCTTCCGGCATGCTCGGGCAAGGTCGCCGCCATCGGCTTTTGCGCCGGCGGCACGCTCGCCTATCTGGCTGCGGCGCATAGCGGCGTTGATGCCGCGGTGTCGTTTTATGCGCTGGGCATCGGCGCGCACCTCGCCGACCTGCCGCTGGTACGCTGCCCGGTGCAACTGCATTACGGGTCACGCGACCCGCATGTGCCTATGACCGAGATCAATCCGGTGCTGAACGCCACGCGCGAGCACGCGACGATACAGTGCTATCTCTACGACGCCGGCCATTCCTTTTTCAACAAGGTGCGGCCGACTTACGACGCGGATGCCGCGCGCCTGTCCGAAGAGCGCATCAACGCCTTGCTCGCCAGTCTTTGAAAGGTGTCGATCAGCGCCGTCGAGTCCACGACGGTGCCGATGTTATTGCGCACCGTGGCCAGCGTGCCTTCATGTCCGGCACGGCTGTTGCTGCCGACGCAGTCCTCGGCGACGACGATGTTGTAACCGAGAAAAAAACCTTCGCGCAGCGTTGAATCGACGCAGACATTGGTGGCAACGCCGGTCATGACCAGCGTCCTCACGCCGCGGGCGCGCAGTTCGCGATCGAGGCTGGTGTTGCAGAAGCCGCTGAAATGGTGCTTGTCGATGACTGCATCACCGGCCGCGGGCCGCAGTTCGTAAAAATCCGCGCCCCAGCTGCCTTCCATGCAACAGCCCTCGGTGACGCGCTTGGCAATGTGCGCGCCGGTGAGATATTTGAAGTCGTACACGGAGCGCAGCCACACCACCGCGACGCCGGCGCTGCGTGCGGCGGCAACGAGGCACCGGATGGCCGCGGCGATGGCGGGGATGGCGCTGACGTCGTAGCCGCGCTCGCGCTGCAGGTAGCCGCCTTCGGCGCAAAAATCGTTTTGCATGTCAACGACGACCAGCGCCGTGTGCGGCGGGTGCAGTTGCTCATCGAGGGTGCGCAGAACCGCCTCTGCGCCAGGTGTTGCTTCACCCATCACACCGGTTGCTTCACCCATCACACCGGTTGCTTCACCCATCACACCGGTTGCTTCACCCATCACACCGGTTGCTCCACCCGTCACACCGGTTGCTCCACCCGTCACACCGGTTGC
>CAYLPI010000141.1:0-10514 GCA_964385505.1 uncultured Bordetella sp.
GTCGTAGACCTTGCGCAGCGCGGGTGCCATCTTGTTGCAGAGCGTGCCCGCAACGATCATCACATCGGACTGGCGCGGACTGGGCCGGAAAACAATGCCGAAACGGTCAAGGTCGTAGCGCGCCGCGCCGGCGTGCATCATTTCAACCGCACAACAGGCGAGGCCGAATGTCATCGGCCACAGTGAGCCGGTGCGGGTCCAGTTGATGACCGTGTCGATGGACGTGGTGACAAAACCCTGCTGGGTCAGTCCCTTCTCATTGGCGCCCATGCGTCCCTCCGGAACTGATTGATGCCGCTATTCCCACTCCAGCGCCCCCTTCATCCACTCGTAGATGAAACCGACGACAAGAATGCCGAGAAAAACCATCATGGCGATAAAACCGAACAGACCGATCTCGCCGAGCACCACGGCCCAGGGAAACAGGAAAGCGATTTCCAGATCGAACAAAATGAAGAGGATTGCCACGAGGTAATAGCGCACATCGAACTTCATGCGCGCGTCTTCGAAGGCTTCGAAGCCGCATTCGTACGGGGAAAGTTTCTCGCTGTCGGGGCGGTTTACGCCCGCCAGGGAACTGGCCACCCACCCGAGCAGCATTGGCGCCGCGCCGACGGTCATGGCGACAAAAATGAACAGCAGGATCGGAAAGTAGTTTTCCAGCATCTTTTGTCCGAACTCACCGGCGGCGCTTGATTGCGCCGCAGCACTTTCCCCCTTACGCGAGACCGGGGATCGGGTCCCCTGTCGTATTTGTCCTGGTGCCGACGAAGGGACTCGAACCCCCACAGCCTTTCGGCCACCAGCCCCTCAAGCTGGCGTGTCTACCAATTTCACCACGTCGGCAAAAACCGTTACTTTGGCACCTCGCTCGACCGATCCCCCGCCTTGGCCGGTTCGCCGCCCGGCGTCGGGACTGAAGGCACTGGCAACGGCGGAACGGTCACGCCCTGCATCACGCTGCCACCGGCTTTGGGTTTGTGGCTGGCGAGGTAGGCCAGACCGAGGCTTGTAGAGAAAAATATCACCGCAAGTATAGCGGTTGCGCGCGACAGGAAGTTGGCCGAGCCGGTGGCCCCGAACACGCTGCCCGAGGCGCCGCCGCCAAATGCGGCGCCCGCGTCGGCGCCCTTGCCATGCTGCAGCAGCACCAGGCCGATGATGCCCAGGGCAACGATCACATGCACTGCAAGAACCACTGTCAACAAAATGTTCATGCTTGCCAAACCCGCCTAATGTCCAAGTTTCAAACCGCCGCTGCGCGGCAGATTGCCAGAAATTCTTCGACGATCAGCGACGCTCCGCCGACCAAACCGCCATCCACATCCGGCTGCCCCAGCAACTCTGCGGCATTGCCGGCTTTCATGCTGCCGCCGTACAGTATGCGCATGCCACCGGCGCCGCCGTCACGCGCCGCCACCAGGCTGCGAATGTAGGCATGCACGCCTTGCGCCAATGCCGGACTGGCGGTCCTGCCCGTGCCAATAGCCCAAACCGGCTCATATGCAATGATGCCGCGCGCCACTGCCGCCGCACCGACCCTGTCCATTACCACTGAAAGCTGCCGTGCCACCACCTGCTGCGTTATGCCGGCCTCACGCTCGGCGAGGGTTTCCCCGACGCAAACCACGGGTGTCAGCCCTGCTTCCTGCGCTGCCGCAAATTTCGCGGCGATTTGCTCGTCTTTTTCGCCATACAGCGCACGCCGCTCGGAATGGCCGATGATGACGTAACTACACCCGAAATCAGCGAGCATGGGTGCCGAAACCTCGCCGGTAAAGGCGCCGCTGCGATGTTCGCTCAAGGTCTGGGCGCCCCATTCAATCCCTGTTCCACGCAGTTCCTGCTGCACCTGGGACAAATACGGGAACGGCGCAAATACCGCGACGTCCATCCTGTCATTGACCAGGCCCGCCACCTTGAAAACACCAAGCAATTCAGCGGTAACCGCCGTACTGCCGTGCATTTTCCAGTTCCCGGCGAGTAAGCGTTTACGCATCAAATCAGGTCAAGGGTGTGAAACAGAGGGAGAGTGACCACCAAAACCCCGAGATTTTACCGCCCTGAGCCGGTCCGGTCAATGCAAAGGAACGGGGGGAAACAGGCAGTTAGCGAATGCAATCAAAATATCGCCGCAGACCAGACCACGGCGCGCCCAGCGCCAACGCCCGGCTTTCGCGCCGGCATCCGGCGGCGCAGAGCGATGCACCTGCCCGTCCCGGCAAAAGCCGATCAGCGGGCTGACGCAAACCACACGGCAAAATCACGGGCGCGGTCGCCGCCACGGGCGCCGCGCGCCGCGGCCACCGCGTTGACATGGGACAGAACTCGCGAATCCCACATTGAGCGTGCATCGCCGATGCGCGCGCTCATGCAATCAACCGCGGCGGCAGGAATCTCCCCGCCGCCAGCACAACGAGGCGGCATCAGGGGAAGTCACGCTCTTGGCCGCAATGATGGCCTTCAAGTCAGCGGCTCCGGCGGGCGCGCTTGCAGCCAGAACGTGACCGGACCATCGTTTATCAGGTGCAGTTTCATGTCGGCACCGAAGCGGCCGGCGGCCACCGGCGCGTGCATGCCACGGGCCCTTTGCACAAATTGATCGAACAAGGCTGACGCCCGATCGGGCGGTGCGGCGGCGGAAAATCCAGGACGGGTGCCGCTACGGGTATCGGCGGCGAGCGTGAACTGCGGCACCAGCAGCAGTCCGCCACCGGTATCACGCAAAGAGAGGTTCATTTTCCCGGCCACATCGGCAAACACCCGGTAGCCGAGCAGACGCTCGAGCAGGCGATCCGCCGTCGCGGCATCATCACCGCGCTCCGCGCACACCAGTACCGCCAGGCCCGGCCCTATGGCGCCCACAACATCGGCATCGACCACAACTTTCGCCTCGGCCACGCGCTGCAACAATCCGATCATGATCGGCCGAGTCCAGGGCCGGAGCCCGACCGCGTCAAACCCGGCCGCGCCGCACCGGGGCGTTGCACCTCAGCCGAAGCGGCCGGTGATGTAGTCCTCGGTTTCCTTGCGCTTGGGCTTGATGAAAATGTTGTCGGTGATATCAAATTCAATCAATTCGCCGAGATACATGTAGGCGGTGTAATCGGACACCCGCGCCGCCTGCTGCATGTTGTGGGTGACGATGACGATGGTGAAGTCCTTTTTCAGGTCGTTCACCAGTTCCTCGATGCGCGAGGTGGAAATCGGGTCGAGCGCCGAGGTCGGCTCATCGAGTAGCAGCACTTCGGGCTTGATCGCGATGCCGCGCGCGATGCAAAGCCGCTGCTGCTGGCCGCCGGACAGGCTCATGCCGCTTTGCCTCAGCTTGTCCTTGGCCTCGCCCCACAACGCCGCTTTCTGCAATGCCCATTCGACACGCTCGTCCATATCGCGCTCGGAAAGATTCTCATGCAGGCGCACACCAAAGGCAATGTTGTCGTAGATCGACATCGGAAAGGGCGTCGGCTTCTGGAAAACCATGCCGACCCTCGCCCGCAAATCGATCAGATCAACGTCCCGGTCGAGAATATTCTTGCCGTTGAGCAGCAACTGACCTTCGGCGCGCTGCTCCGGATACAAGTCGTACATGCGATTGAGCGTGCGCAACAGCGTCGACTTGCCGCATCCGGAAGGACCGATAAAGGCGGTAACGCGCTGCTTGTAAATCTCCATGTTGATGTTCTTCAGCGCATGGTATTTACCGTAGTAAAAATTGAAATCCTTGAGCACGATCTGGCTGTGCTCGACGCCGGTTGGCGCGGCTTGAACGCTTTTCGGTACAGGCACTGCAATGGCGGTCATGTTTTTGGTTTCCCGGTTTTGTGTTTTGGGTCTGGCGGCTAGCGCTGCGACGGTTCGCGAAACAGCACCCGCGCGGCGATATTGATCGCCAGCACGCTCATCGTGATAAGGAACACCCCGGCCCAGGCGATTTGCTGCCAATCCGTGTAAGGGCTCATCGCGAACTTGAAGATGGTGACCGGAAGATTGGCCATCGGCTCGGTCAGGTCGGTGCTCCAGAACTGGTTCGACAAGGAGGTGAATAGCAGCGGCGCCGTCTCGCCGGCAATGCGGGCAACCGCCAGCAAAATGCCGGTCAGGATGCCGGCCCGGGATGCGCGCAGCGTCACCAGTGTGATCACCTTCCATTTTTGCGCACCGAGGGCGTAGGCCGCCTCGCGCACCGTGCTGGGAACCAGCAAGAGCATGTTTTCGGTCGTGCGCACCACCACGGGAATCACGATAAGCGCCAGCGCGATAACGCCGGAGTAACCGGAAAAATGGCCGACGCGGGCAACAATGATGGCATAGACGAACAAGCCGATGACGATGGAGGGCGCGGACAGCAGGATGTCGTTGATGAAGCGCGTCGCCTCGCCAAGCCAGGTCTTGGTCCCGTATTCAGCCAGGTAAACACCGGCCATGATTCCGATCGGCGTACCGATCAACGTGGACAGCCCGACCATGAGCACGCTGCCGAATATGGCATTGGCCAGGCCTCCGTCGCCCCCGGGGGGCGGGGTCATCTTGGTGAACAAATCCCAGGAAAGACCCGCGATTCCAAGTTGCAGCGTCGTGAGCAGGATCCAGGTCAGCCAGAATAATCCGAAAGCCATCGCACTGAGCGAAAGGAACAGCGCAATCTTGTTGACCAGTTTTCTTTTGGCGCGTAATTGCATGTCAGCCTCAGGTCTTTGCGCCCTCTCCGGAGGACAACCGGAGCAGCAATAATTTGGACAGGGCAAGCACGACAAAAGTGATGCCGAACAGGATCAGGCCCAGTTCGATAAGGGCCGCCGTATGCAGGCCCTGGCCGGCTTCGGCAAACTCATTGGCCAGCGCGGAGGTAATGCTGTTTCCCGGGTCGAACAGCGAAGCGCTGTTGAGGAAATTGGTGTTGCCGATGACAAATGTCACCGCCATGGTCTCTCCGAGGGCGCGACCAAGGCCCAGCATGATGCCGCCGATGACGCCGACCTTGGTATAGGGCAGAACCACGTTCCATACCACCTCCCATGTCGTGCCCCCCAGCCCGTAGGCCGACTCCTTGAGCATCGGCGGCGTGACTTCAAAGACATCGCGCATCACCGCGGCAATAAAGGGAATGACCATGATGGCAAGGATGATCCCGGCGCACAGAATGCCGATCCCTAGCGCCGGCCCCTGGAACAATTTTCCGATAAGCGGAATATTGCCCAGCGTCGCCTTGAGAAAAGGCTGTGCGGCCGCGAATATCGGGGAAAACACCAGCAGTCCCCACATGCCGTAAACGATGCTGGGAATACCGGCAAGTAGCTCGATTGCAATGCCAAGCGGGCGGCGCAGCCACCCGGGTGACAACTCGGTAAGGAACAAGGCGATGCCGAAGCTCACCGGCACCGCGATAACCAGCGCGATTATCGACGTGACAATGGTGCCGTAGATCGGAATCAGCGCGCCGAAGCGCTCCGCCGGCGGGTTCCACTCGCTGGTCCAGATAAACGAAAACCCGAATTTCTGGATGCTCGGCCATGCGGTAATCACCAGCGACATTATGATGCCGGCGAGCGTGAGCAGGGTCAGCAACGCAAAGAAGCGCGTCAGATTGAGGAATATGAAATCCCCAAGCCATTTTTTTTGTTTGCGCACGACAGACACGCCTGCCCCCCTGTTCGGAACGTCGCTTGCACCTACTTCGTTGGCTGCGCTGTCCATTTTTGGTTGTCCCACCCCTGCACCACAAGTAAAAGATGTCCGTGCCCGGGGCTGCTCTCCCGGGCACAGGCACTCATTCGGTCAAAATGCGATTGCGCGCTATTTGCCGGCAACGATCGGCTTTCCGGACGCGTCTTTCAAACCAGCCAAGGCGGTAACAATGAGCTTGATCGTTGCGTCCGGCAGCGGCACGTACTCTAATTCGGTGGCCATCTTGCCGCCGTTCTTGTACGCCCAGTCAAAAAACTTGATGACTTCCGCCGCCTGCTGCGGTTTTGCCTGGACCTTGTGCATCAGGATGAACGTTGCGCCCGTTATAGGCCAGCTTGCCTTGCCGGGCTGGTTTGTGAGAATTTCGTAAAAAGCCGACCTGGTCCAGTCTGCGCCTGCTGCGGCGGCCTTGAAAGTTACGTCATCCGGCTCGACAAACTGCCCGTCGGCGGTCTGCATCAGGGTGTATGACAGCTTGTTCTGCTTGGCATAGGCGAATTCAACGTAGCCAATCGCACCGGGGACGCGCTGCACGAATGCGGCGACGCCTTCGTTGCCCTTACCACCGAGACCGAGCGGCCACTGCACGGTCGTGCCCTCGCCCGCCTTTGCCTTCCAATCGGCATTTACCTTGGACAGGTAGTTGGTGAATAGGAAGGTGGTACCCGAACCGTCGGCACGGCGCACCACGGCGATGTCCTGGTTGGGCAACTGCACCTTGGGATTGAGGTCGGCGATCGCCTTGTCGTTCCACTTGGTGATTTTACCAAGATAAATGTCGCCAAGCACCGCGCCGGTGAAGCGCATGTCCCCCGGCTTCACCCCGACAATATTCACCACCGGAACGACACCGCCGATAACGGTCGGGAATTGCATCAATCCGTCCTTGTCGAGGTCGGCTGGCTTTAGCGGCATATCGGACGCGCCGAAATCAACGGTTTTCGCCGTGATCTGCTTGATCCCGCCGCCCGAACCGATGGATTGGTAATTCATCTTGACGCCGGTCGCCTTCTGGTAGGCGTCAGCCCATTTTGAGTAAATCGGCGCGGGGAAGGATGCACCGGCGCCGGTGATTTCCTGGGCTTGGGCAAGGGACATCGAAAATGCTGCGGCAGTGGCAAGCGCCGCGGCAGATAACAAACGGACTGGTTCGAACTTCATGTCTGGACTCCTTCAGTTGACAGCAAAATTTCAACAAAAAGGAGTCTAGCGGCGCGATGTGACAGCAACATTACACACTGCGCACATTTCACAATCGGAACAACACTGGCTTTTTGTGCGAGTTCAATTTATAAACAGTGGCTTATGATTGACTCTTGAGGTGCGCGAGTTACCCTGCCGCCGATTGCGCCACAACTTGGGCGAGTTGCCTGGCCAGTCGGTGCACCTTGCCGCCGTCCTTGCCCTCCACCATGACGCGCAGCAACGGCTCGGTACCGGAGGCACGCAGCAGCACCCGCCCAGACGCGCCCAGGGTCTTTTCGGCCGCCTTTTGCGCCCGGGATATCGCCGCACTGCCCGCCCAGTCAAAATCCCTGCCGACCTTGACATTGATCAGCACCTGCGGATAAAGGTGCAATTGACCGGCCAGTTTCGCCAGCGTCGCCTTGCTTTCGCGCAATGCCGTCAATACCTGTAGCGCGGCGACGATACCGTCGCCGGTGGTGTGTTTTTCCAGACAAATCATGTGGCCCGAATTCTCCCCGCCGAGATCCCATTTTTTCTGATGCAAGGTCTCGAGTACATAGCGGTCGCCGACCTTGGCGCGCGCGAAACCGACACCCAATCTGCCTATCGCCTGCTCCAGCGCAAGATTGGACATCAGCGTTCCGACCACACCGGCGAGGCGCCCGGCTTTGGCGCGATGCTTCGCCACCACGAACAGCAACTGATCGCCGTCGAACAACTGGCCCGCAGCACCCACCATCAGCAGCCGGTCCGCGTCGCCATCGAGCGCAATGCCCAGGTCGGCGCCCAGGCGCTTGACCTCGCGCTGCAGCGCCGCCGGCGCCGTCGCGCCGACCTCGTGATTGATGTTGAAGCCGTCGGGTTTGACGCCGATCGCCGTCACCTCCGCGCCAAGTTCGTGGAATACGTGCGGCGCTACGTGATACGCGGCGCCGTGGGCGCAATCGAGCACGATCTTCAGCCCGCGCAAATCAAGGCTGGAGGGAAAAGTACTTTTGCAGAATTCAATATAACGCCCGGCGGCGTCGTCGAGGCGCCGCGCGCGGCCCAGACGCGCCGACGGCAGGCATTGCATCGGGCGCTCCAGCGCCGCTTCGATTTCCAGCTCCACGGCGTCGGCAAGCTTGCTGCCATCAGCAGAAAAGAACTTGATGCCGTTGTCCGGATACGGATTGTGCGACGCGCTGATGACAATGCCCGCCTGCAGCCGCAACGCCCGCGTCAGGTAGGCCACCGCAGGCGTCGGTAGCGGCCCGGACAGCATCACATCAATACCCGCGGCGGAAAATCCCGCTTCCAGCGCGGCTTCGAGCATATAGCCCGAAATGCGCGTGTCCTTGCCTATCAATACGGCAGGGCGCTCCCCTTTGCGCAATTTGCTGCGCCGGAGCAAGACTTCGCCCGCGGCGTAACCGAGGCGCATCACGAAGTCGGGTGTGATGGGCAACTCCCCTACGGTGCCGCGCACGCCGTCAGTGCCAAAATATTTTCTCGCCACGTCCGCTCCCCGAAAATTGCCTGTCCTCTGGCAAGCGCTATTTTAGCCTCCTATTCAGACTGCAAGCACACCCACACCGTAGGGCGCGGGCACACCTGCTGCGCTACTCCGGGACGCCGTCTCGCAGCGCGCAAAAAAAACTGACCGCGTCCCGCGTTGCCGCCACATCGTGAACGCGCAGCAATCGCGCGCCACGCTCCAGCGCCATTACCGCGGCGGCAAGGCTGGCAGCGAGACGCTGGTCGGCGGGACGGCCGGTGATTTTGCCCAGACTGGACTTGCGCGACCAGCCCGCGAGCAACGGCAGCCCCAATTCGGCAAACGCATCAAGGCGGCGGAGCAACTCGAGATTGTGCCGCACCGTCTTGCCAAAGCCGAAGCCCGGATCGATGACGATGCGGTCGCGACCGACTCCGGCCGTCTCGACCGCCTTCGCCCGCCGGCCAAGATAGGCGCGCACTTGCGCGACGACGTCTTCGTAGTGCGGGGCGGCTTGCATGGTTCTCGGTTCGCCCTGCATGTGCATCAGGCAAACGCCGCAATTCGAACCCGCGACGACATCGATCGCCCCGGGCGCGGACAAGGCGGTGATGTCGTTGATCATGGCTGCACCCTCGTCGAGGACGGCGCGCATGACCTCCGGTTTTACCGTATCAACCGAAACCGGCACCGGTACGCCGCGCATCGCGCGCAGCACCGGCAGCAGCCGCGCGACCTCCTCGTCCGCAGGCACCGGCGCTGCACCGGGACGGCTGGACTCGCCGCCGATATCGATGATGTCGGCGCCCTCCTCGACCAGCCTCATCGCCTGCGCGATGGCTTTGCTGCCGTCGAGAAACCGGCCGCCGTCAGAAAACGAGTCGGGCGTTACATTGACTATGCCCATGACCAGCGGACGCTCTAGCGACAGCGAAAACGCGCCGCATCGGAACTGGGTCACGGACTTTACCGGAGAAGCGGAGATTGTCCGGCGGGCGTCACGCGCGCCGGACCTTCGCCCGCGATCAGGCTGCGGCGGGTTCGGCCGCCTTGCTCGGGCCGTCCTGCCGCGGCGGCTGGGGCGGCGTCGAAGACGGCTTGGGCGGCCGCGGCGGCAATCCGGCCATGATGTCGTTCAACTGGTCGGCATCAAGGGTTTCCCACTCCAGCAACGCCTTGGTCATCGCCTCGACCTTGTCACGATTATCCTCGAGCAGCTTGCGCGCAAGCGCGTACTGCTGGTCGATGATGCGGCGTATTTCCTTATCGACTTCCTGCATCGTCGCCTCGGATACATTCTTGTGCGTGGTGATGGAGCGGCCGAGGAATATCTCGCCCTCGTTCTCGCCGTACACCATCGGGCCGAGCGCATCCGACATCCCCCATTGCGTCACCATGCGCCGCGCGAGGTCGGTCGCGCGCTCAAAATCGTTAGACGCACCGGTGGTCATCTGTTTCATGAAGATCTCTTCGGCGATGCGCCCGCCAAACAGCACGGCGATGGTCGAGAGCAGACGCTCCCTGTCCATGCTGTAACGGTCTTCCTCGGGCAACTGCATCGTCACGCCAAGCGCACGGCCGCGCGGAATAATGGTGACCTTGTGCACCGGGTCGGTTTTCGGCAACAGCTTGGCCACCACTGCATGGCCGGACTCGTGGTATGCGGTGTTGGTGCGCTCTTCTTCGGGCATGACCAAGGAGCGACGCTCGGCACCCATGATGATTTTGTCCTTGGCGCGTTCAAAGTCTTCCATGTCAACCAGTCGCTTGCTCATGCGGGCGGCAAACAGCGCGGCCTCGTTGACGAGGTTGGCAAGATCCGCCCCCGAAAAACCGGGCGTGCCACGAGCGATAACATCAGCCTTGACGTCCGGCCCCATCGGCACCTTGCGCATGTGCACCAGCAGAATCTGTTCGCGGCCGCGAATATCAGGCAGCGGCACCACCACCTGCCGGTCGAACCGCCCCGGGCGCAACAGCGCCGGGTCAAGCACATCCGGGCGGTTGGTTGCGGCGATGACGATCACGCCGGCCGTACCTTCAAAACCGTCCATTTCGACCAGCAACTGGTTGAGCGTCTGTTCGCGCTCGTCGTTGCCGCCGCCGAGGCCGGCGCCGCGCTGGCGCCCTACGGCGTCGATCTCATCGATAAAGACGATGC
>CAYLPI010000142.1:0-10371 GCA_964385505.1 uncultured Bordetella sp.
ACACGCTTCATGACACGCGGCGCGATCTGGTGGTCGCCAACCGCATTCTTGCGCACGAGGGCATTCTTGATGCCTTTGGCCATGTCAGCGTGCGCCATCCCTTCGACCCGACGCGCTTTTTGCTGTCGCGCATGATGGCGCCCGGGCAGGTTGATACCAACGATATCCTCGAATTCGACCGCGACAGCCAGCCGGTCAAAAAAGACGGGGCCAGGGTCTTTGTCGAGCGTTTTATCCATGGCGAGATCTACCGGCTTCGCCCGGATGTGATGGCCGTGGTTCACAGCCACTCGCCTTCGCTGATTCCCTATGGCACCAACGGCATCAAGTTGAAGCCGATGTATCACATGAGCGCTTTTCTCGGCCAGGGCGCGCCGGTGTTCGATATCCGCGACAGCGACAAAAGATCCGACATGCTGGTGCGTAACGGCGCGCACGGCTCGGCGCTCGCGCGCAGCCTGGGCGAGGCCGCCGTCGCGCTGATGCGCGGCCACGGCAAATGTCAGCACCGGCCCCACCGTGCGCGTCGCCACCTACCGCGCCGTGTATTGCGAACTCAACGCGCAACTGCAATTGCAGGCCCGGCTGCCGGGCCGCAAGACACGCTTCTTGTCGCAAAGCGAAGCGACTGGCGCAGACAAGGCCAGTATCGCCGTGCTCGACAAGGCCTGGCATTACTGGGTCGAGCGTGCCGGCTGCGCCCATCACTACCAAACCCCAGGAAAACCTGAAAAAACCAACCGGAGGAAACCATGAACCTGCGAACCACATTGTCACGCGGCGTGCTGGCGCTGGCCGCACTGAGGCCACAGGCAATGGCCGGCATCATTTCGAAGGACGCGCAACTGTGGGGCGGGGTGGTGCGCACGGCAAAGATCAAGGTCGAATGAGCAGCATGTCGGCACCCAACACCATGCACACCACGGGCAAGGCGCCCTCGGGTGGCGTCAACATCGCCTACCGGCTTTTTGGCGCGCAGAGCAAGCCCGGCAACGCGCCGCTCATCATCGTGCACGGCCTGTCGTATTTTTCGTATGACTGGATAGAGGTCGCAGCGGCGCTGGCGGGCGAGCGCCAGGTGGCTGCGATGGACATGCGCGGCTTCGGTGATTCGGACTGGCCGGGAGAGTACGGCGTGCCGGCGATGGCCGCCGACCTGGTTGCGCTGATGGATCACCTCGGCTGGGACAAGGCGGTGCTGGTCGGCCATTCGATGGGCGGCAGGAGTTGCACCTGGTGCGCGGCCGAGATGCCGCAGCGCGTCGCCGGCCTGGTGCTGGTGGACTACTCGCCCGACAACGCGCCCGGTGGCTCGAAGCGCGTCGCCACCACCGTGGCCGGCACGCCGGAGTTGTTTGCCAGCATAGATGAGGCCATCCAATGGTCGGGCACCGATCCGCACTCGCCGCAGGGCGTGCACCTGCGCGCGCGCTTCAAGGCTTACCTCAAGCCGGTGGCCGGCGGCTTCATGCTCAAGCGCGATCCGCATTTTGCAAAACAATTCCGCCACCAGCTTGCGACCGGCGAGCGGCACAAACTGGGCGTCGATTTATGGGACGCACTGGCGCGCATCAGCATGCCGGTGCTGGCGCTGCGCGGCACGCGCTCGGACATGTTCGCCGCCGAGACCGTGCCCAAGCTGCGCGCCGCCAATGCGCAGATCGCGCTGGTGGAGGTCGATTCCGGGCATAACGTTGCCGGCGACAATCCGCAGGCATTGCTGCGCGAAGTGCGCGGGTATCTCGCAGAACCCCGCAACTAGACGACAGCACCGGCTGGAAAGGCCCGCCAGTCGGGCCTTTCCAGCATATTGTCCGGCCCCGTCCTGCGGCTTTCGCGCTGGCTTTATTGCGCCGGCGCGCCCAGCCCGGCAAGGATTTTCGCCGTACTCTCGTGCAGCAAACCGAGCATGCGTCCAAGTTCGCTCGCGGCGAAGCGCTGCCGCGTGATGATCAGGCCCAATGCAGCCAGCACCGCGTGTTCACGACTGACCACAGGCACGGCCACACCGACCAATTCGGAGTCGAGCTCACCGTAACTGATGCAATAGCCGGCGCTGCGAATGCCCTTCAGATGGGAGAGCAGCGCATCCCAGTCTTTAGAAAATGTTTCGCGCGCCGCCTCATCCGGGTGCAAGGCGTGCAGCTTGCGCAATTGCGCGCGCGGCATCGCCGCCAGCAGTGTTTTTGACAACATGCCGCGAAAAAGGGGCATGCGCCGGCCGCGGCCATAGGTGGCGCTGACGCCCTCGCTGCCCTGCAACTGGTGGATGGTGATGATGCGGTCGCCATAGACGCTGGCGAGCACGACATCGCAGCCGGTGGCCTCGCACAGCGACTGGAACGCTGCGCGCCCGGCGAGCAGCAGCGGGTCGGTAACGCGCATCTGGTAATCGAGTTCGATGGCGCGCGGACCCAGCAAATAGGTGCCGCCGGAGCCGCGGCGCAGCAGGCCGGCGGCGGCGAGTTCACGCACATAGCGATACGCGGTCGGCAGCGAGCAATCGAGTTTTTGCGCCACCGCCTCGGCCGTGGTGGCCGGTGATTCGGCGGTGACGAGGTCGAGCACCGCCAGCATGCGCGACAGGCTGGACATGCTCAGGCCGGTTTGGCGTTGACGGGTGCGCCGGCGGCGACGGGCGTGACCGGCAATGCCGCGCTGAGCGATTCAAGCGCTGCGGCGTCGCCGGCGGTGCCGACAAGGTAACGGTCGGGGCGCAGGATCAGCGCGCGCGCTTTGTTGACGTGCATCCATTCGCCCAGTTCACCGCCCGGATCGGACAGCACGGTGGCACCGACGGCGCGCCACAGCGCGCGCGTCCCCTCATGCACGGCCTCGAGCAGCGCGCGCTCGCCGATGACGGCGAAGTTGAGGCCGATGGCGGCATCGAGCAGGCGGCCGTCGGCGAGCGCCGGTTGCCAGAACACACCGCCCGCAGGCGCCTCGCCGCGATGCACGCCCGGGCCCAGCAACGGTGTCGGATAGACAAAAATTTCCGGTTCGCTGTCGCGGAACCTGCGATCGCGCTCGGCCGCGACCACGCGGTCGGTGGTCTGAATGATGTCGCCAAGGCGCACCGCGAGGTCGATGAAGGCGCGCACATGCGGCTTGCGTTCGGACTCGTAGGTCTCGAGCAACGCATCGTCTGCGAGGCCGCGTGTGACCATGACCAGTTTCCAGGCAAGGTTGGCGACATCGCGTATGCCGGCGCACATGCCCTGCCCCAGAAAAGGCGGCGTCTGGTGCGCCGAGTCCCCGGCCAGCAGCAGGCGGCCGCGGCGCCAGCCCTCTGCGATGACCGAATGAAAGGTATAGACGGCGGCGCGCTCAAGGTCGGCATCCTCGGGCGTTACCCAGCGGCTGACCAGCGACCAGACTTTCTCCGGCCGCGAAATCTCGGTCGGGTCTTCGCCCGGCAGCAGCATGATTTCCCAGCGCCGACGCGTGGCGGTGACGTAACAGGCGGTCATCGGCCTTGCCGGGTCGCAGTGCTGCACCGTGTACTCGGGCAGATCGACCTGGCGCTTCAGCATGACGTCGAACACCAGCCAGGACTGGTGCAGGCCAAGGTCGGTCATGCTCGAGCCCATCAGCCGGCGCACCAGCGAGCGCGCACCGTCGCAGCCGACGACGTAGCCGGCTTCGACGGCGCGGGTGTCGCCGTCCGCGAGATTGTTCACTTGCAGCAACGCACCCGCTGCGTTCTCGGTGATCGCCGTCACCTCGTGACGCAGGTGCACCTCGACATTCGGAAAACGTTCGACGGCGCTGCGCAGCACCGCCTCGAGCTCGGGCTGGTGAAAATAATAATTGCTGGCGACACCGTGCATGCCGCGCTGCGCGGTGCCCCCGCGCACCAGCAGGGTTTCACCGGCGGCATTAACGAAATGCATGCCCGTGAGGCCGGGACGCGACACCGCGCCCACCTCCTCGGCGAGACCCATCGAATGAAAAATTCGCATCACCTCGCCGTCGAAGTGGATGGCGCGCGGCAGCGGATAGACGCCGGCTTCGCGCTCGAACACCATCACCGACAGTCCCGCCTGGCCGAGCAGGTTGGCGAGTGCCGCGCCGGCCGGGCCGTAGCCGACGATGGCGACGTCGCAACGCCGGCGCGCAGAGGGCGCGCCAGATGCGTGGTGGGCTGACTCAGGCATGAATGCCGGCGGCGATGCGCCGCTTCATGTCGGCCACCCATTCGGCGCGCGGCTTGAAATTGGGCAGACCGCGCGCGGTCTTTTCGGTGCGGGCGAGGATTTCCTCGTCGGAGAGTGAAAAATCGACGGTTTCGCGCACCGGTTGTTCGCAGTACCACGGCGTATCAAAAAACAACTCGATGCGATTGCCCTCGGGGTCGCGGAAATAGATCGAAATGGCGTTGCCGTGGGTAACGGGCCGCAATTCGCTGATGTGCCCGGCGCGCTCTTCGGCCAGCAGGATGACATTGAAGCGGCGCAAATCGGCGATGCCCGGCACGCGGAATGAAATCTGGTTGATCAGATTGAAGGGCAGATCGTCGGGACGACCGGAGGCGAGCACCACCTGGTGATGCTCTTCCGGGTCACGGCTGAAAAATACCAGCTTCACCGGGCCGAGGCTGCCGCGGTCGGTAACGATAAAGCCCATGACGCGGCGAAAAAAATCTTCCATCACGATGATGTCTTTGACAAAAAAGCCGACGTGGCTGAAGGCGACGGCGGGTACGGCTGCGCTTTGACTCATGAGCTTGACTCCTTGCGTGTTGGGATGCCGCGTGCAAAGAACGAGTGCATTGCGATCACCTTGAAGCGATACGGCCGGATTTGGGTTTTAGCGGCTCTTCGCAGAATTAATTTACATTTTTATCATAATTTGACAATTTTACAAGTTTAATTTAGGCTTAACTTTGATTCTGGATCAGCAAGGGCGAAGCGTCGCGCTTCGCCCGTAAAAAAAGCAGCCCAAAGCGGCACCGGGACATCACCAACCAAGGAGGAGTAATGAATCACGCACGCTTGTTGTCCGCCCTCACCGGGCTCGCGGCCGTAATCGCATTGATGCCAGGTATTGCGCTGGCCCAGGATTATCCGAACAAGCCGGTACGCATCATCGTGCCCTTCCCCGCCGGCACCGGCCCCGATGCCAACGCCCGCCAGATCGCCGCCAAGATGGGCCCCGCCCTCGGCCAGACCGTGGTGATCGAAAACCGCCCCGGCGCCGCCGGCCAGATCGGCACCGATTTCGCCGCGAAGTCGGCGCCAGACGGTTACACGCTGTACATGGGCTTCACCAGCACCATCTCGATCCAGCCCTATGTCTACTCCAAGCTGCCCTACAACGCCGAACGCGATCTCGCGCCGGTGAGCCTGGTCGGCGTACTGCGCACCGGCATGATTGCGCACCCGTCGGTGCCGGCCAAAGACGGGCGCGAACTGATCGCGCTGTCCAAAGCCCAACCCGACTTGCTCAACGCGGCGACCCAGGGCGTCGGGACTTATTCGCACCTGTCGGGCGAGTGGTTCAACAGTGTCACTGGCGCGAAACTCAAGTTCATTGCCTACAACACCAGCAGCCCCTACGCCGACCTGATGGCCGGGCAAACGCAGTTGATGTTCGACGGCATGCCGGCCGCAGTCGGCAACATCAGGGCCGGCAAATTGAAGGTGCTGGCGATCAGCGGCAAGACGCGCCACCCGAACTTTCCCGATGTACCGACCTTTGCCGAACTGGGCATGCCCGAGTTCGATCCGGTGGCCTGGTTAGGCTTGTTCGCGCCGGCCGGTACGCCGCAGGCGATTCAAGACAAGATCGGCGCAGCGGTGGCGCAAGGCGTGAAAGCGCCCGACTTTGTCGAACAATGGCGCAGCTTTGGCGGCGACCCGGTGGGCAGCACGCCGGCCGAGTTTGCCGCTTTCATCAAGACCGACCAGGCGCGCTGGAAAGCGGTGATCAGCCGCGCCGGCGTGAAGCTCGATTGAGCATGCGCCCCCTGATGAGCCACAAGGTTGCGGCGCTGCTGGGCGCCATCGCAATAGCCTTCGCGACCGCAGCCGCAGCCCAGGCCTACCCGTCCAAGCCGGTGCGTGTGGTGCTACCCTTTCTGGCCGGAACCGGCCCCGACCTGGTGGCACGGCAACTCACCGAAAAGCTGGCGCAATCGACCGGACAGCAGTTCATCGTCGAGAACCGCGCCGGCGCCAATGGCATCATCGCAATGGAGGCCGTCGCCAAGTCGGCACCCGACGGTTACACCATTGCCTTTGCCGACATCGGTCAGCTTGCCATCAACCGCAACCTGTACAAGAAACTTCCCTACGATCCGGAAGCGGATTTCGTCCCCATCACCATCGCCTATTCGACGCCGTTCTACATACTGACCAGCGCCAAGGGGCCGTACAAGTCGCTGGCCGACCTGATAAGTGCGGCGAAAGACAAACCGGGCAGCGTCAACTACGCCTCAACCGGCAGCGGCAGCCCGACGCAATTGTTCATGGAGCAGTTCAAGAGCGCAACCGGCGTGGCGATCACCCACATTCCGTTCAAGGGCAGCACGCAAATCATGCCTGGTATCCTGTCGGGGGAAATCGCCACAGTCATGCTGGGCATGGGTTCGGTGAAGGGCCTGGTCGAGCAAGGGCAGTTGCGCGCGCTGGCGGTCACCAGCGCGGCGCGCACCAGCGGTTTTCCCGGTGTGCCGACAGTGGCCGAGGCGACTGGCGTAAAGGGCTTCAATGCCGTGACCTGGGTGGCTTTTGTCGCTCCGGCCAAAACGCCGCGCGCGATTGTCGACAAGCTCAATGCCGAGATTCGCAAGGCGCTTGCCGCCCCCGACGTGCGCGCGCGCATGGCAGGGCAGGGATTTGACGACCTGGGCAGCACGCCGGAACAACTGACGCAGCGCATACGCGAAGACAGCGCGACCTATGCGACCATCATCAAGGCCACCGGCATACAGGCCGAATAACCTGGCCAAAACGGGCTCTCCCACACCATGAACCCAATGCAGGACAGGCAGGCCATTTGCGAACTGATGCACAACTGGGGTTTCTGGCGCGACCAGGCGCGCTGGGACGAACTGCGCACCGCCTTTCACCCCGAGGGCACCATCAACGTCACCTGGTTCAACGGCCTGTTCAGCGATTTTGTCGCGGCGTCGATCGAGATGCGCAAACGCCGCACCGGTTCCAAGCACTGGATAGGCGGCTCGCTGATCCGGCTTGCCGGCGATCGGGCGCTGTCGGACACCAACGTCATGATCATGGGCCGCTCGGTGGTGCATGACATCGAGGTCGATACCGTGGCCTACGGCCGCTTTTTTGATTCTGTCGAGCGGCGCGATGGCGTGTGGCGCATCCTGCGGCGCGAGGCGATTTATGAAAAAGACCGCGTCGATCCGGTGGTCGCCGGCACCGTGGTGCCGTTTGACGCGAAAAAACTCGCCGGTTTTCCACCGGCCTACCGCCACCTCGCCTACTCGCTTTCAAGCCAGGGCTTTGGCGTATCGCCCGACCTGCCGACCAATGACAGCGCGTCGCTGGCGAGGGTAATGGCACAGGGCGAGGCCTGGATGGCGGGCACGGCCGCCGCCTGGGGCTAGGCCCGGCGCGACAGCCCGCGTTGCGGGCATTACAATTGCGGCCTCGCACCCAGACGCTCGGCCACGCCTCGCCACGCTTGGCCACGCAACGCGCGAAGTAACATTGCATACCAGCATCGTCAATCGAAGTACCGTCCGGAGATTTTCAATGAAACTGCTCAGTTATTCACTCAAGAACAAAACCACCTGGGGTGTCGCCACCGACAAGGGCGTCATCGATTGCAGCGCCCTGTTCCCGACTCTGCGTGCCGCCCTCGAAGCCAACGGCCTCGACAAGGTCAAGGCCTTCGCCTCCGGCCGTGACGCCAACGCCACGCTGACCGAGATCACCTACCTGCCGGTCGTACCCGATCCGGGCAAGATCATCTGCGTCGGCCTCAACTATCAGGACCACGTCAAGGAAACCAAGCGCGACAACACCGAGAACCCGGCGCTGTTCATCCGCTTTGCCGAGTCGCAAGTGGGCCACAACCAGCCCATCGTGCTGCCGCCCGAATCGACGCACCTTGACTACGAGTGCGAAATCGCCGTCATCATCGGCAAGGGCGGACGCCGCATTTCGGAAGCCGATTCCTGGTCGCACATCGCCGGCTACGCGCCCTATAACGACGGTTCGATCCGCGACTGGCAGCGCCACACCATCCAATGGACGGCGGGCAAGAATTTCAGCAAGACCGGCGGCTTCGGTCCGTGGATGGTGACGCGCGACGAAATCGCCGACGACGCCGAATTGTCGATCGAGACGCGCCTCAACGGCCAGGTGATGCAGCACTCGACCACCAGGCACATGATTTTCAGCATCCCGGTGCTGATCAAGTACATCTCGACCTTCACCAGCCTGCAGCCGGGCGATGTGATCGTCACCGGCACGCCGGGCGGGGTCGGCGCGCGGCGCGAACCGCCGGTGTGGATGAAGGCCGGCGACACCGTCGAAATCGAACTCGGCAAGGTCGGCGTGCTGGTCAATACCATCGCCAAGGAATAAGCCGCGGGCGAATTGAAAAAGGGGGCTGCGGCCCCCTTTTTTTAAGTTGACAGACTACGAAACGGCAACGGCAAAAGCTTTCACCACAGAGGGCACGGAGAAAGGCAAAAAAGGAAGGTAAAGAAAACAGGGGGTTTTTTCTCCGTGCTCTCCGTGCCCTCTGTGGTGCAGCTTTGTTATTGCAGCACGCTGTCAGCGTTCGAGCAAAGCGGACTTTTCCTTGACCTTCGCCCACGCATCGGCATCAGCCGGGGCGTCCTTGCGCTCGATGATGGGTTTCCAGGCACGCGCCAGTTCCGCGTTGAGGGCGATGAAGGGGCGCTGCGCCGGCGGCACGTCGTCCTCGGCAAAAATCGCCTCGACCGGGCATTCGGCTACGCACAGCGTGCAGTCAATGCACTCCTCGGGATCGATGACCAGCATGTTGGGGCCCTCGCGAAAGCAATCGACCGGGCAGACGTCGACGCAGTCGGTGTATTTGCACTTGATGCAGCTTTCGGTGACGACATAAGACATACGCTGGCTTTCCGGGGTGGGTTTGGCGATAAGGCATTAAAAGTATTGAAATTTTAACATGCAGTCCCTGGCTGCAGCCGGAGCAGCGCGGACCAGCCTGGCTGTTCTCCGGGGACGCAGCAATGCCACCGGCCGATTTTTGATAGGATAGCCATACGAGGTGGCCACGCCCCTTGCCCCCGCATCCCCCCGCAGCCGTCCGCGCTGCTTTTTCCGAAACGAGGCATAGACTTACATGAGCGAGAACATCCAACACGTTACCGATTCCACCTTTGACCCCGAAGTGCTCAAATCCGAGTTGCCGGTATTGGTAGATTACTGGGCCGAATGGTGCGGCCCGTGCAAGGCCATCGCCCCCATGCTCGAGGAAATCGCCAAGGACTATGGCGGCAAGATCAAGATCGCCAAACTCAACGTGGACGAGAACTCGGCTACCGCGACCAAATACGGCATTCGCGGCATCCCGACGCTGATGTTGTTCAAGGCCGGCGATGTGGCGGCGCAAAAGATCGGCGCCCTCTCCAAATCGCAGCTCACGGCCTTTCTTGACAGCAATATCTAAACACCCTATTCTTGCCCCCGAAAGCGTCGCATAGAAGAACAAGCAGCATGCGACGCGAGCTCCTCGCCCTATCCCCCAAATAGCGTTTCAAAGCGTTTCGGCGCACAGCGTTTCGGCGATATTCGGCGCGAGTATTGATCCCCTTTTCTCAGCTTTACCGGTTTCATCCCAGGTCCTTTGCGGATCCTCTTTTGGCATAAACAATCCCATCTATGTATTTATCCGAGCTCAAGAGCCTGCACGTCAGTGCGCTCCTCGACATGGCGGTCACCAACGAAATCGAGGGTGCCAACCGCCTGCGCAAGCAGGAACTGATTTTCGCCCTGCTCAAGCACCTGTCCAAAAAAGGCGAACCCATTTTCGGGGACGGTACGCTCGAGGTGCTGCCCGACGGCTTCGGCTTCCTGCGCTCACCCGACACCTCCTACCTCGCCTCGACCGATGACATCTACGTCTCGCCGTCGCAGATCCGCCGTTTCAACCTGCACACCGGCGACACCATTGAAGGCGAGATCCGCACGCCCAAGGAAGGCGAGCGCTACTTCGCGCTGGTCAAGGTCGACAAGGTCAACGCCGACGCGCCCGAGGCCTCCAAGCACAAGATCCTGTTCGAGAACCTGACGCCGTTGCATCCGGACAAGATCCTCAAGCTCGAGCGCGACATCAAGAGCGAAGAGAACATCACCGGCCGCATCATCGACATCATCGCCCCCATCGGCAAGGGCCAGCGCG
>CAYLPI010000143.1:0-5771 GCA_964385505.1 uncultured Bordetella sp.
CCGATGTAGCTCAGTTGGTAGAGCAACGCACTCGTAACGCGTAGGTCACCAGTTCGATTCCGGTCATCGGCACCAATTTCTCATCCGCGCGTCAGTCAGCGTTTTGAACAGGCAAGATGCGTGGGGCAGTTCCGCTACGCTTGTAGGCTTGCACGTTTGCCGTGGCCGCGCGCCTTGCACCATGCGTTCCGTGTGAGACGTCACACGGTCGCCGGTACCGGGGTTGTGGTGATTTGTCTTTCGCATCGGGCTTCGGGAAGGAAACCAATGCTCAATTTGTTCCGGGGTGGCAAGGCCGATCACCCCATGGCCGAGATCAAGGAGGCCAGGCGCATCCTTGAGGAACTGCCCGCGAATGACGCGTTCAAGTCGCTCGAAGAACTGACCAACTGGCTTGAGTCGGTCGGCATGGCCGAGGGTTTCAAACCCGAATACCGCGCGCAGTTGCTGCTGCTGCTCGATGAGACGGCGCAGATTCATGCGCGCAAGCTGTCGCGCGATTACCTCGCCGCGGTGCGCCCGTCCAAGTTCCAGGAAAACCGCCTCTGGCTTGCGATGTTTGCTTACTGGCGACAAGCCGCCGTTTCGTTCGCCACCTGCATTGACCTGTTCGCCACCGGCGCCAAGGGTGGTGAGGCGCTGAAGAGCGTGATGCCCTTGCTGGCCGTGCGCGCGATGCGCGCGCTTGCGGCGCAGCTCAAATGGCAGTCCTTTCGCTACGGCCCGATGGACGTGGCGCTCTGGGGCATCCTGTACAAGATCTACGCTTTGTGCGAGTCACGCCGCTTCTCGACGACGAAGACGCAGGTGTATCCGGGGATTCCGGGCGAGTCCACGCCCGAACTCGAGTTCCTCAAGGCGGTGATGTTCAGCGCCTCTTCGCCCGACAGCCTGCTGCCGCTCGAAACCGAGTTGATGGAACGGCTGGTGTCGCACTACGCGCCGGGCTTCTCGCTGCTGGCCCAGCCGGCCGGTGCCGCTTACTGGGTTGACCTGTCGGGAAGCGTGCCGCCGCTGCGTCTGCTCAAGCCGCCACCGGCAGCGCCGATGCTGCGCTATTTTTCCGCCGGCAATGCGGTGGCCGACCTGGCCAAGGTGCAGCAGGGCATCAAGTCGGCCGGTGCGGTGCCCGCCGAAATCAACCTCGGCGGGAGCTACGAATCTTCTGCGGTGCTCGATGCGCTTGAGCACCTTGCGCTGTATTGGTCCACTTCGCCGCCCGAGCGCAAGGCGCCGCGCCACCAGGTCAAGTCACGCCTCATCGTCACCCATGGCTTTGACGGGCTGCTGGGCGCGCTCGATCCGTCTTCGACACTGGACTTTGACAAGGCGGGTGAGGAAAACTGGATTGTGCAGAACGTCAGTACCGGCGGCTTCGGTGCAATGATTCCGCAGCTCAAGGGTGACTGGCTGAAAATCGGCTGCCTGCTCGGCCTGCAGCCGGAGGGAGGCAAGAACTGGGTTGTCGGCGTGTTGCGCCGCGTCAGCCGCGATACGGCGCAGCAGGCCTCGGTCGGCATCCAGACCATCGCCAAATCCGCCGCGCCGATACGCCTGCGCCTGCAAAGCGGCCAGTTGGGCACCAGCGAGGCCAACGAAGTGGGTATTTTGCTCGACCCGCTGTCCAGTGCCACCAGCACCGAGGCGCTGGTGATATTGCGCGCCGGGGCCTGGGTGCCGGGACAGAATCTCGAAGTCGATACCGACGGCATCAGTCTGCTATTAATGCCCATCGGCGTCGCCGAGCGCGGCGAAGATTACGAACTGGTGCGTTTCCGGCAGATGATCCGCGATACGGACTAGGGCGGGTTGCATCGTCGCCGTTCGCCCTGAGCTTGTGAAGGGTGTTCGGAATAACCCCGTCAAAACCTGTCATTCCGAGGCTGAAGGCCGAGGAATCTGCTTTTTCCTGCGTTCAAAAGCAGATTCCTCACTGCGTTCGGAATGACATTTCTGTTCAGTGTGTGCCTGGGCCCAGCACCTTTTTAAGCCACACCGCGATATCGCCGATCTCCTCGGGGCACACCGAGTGCGGCATGCGGTATTCGTGCCATTCGAGCGCATAGCCCTGCTGCTCAAGCAATACCCGTGACTGCATCGCGCGGCCAAGCGGAATCACGGTGTCGTCACGGCCGTGCGCCATGAACACGGGCAGGTCGCGATTCATTGCATGTCCCTCGGCGGCCAGTTTGTCGGCCACCGGCACATAGGCTGACAAGGCCATGATGCCGGCGAGGCGCTCGGCGTGTCGAAGGCCGGTGTGTAGCGCGATGGCGCCGCCTTGCGAGAAGCCGGCCAGCACAATGCGCAACGCCGGGATGCCGCGCGATTTCTCGTGTGCAATCAGTGCCTCTATCGCCGCCTGCGACGCGCGCACGCCGGGCTCGTCCTCGCGGCGTATTGCGGCGTCGGAAATGTCATACCAGGCCGGCATCACATAACCGTTGTTGACGGTCACCGGAATCGCCGGCGCATTCGGGAATACGTAGCGCACAGCGACGCCGCCAAGATCGATCTGGGGCACGATGGGGGCGAAATCGTTACCGTCGGCGCCGAGGCCGTGCAGCCAGATGACGCTGGCGGTGGGGGCCGGGGCGGTTTCGATTTCTATGGTTTCGAGGCGGGACGGGCTCATGTCGGGTTGCTCCGGTGGCGGTCGGTTTATGACCTGCGGTTTATGGTCTAGGGTCTAGGGGCTATGGTCTAGGGTCTATGAGTCAAGGCGGCCGAAACGGCGGGCGGCGAAATGAATCACCGCGTCCAGCAACAATTGCAGGCAGAGCGCGAGCGCGCATGCGCCGGCGATGGCAAACGGCTGTGGCGGGGCAAGCGGGGCTATGTCAGTGGCAGTGTGAATGTCAGTGTCAGTGGCAGTGTTAGTGTCAGTGTCAGCGCCAGAACGTAGCAAAAAATGCAAAAGCCGTACATGGTGCCGGTCATCTCGAGCGCAAAAAACAGCAGTACCGGCCCGGTCGATACCGGCAGGCTGGTCAGCACGCCGCTGGCGCGCGTCCCCCAGCGGCGTCCGGTGAGGGTGACCATCGCCACCGCCGCCGGCGACAGCGTGAGCTTGAGCAACACCAACTTGGCAAAAGGCGTGAAAGGGAGGCGGGGCGACGGCAGCCGGCTCAGGCCTGTTGGCCGGGTTTGGTGGGGCGGATCGCCGATTTCGGCCGGAAGGCCTTGATCACGGCTTCATTGGTCTCGATGTACGGCCCGCCGATGAGGTCGATGCAGTAGGGCACGGCGGCGAAAATACCCGGTACGACAGCCTTGCCCTCGGCATCCTTCAGGCCTTCCAGTGTTTCGCGTATCGACTTGGGCTGGCCCGGCAGGTTGATGATGAGCGAGCGTTTGCGCACCACCGCGACCTGCCGCGACAGGATGGCCGTGGGCACGAACTTCAGGCTGATCTGGCGCATCTGCTCGCCAAAGCCGGGCATCACCCGGTCTGCGACGGCCAGTGTGGCCTCCGGCGTGACGTCGCGCAGCGCCGGCCCGGTGCCGCCGGTGGTGAGCACGAGATGACAGCCGAGGCGATCGATGAGATCGCACAAGGTCGATTCGATCAGCGCCTGCTCGTCCGGAATCAGCCGCGTCTCGGTGCGCCACGGCGAGACGAGCGCCTTGCCGAACCAGTCTTCTAGCGACGGGATACCCTCGTCCTTGTACACGCCGCCCGAAGCGCGGTCGCTGATTGATACCAGGCCGATCAGTACTTCGTCATTCATCGCTGTTGTCGTCCTTGCCGTCGATGTCGCTGGTCTCCGGCCCGGGGTCTTCACCGTCGGCCGCTTTGCCTGCGTCGCGCAGCATGCGGAACAGCTCGCGGTAGGATTTTGGCGGCTTGCTGCGCGCCTGTTCCTCGCGCGTGTTGCGTATGAGCGCGCGCAGGCGCTGCGTGTCGGTGCCCGGATGCGCGGCGACATACTCGTGCAGCGCCTCCGGTTCTGTGATGAGGCGCTCGCGCCAGGCTTCGAGCTGGTGCTGTGCGACCGCCTGTTCGCGCGAATGACGCTTCCACACCGCGAGGGCGTCGCGTATCGGTTGCGGATCGACTGCGCGCATCAGCCGGCCGATGTACTGCAACTGGCGCTTGCGCCCGCCGTGCGCCCGGATGCTGCGCGCGTCGGTGACGGCGGTGCGCAGTTTCTCCGGCAGGGTCGGCGCAATGCTGTCGAACTTGGCGTCGGTAAGCTCGACGATTTCGGTGCCCAGGGCCTGCAGCGCCAGCATGTCGCGCTTGACCTGGCTCTTGCTCGGGCCGTCGTAGTCCTCGTCCTCGCCCTCGTTCACCGCGGATTTTGCCGCTGAGATCACTCTGTTCATGCTGTTATGATAACGGTTTTCAGCGCGCCTCCCCCGCGCTTCTTCCCCCGGACCCCGCAGAAATACCATGGCAAAAACCCGTTTCAGCTACAGCAACGACAACCTGCGCGAGATCGCGCGCGACACGCTCAATCTGGCGCGCGCCCAGGGCGCGAGCGATTGCGAGGTCGAGATTTCCGAGGGGTACGGCCAGACGGTGACGGTGCGCAAGGGCGAAGTCGAGAACATCGAATACAACCGCGACAAGGGCCTTGGTGTCACCGTGTATTCAGGTCAGAAAAAAGGCTATGCCTCGAGTTCCGACCTCAGCCCGCAGGCGATGCGCGACTCGGTCGACAAGGCGCTCACCATTGCGCGTTTCACCGCCAGTGACGAGTCTGCGGGCCTGGCCGGGCGCGAACTCATTGTGCGCGAGAGCGCGATCCGGGACCTCGACCTTTACCATCCGTGGGACCTGCCGGTGGAAAAAGCCATTGTGCTGGCGCGCGAATGCGAGGCGGCGGCGTTTCGTCTGGACAAGCGCATCAGCAATTCCGAGGGGGCGAGCGTGTCCAGCCAGGCCGGGCAGTTTGTGTCGGCCAACAGCGCCGGGTTCATGGGCGGGTTTTCCAGCACGCGCCAGTCGATGTATTGCGCGCTGATTGCGGAGCAGTCCGGCCGGATGCAGCGCGACGACTGGTATGTGCAGGCGCGCTCTGCCGGCGACCTGCCCAAAGCGGCTGCAGTGGGTGACTATGCCGGCCGTCGCACACTGGCGCGGCTGAAGTCGCGCAAGATCGGCACGCGTCAGGCGCCGGTGTTGTTCGAGGCGCCCGTCGCGGGCGGCCTCATCGGCCATTTTGTCGGCGCGGTCAGCGGCGGCAACCTCTACCGCAAGTCCACTTTCCTCGCCGACAGCCTGGGCAAGCAGGTGTTCTCGGACATCGTCCACCTGCGCGAGGAGCCGCACCTGAAGCGCGCCTTGTCGAGCTCGTATTTTGATGACGACGGCGTCGCCACCAGGGCGCGCAGCGTCGTCAGCAAGGGCGTGGTCGAGGGCTATTTCCTGTCAACCTACTCGGCCAGAAAACTCGGCATGCAGACCACCGGCAATGCCGGCGGCAACCACAACCTGATCCTTGCGCCGGGCCGCATGGACCTTGATGCCATGTTGCGCGAAATGGGCACCGGGTTGCTGGTCACCGAAGTCATGGGGCAGGGCGTCAACACCATCACCGGTGATTACTCGCGCGGCGCCGCCGGCTACTGGGTCGAGCGCGGCCGGATCGCCTACCCGGTCGAGGAGATCACCATCGCCGGCAACCTGGGCGACATGTTCCTCGACGTCGCCGCCATCGGCAACGATGTGCTGGTACGCGGCTCGCGTTCGACCGGTTCCATCCTCGTCGGCAACATGACCATCGCAGGGAATTGAACGACGCACTGCGGAGCGACGCACTGCG
>CAYLPI010000143.1:5871-10356 GCA_964385505.1 uncultured Bordetella sp.
CGACGCACTGCGAAACGACGCGCTGGGGAGCGACGCGCTGCGGCAGTCACCGGGTTTACCATACAATCGCCTGGAAACGCCCGCCTGGCGGGCTTCTTCAGGCATTGACCTGCATGATTCAGGCCGCTACGACGACCGCTTCGAGGCCTTTTATGCTGACTGCGCGCTCCGCCGGCACGCACAACATGTTGCGTGATGCGAGATTGCCGAAAAGGTTGTCCGCGCGCCCGCGGTAATTGGCCGGATTGAAGTAAGGCGGGAAGTGCCAGTACATGCGGTATCGCATGTCGGCGACAAGCCGGATCAGGGCATTGACTTTTTCGGCCCGGTCGTTTTCGACATAAAGCAGCGGGCGATGTCGTGTCAGCGTCGCGCGGGCGCCCGCGAGCACCTGCGCCTCCATGCCCTCGACGTCTATCTTGACCAGATCGCAGCGATCAAGGCCGAGATCGTCGATGCGCATCATCGGCACCGTTTCCCCATCCACCCATTCCCCGAGTGCCATGCCGCCGAAGTTGTTGTCAATCGCGTAATCAGGCGTATCGACCTTGATCGTGCCCGGCACGGCGCCCAGCGCCGCATGGAACGCATGCACGTTGACCTGGCTGTTGATGGCCATGTTGGCGCAAAGGGTCTGGAACACCACGCGCTGCGGTTCGAAAGCGTACACCCTGCCGTCGCGGCCGACGCTGCGGGCAAAGAACAGCGTCAGGGCGCCGAGGTTTGCGCCGGCGTCGATGACCACGGCGCCCGGTTGCAGGAACTGCGCCATCAGGTCGGCTTCATGCTGGCTGTATTCGCCATAGCACTCGAGTGCACGGCCGATGTACTGGTCGCTGCGGTTGAACAGCATCAATCCATAGCGGCACTCGCCAAGCACATTGAACCCGCCGGGCTCGCGCACGGCGGCCGCTTCGGGGCGTGCCCGCAAGCGCTCGAGAAGTTGTCGCAACATGGCGGTCGATTGTATTCGCTCAGGCCGCGACCTGCGGCATGTCTGCGGCCTGCGCCAGCAGGCCGGACCAGCTTTGCTCGGCCGATTTGCGCAATATCCGCATCGATGCGTACCAGGGGGTGTCGGTGCGCCCGAGCATCCAGCGTACCGCCGCCGGTTCGTTCAGCAGCAGCGTGGTTTGCACGCCGAGTGCGCCGGCGAGATGTGCCACCGCGGTATCGACGCATACGACGCTGTCGAGCGCCGCCAGCGCGGCCGCGCTGTCGTCAAAGCTGTCGAAGGCCGCGCCGGCGTCGATGCTGCCGCGCTGCGACAGCAGGCTTTGTTCGCCGGTGCTGATGTCCTTTTGCAGTGCGACCAGGCGCACGCCTGGCGCTACGCTTTGGACACGGGCCGCGAATGCGTCCAGTACGACGGACAGCCCGACGCTGCGGCGGGTGTCAAAACTGCTGGCGCGCCAGGCGATGCCGACGAGGGGGCATGCGCCGCCTTGCGACCAGCTCGCGCGCAAGGCGGCTGCCCGCGCCGTGTCGGCGCAAAGATAAGGGCTTTGAGGCAGTGCGTCATCACTGATACCCAGCAAATGCGGCAGGCTGAGCAGCGCTGCCTGGCAATCAAAGCCGGGCAGTGCCGGCGCCTGGTTGCCGGCGGTTATCAATGCCGGCGCGCCGGGCATGCGGCGCACCAGCGCAGCGAGCGGCGGCGGGCATTCGAATGCGCAACTGCCGTCGGGGCCGAGGCGATCGGCGAGTCGCGGCAGGAAGCGCAGATGCTGGATGATGTCGCCAAAGCCCTGTTCCCAGTGCACCAGCACGCGCGCACCGGGGCGTCCGTCCCAGCGCGGCAGCGCCAGGCGGTGGGGATACAGCGTCGCGGCATGGGGCAGCTCAAAGCGTGTCTCGCTGTCGCGCCAGGCTTCCTTGATGCGGCCCAATGCCATCAGCGATTGCGCGCGGTTGTTGCGGGTGACCAGCAGCCCCGGGTCGATGCCGAGCGCCTGCTCATAGCAGCGCAGGGCTTCGCCGTGCTCGTTGCGTTGTGCGGCAATGTCGCCCATCCCCACCCAGGCCTCGGACAATTGCGGTGCACGCGCCAGCGCCGCGCTGAAGCTCTGCAGCGCCGCAGCGGCATCGCCCAACATCATTTCACAGTAGCCGCGATTGACCATGAGGCCGGGCACGCCGCTGGAAACGTTGGCAACACCAGCAACGCCCGCAACAGCAGAACCATCCGCAACGCCCGCAACACCAGCAACGCCAGCAACACCAGCAACACCAGCAACACCAGCAACACCAGCAACACCCGCAACAATCAGCCGGTCGTATGCGGCACGCGCGGCGGCGAAGTCTCCGGCGTCAAACAGCGCGTGCGCAACGCCTTGCGAGTCGTTCGCGTCCGGGCCGGCATGACTCAAGGCATCACCCCCTTGCGTGTCAGCGAAATGTCGGGCCGCAGGCCCATGCCACCAGCGAGCGTCGCACGCCCGCGCTCACCGGCGTGACGCGGTGGGCAAGGTAGGAGGGGAAAAACGTCGCCGCACCCATCGCGCGCGCCTCGGCCATCGCCGGCGCGTTGACGAACTCGAGTCGGCCGCCGGCGTAATCGGCGTTGGCCGACAATTGCAGCGTCATCGACAGCTTGCGCGCGCTGGTCGCACCGGGGCCAAGGTCCATGTGCCAGTCAAAATGTTGTTCCGGGCCGTACACGGTGTATTGCAGTGCGTCGATGAAGCCGGTGAGCTCGAAGCCGTAGTGCTGCGCGGCTTGCGAAAACAGCGCCCCCAGCTTGTGGAAAAGCCAGTGCGTCTGCGGTGCCGGTTCCAACCATGCGATGTGACTGACGCGATAGGCGGCATCGCCCAGTTCGACGCGGCCGTCGGTGCGCGGCGTGGCCTCGCCGATGGCGATGACGGCGCGACATTCCTCCGGCGACAGTGCGCCCGGGTACAACTGTATGGTTTGCAGCGCATCGTTGAGGTGCAGGGCTTGCCGGTGACCGAAGGGTTCGGTGCCGGGCGCCCAGTGCAGCGCGAGCGCGCCGTTTTCGTCGGCGTCGAGTCGCTCGGGAAAAGCATAGACAAACTTCTGAAGGTCATCCATGGTGTCAGCCGCCGCGCGGATTTATGCAGTGGCCGAGTTTAACCCAAGGCTTCGGCACCGAACGGTGCCGGCGGCGATTCCAGACGACGATTCCAGACGGCGATTCCAATCCGTTCCGCTCCGGGACGGGCCCGCCCGGGCAATGCGGCCGGGCCTTTTGCCGTAATGGTCCTGCAGCGGGCGTATTGACAGCGGTGCGCCGGGAATTTCCCTATAATCATTCGAGTAGTACCCCCCAACAGCCCAAGGCAACCATCCTGAGGAGGAAATTGTGGATAGACGTTCCTTTGTAAGCAAAGCAACCGCTGGTACCGCGCTCGCGGCGCTGGCAACGCAGGCCGGTGCGCAGGCCCCGGCCGGTGCACCAACCGTGTCCTGGCGCATGACGTCGAGCTTCCCCAAGAGCCTTGACACCATTTATGGTGCGGCCGAGACCATCGCCAAGCGCGTGGCCGCGGCAACCGGCGGCAAATTCCAGATCAAGGTGTTTGCCGCCGGCGAGATCGTTCCCGGCTTGCAGGCCCTCGATGCGGTGCAAAACGGCACCGTCGAGTGCTGCCATACCGCGCCTTACTATTATTTTGGCAAGGATCCGACCTTCGCCTTCGCGACGGCGGTTCCGTTCGGCATGAATGCACGCCAGCAGAATGCCTGGATGTACCACGGCGGCGGGCTTGCGCTGATGCGCGAGCTGTTCAAGGACTACAACTGCGTCAACTTCCCCGCCGGTAACACCGGCGCGCAAATGGGCGGCTGGTTCCGCAAGGAAATCAAGACGGTTGCCGACCTCAAGGGCCTGAAGTTCCGTGTCGGGGGCTTCGCCGGCCAGGTCTTGTCCAAGCTGGGCGTGGTGCCGCAGCAGATCGCCGGCGGCGACATTTATCCGTCGCTGGAAAAAGGCACGCTCGATGCCGCGGAGTGGGTGGGGCCGTATGACGACGAGAAACTCGGCTTCTACAAGGTCGCCAAGTTCTACCACTATCCCGGTTTCTGGGAAGGCGGTCCCGAGCTCGACCTGCTGGTCAACAACAAGGCCCTCGACTCGCTGCCGGCCGACTACCGTGCCATTCTCGAGGCGGCCTGTTACGAAGCCAACATGGACATGCTGGCCAAGTACGATGCGGCCAATCCGGCCGCGCTGAAGCGCCTGCTCGGCAACGGCGTCAAGCTGGTGCCTTTCTCCAACGACGTGCTGGCGGCCTGTTTCAAGGCCGCCAACCAAGTCTACGACGAGACCTCGGCCAAGAACGCCAAGTTCAAGAAGGTTTACGATTCGTGGAAGGCGTTCCGCAACGAGCAGGTACAGTGGTTCTCGATAGCGGAAAACCGCTTCGACAACTTCATGGTTGCCGCGCAGCGCGTTTCACAGGCGGCACCGAAAAAGAAGGGCTGAGCAAGCGTCATAGTTGGAGTTCCAAAACAAAACCCCGC
>CAYLPI010000144.1:0-3017 GCA_964385505.1 uncultured Bordetella sp.
GCCGGCGCGACACCCTCGCGCAGTCTAGCGCCATCGATGTGGCGCTGCAATTGCCCGCAGCGCGCCAGCAGCGCCGCCGCGCCCCCTTCGGGCACAGCCTGCTCGATGGCGCGGCATTCTGCCGCCGCCCAGGCAAAACCGTACAACCCGAAGGCGCCGGCAAGCTTGTGGGCGACGGCGCGTGCCTTGTCGTGCTCTCCCGCCTCGAGCGCGGCGCGCAATCCATCGAGCAGTACGGCGCGCGAGGCAAAAAACTTCGGCAGCGCGGCACGCAGGTCCTCGCTCAAGAGCACCGCATCATCGGGGCCGGCGCCGGGGTCAGGGTCGAGGCGCGGCGACGCCGGCGCAGCGGGGCCTGACACGGCTTCGCCGCGCGCTGCGGCTTGCAGAATGTCGATGATGCGCTCGCGCGTTGCCGGCTTGCCCAGGTAGGCGTCAAAACCGGCGCTGCGGCAGCGGCGGCGAATAAGCTCGTCGTCATAGGACGAAAAAGCCACCACGATGCTGGCGCGGCGGCCGGCGGCGGCCTCAAGTTCGCGTATGCGCGCCAGTGCGGCAAAGCCGTCCATCACCGGCATCTCGAGATCCATGAAAATCACATCCGGCGCCACGGCGGCAACCGCATCCACCGCGGCGCGGCCGTTGATCGCGGTTTCGACCTCGACCGGCGGGCCGGGCAGCGTGTGGCGCATGAAGGCGATATTGAATTCATCGTCATCGACGACCAGCACGCGCAGCGGCGGCAGCGGCGCTTCGGGCGCGCGCAGCGCAGTGGCCGCCAACGCCGCGCCGGCGGCAGCGGGCAGCGCGTTCGCCGGCAGCGGCGGCAGGCGCAGTGTCAGCGTGGTGCCCGTCGCCTCTGCCGTCTGCATCTGCAGGTCGCCGCTTTGCACCTGGGCCATCAGCCGCGCCGAATAGGTGCCGAGGCCAAAGCCGCCGACCTTGCCCGAGGTGGCGTATTTTTCAAAAAAACTGTCGCGCACCTGCAGCGGCACCACACCGTCGTTATGGATGCGCAGCACCACCCCGGTGGCGCGCGGCAGAAAATCGACGGTAACGCTGCCGCCCTCGGGCGAGGCCTCGACCGCGTTCTTGACGAGGTTGGCAATGATTGAATAACAAAGCAGTTCGCTGGCCCAGGCGTGGACGCTGCGGCCCCCGGGCAGCACGGCGCCCTCGAGGCGCACGACAATATGCACACGCTTGGTCAGGGCATGGGCGCGCACTTCGCGCGCCACCGTCGCGGTAAGGCCGGTCAGGTCCACGGCGCGCGGGCTGAAGCTGTATTCGCCCTGCTCCATGCGGTACAAATCGACCGACAGGTTGACGAGGTCAAGAATGCGGTAGGCGGCCCCCTCGACCATGCCCAGCAACTCGTCCTCACGCGCGTCCTGGGCACGCCTCTCGGCCCCGCCAATGCGGCTGCGGCGCCCCTCGCGTATCAGCCTGGGCACGGCGAGGATGCCGTTGAGCGGGGTCTTCAGGTCGTGGCGCGCGATGCGCTCGACCTCCTCGCGCACGCGAATGGCCGAGCGCAGGGTTTCGTTCTGGTCGCGCAACTGCTGCGCCTGCACCGCGATCTGGTTGTGCGAGTTGCGCAAATCCTCGCCCTGGCGGTAGCGCTCGGTGACGTCGATCAGCGAGGCGATGTAGCGCACCGCCAGCGCGTCGGCGTTATGGATGAAAATCCCCTCGGCATGCACCCATACGATGTCGCCGTTGGGCTTGATGAGGCGGTAGTCGCCGGCGACATGCGGCCGCGCGCCGTTGCGCACGCTGCGGTCGCGCGTGCCCGCAAGGAACAACTGGTAGCGCGCCTCGCGGTCCTCCGGATGCACGAATTCCTGGAAGGGCGGCCAGCCCGAGGTGTCGGCATCGGCGGCAAAGCCGAGGATCTCCTTCATGCGCGCCGAATAGCCCACCGCCGGCGCGCCGCGGTCCCACTGGTACGACCCGGCGCGCGTGGCACGCACCAGCAGTTCAAGGCGCTCGCGCTGCTCGGCCTCTTTCGCCTGCTCGGCCTCAAGCACATAGGAAAAAATGTTGGTAAAGACGATGGTCAACAACTGCGCCGCGACAATGCGCAGCGCCACGTCGGACGCCTGCGTATAAAAGGCCACCATGCCCACCAGCGCGACCAGCGTCAGATTGAAGACATTGGCCAGCCGCCGGTCGAGAATGAAATGCAGCAGCAGGATGGCCGGAAAAGTCCAGAAAATTCCGAGCAGGCCGCGCTGCCAGATGGCGATGAGCAGCGCGATGACAATGAGCGTGAAGGCGACCGGAATGGGCACCGGCAGCCGGCGCCTCCAGTGGATGGCCAGCGCATCGGCGACAAACACCGCCACCACGGTGAGCACCGTCACGCCGACCAGCGTATAGCCGATTACGAGGTTGTACACGCCAAAGGGCAGCAGTACCACGGTGGCGATGATGGCCAGCGCGTAAAGGATTCGTTCGCGGTAGGCGGCGACGATGGACGCCGCGGCGGGCTTGCCGTGCAGGTCGGTTGGGCTTGGCGAGTGCATGCTGCGGACTATTCTAACCGCAGCCCCCCCACAAGCTGAAAAGCCCCGACTGGCGGGGCTTTTCAGCTTGTACGCGCGTCGCGCGCGGAAGGCGCGCGGGGCCCTAGCGGCCGAGGTCCTGAATGGCGTCCACGACCATTGATGTCCCGATTGCAATCATCAGGATGTCGGCGGCGACCTGCACGTAGCGGTAGCCGCTTGGGGCCGGGCCGATCTTGGTGACGAGGTCGCGCGGCACTTCGTGGTAGATCACTTCGCGCGGCAACTGGTAGCCGACGCGCCATTTCTTCGCCTGGCCGGGCGGCATGCAGCCGTTGTTCTTTTTGGCCAGGCCGGGCGGGCAGCGGCCGGCGCGGAACTGCTCGCCGTAGTAATCGCGCACCATCACGCGGTGGCGATCGCCGAAATAATCGCTCTGACGCACATTCTCGCGGCTGCCATCGCGCCTGTCATCACGCTTGTCATCAAGCTTGTCGGCGCGATTTTCGC
>CAYLPI010000144.1:3117-10275 GCA_964385505.1 uncultured Bordetella sp.
CTGCCATCGCGCCTGTCATCACGCTTGTCATCAAGCTTGTCGGCGCGATTTTCGCCGCGTCTGTCGTCATTGCGGTCGTCGCCGCGCTCCTTGTTCTGCCCCTTGCCGGCGCTGTTACCCTTGCCCGCGCCCTCGGGCTTGTCAGCCAGCACCGGACCGGCGATCAGCGCCGCGGCAAAAAGACCGGTGATTGCAAAAGTCCTGCTACTTGAAAAGCGTTTCATATTGTTTGCCCACACGTTGTTCAGGTTGAAGTGCGGCCTGTGCCGGATGGGCCAATCGTGCCCCGCAGGGCGGCAAAATACTGTGTGATACCGCACATTGACGCGGAATTTGCGCCGCGAGTCATGCGTACCGAGCGCGCTGCCGTGCGTTGCACGACATCGAATGCGTAGTTCTACGCAGAACATAATCGGTCTTTTCAGTGACGACACGGGTGTCATCGCCGAACATCGCCTGCGAAGCGACGGCATCGCTCCCCTGGTTGCGCGCGGCAAACCAACGTCGTGCGACAGGTTGCCGATTCCGGGAAGCATGTCCGCCCCCCCACTATTTCAGTGTCTGAGGTGGTTGAGCTCAGCCCACCCGGTCCACAGGATATCGATGCCGATGCACAACAATATGAACGCCGACAGCCGCATCATCACCATGCTGCCCACTTCGCCCAGCCAGCCGAGCACCACGCCGGCCTGGCTGAATACGAGGTAGAGCGTCAGCGCGATCAGCGTCGCACCGAGCATGGCGACGCCGGCACCGGCAAGAAACAACACCGGCGAGCCGGGGATGCTGGCCCCCAGCGCGATCGATGCGGCGATGGTGCCCGGCCCCGTGGTCAGCGGAAAGGTGATCGGGAAAAAACTGCGGCGCACGATCTCGGCGTCCGACAACTTGCCCGCCTGCACTGTGGCCGCGGCCTTGAGGCCGTCATCGTCGTTGTTGTTGAGCATGCGCCACGCCGTCGAGGCCACCAACAGACCGCCGCCGACGCGCACAATGGGCAGCGAGATGCCGAACAGCGCCAGCACATAATTGCCCACCAGCATGGACACCACAATGATGAACCAGCTGTTGACCGCCACCTGCCACGCCAGGCGCCGCGCCACCGATGCATCGCCGCCGGTGGTGGCGACAAACAGCGGCGCCGCGCCGAGCGGGTTGATGATGGGCAATAGCGTCAGCGGCACCAGCAACAGGGCTTTGACAAAGGGGTAGGTCCACTCCATTGCGGCTCCGGCATCAATCGAGGCCTGATTTTGCACCAATCGGCGCGCGGCCGTGGCGCGCCATACCGCTATTGAGGCATCATCCTGTCGCTGCAGCCGCCTCGCGACGAACGTCCTGCATGCACCTAGCCCGCCGCCAGCAGGGCGGCGTTCCAGGTAAAAATCGCCGGCATGCCGCCGGTGTGTACAAACACCACCACTTCGTCCTTGCGAAACCGTCCCTCGCGAATGTGCGCAATCATTGCCGCCGCGCATTTTCCGGTATAAATGGGATCGAGGATGATTCCCTCGTGGCGGCCGAACAGCCGCACAGCCTCGTTGCCGACCTCACTCGGGAGGCCGTAGCCCTTATCGACGAAGTTGTCGTAATTTTCAATTTCAGCCGGCTCTACCTTCACTTGCAAGCCTAGCAGGGCGGCGGTCTGATTGGCAATCGAGGCAGTGCGGTTCGGCACATCATGCTTGTGGCTCGCGGTAACGCCGCGCATGATGAAACGCCCGCCGAGTGCCTTGCGCGCAAGCGCCACACCAGCCTGGCCCTTGCCACCGGAGGACATGTAAAAGCAATCAGCCTCGACGCCTTCGGCGTGCAGTTGGTCGAGCATTTCCATCGTCGTATCAAGATACGCAAGCGCCGAGGCAACGTCGAACATCGGGTTGTCATTCAGAATGTACGGGCGGCGGCCGGCCGCACGCAATTGGTTTGCCGTTTCGTCCATCACCTCGCGCTGCGCCCTGGCGTCCGGCGCAAACCTCACCTCCGCACCCAGCACGTAATCTAGCAGCAGGTTGCCCTGCACCATGTCGGGGCGTTTGCCCTCAAGCACCAGCACCGTGCGAAGGCCGAGCTTGTTGCAGGCCCCGACCGTCTGGCGCGCCGAATTCGATTGCAGGTCCAATCCGACGATGACCGTGTCGGGCTTTTCATCAAGCGCCCGGGCGAGGCGAAACTCGAGGTTGCGCAGCTTGTTGCCGCCAAGCGCAACCCCCGTCATGTCGTCGCGCTTGATGAAAATACGCGGCCCGCCCAGGTGGCGCGCCAGGTTGGGCGCCTCCATCATCGGCGTCGGCCGAACCGCGATGTTCACACGGGGGATGCGACTGATTTTCTCGCGCATCGCCGCAAACAGCTTGTAATCGGCGGCGGGTGGTTTGGCTGCGGCGGATGAATCGCCTTGGGGCATGGTGAGCTTTCCGGTCAGGGTTTCATGGCGGATATCCATCGAATCTCGATTCGCCTCTCGATTCAATCAGGGCGTCGGTGCGGCGTCGGGTATCAGCCCGGCGCTGCGCAACGCCTGCCAGAATTCGACGGGAATCGGATGGCGCAATTTGGCAGCCGCATCCTGCCAATGCGCAACGGATTTGACGCCGGCCAGCACCAGCTCGATGGCCGGATGGGCCAGCGGGAACTGCAGCGCTGCAGCGCGCAGCGGAACGCCGAAACGCGCGCATTGCACCTCGATGGCGGCAACACGCGCCACCAGTTCGGCCGGGGCCGGCTCGTAATTGAAACGCAGCGGCTGCGCACCGGGGCCGACGCCAGTGGCAAGAATGCCGGAATTGAACACGCCGCCCAGTGCGATGCGCACGCCGCGCGCATCGCACAGCGGCAACAATCCGGTCAGGGCGCTGTGGTCGAGCAGCGTATAGCGTCCGGCGAGCAGCAGGCAATCGAGTTCGGCCTCGCGCAGGATATCAATGCAGGTCTGCCAGTGGCTGACCGCCACGCCAATGTGGCGGATCAGGCCTTCGCGCCGCATGCCTTGCAATTCCGGGATCGACTCCGTGATGACCTGGCGGACCACCGCCGGCGCCTTGTCGCCATGGGTCATCACACTGCAGTCGTGGACATAGGCGACATCAATGCGCGCAATACCGAGGCGCACCAGGCTGTCCTCGATGCTGCGGCGCACGCCCGCTCTGGAATAATCGAAATGCTGCACATTGGGCAGCACGTCAACATAGGCGCCGTGGTCGCGCGGCGCATTGGCGTCGGGCGTCAGCAGACGCCCGACCTTGGTCGACACCACAAACGAATCGCGCGGCACGCCCGAGAGCAGCCGGCCATAGCGCTGCTCGCTGCGGCCGTTGCCATAATGCGGCGCGGTGTCAAAGCTCACGCAGCCGTCAGCATAGACGGCCTGTAACAAGGCCTGCGCCGCGTCGTCGGTGATAGCCGAGTACATGTTGCCGACCGGCGCGCCTCCCAGGCCCAGCATGAGCCCGTCGCGCGTCGCAGGAAAAATCATTGTGGCGTCAGTCCGGAACTCTTGATGAGTTGCCCCCACATGGCGACATTGGAGGCCATTTTGTCGCGCAACGCCGCCGGCACGGCGAACTTCGCCTCGTAGGGCGTGGCATCCCAGGAATGCATCTTGGCTATCAGTTCCGGATCGCGCAGCGCGGCCTGCAGCGCCGCGGACAGGCGGTCAACGATGGGCTTGGGCGTGCCGGCCGGCGCAAACAAGCCATACCAGACGGTCATCGCAGCAAGGTCGTTCAGGCCGCCCTCGGCCGAATAAGGCACTGCAGGCAGGCTCTCGATGCGCTTGTTGCCGGTGACGACAAAGGCGTTCACGGCACCGCCCTTGACCTGCGCCACGCTGCCGCCGGTGCTGTCGCACATCAGGTCAACACGGCCGCTCTGGATGTCGACATAGGCGGGCGCCGAACCCTTGTACTGCACCATCGTGACCTTGGCGCCTACGGCCTTCTCGAACAGCATCGCGCACAGGTGGGTACCGCTGCCCATGCCCGAGGAGGCCATGGTGACCTTGTCGCCGTTCTTGCGCACGTACTCGATCAGCTCTTTGCTGTTGTTTGCCGGCAGGTGCTTGCCACCCACCACCAGCATCGGGATCTCGGCGATCAGGCCGATGTGCTCGTAGCTCTTTACCGGATCGAACTGCAGGTTTTTGTACAGCGCCGGCGCCGTCGAAAGTCCGATGTGGTTCATCAGGACGGTGTACCCGTCCGGTGCAGCCTGCGCCACCTGTCGCGAACCGAGCACGCTGCCGGCGCCGGCAGGATTGGTCACCGTGATTGGCTGGCCGAGGTTTTTGCGCATCGCCTCGGCAAGAACGCGCGCCATCAGGTCGGCGCCGCCGCCGACGGAATAAGGCATCACCAGCGTGATCGGTTTGCTCGGCCAGGATTCCTGTGCCGAAGCGACACCGGCAGACAGCAGCAGTCCGGCCATTGCGCCCAACAAATGACTTTTCATGTTTATTCTCCTAGTTAGGTGGTGCAACAACACGTCCATCCTCTTGCCATTTCTACTTGCGCCCCTCAGGCCCGATGCATGCCCGCAGCAATGACATGCTCGATGCGCTCCAGCGTCTGGTCTATATCCTGTTCGGTGTGCGCCGCCGACACCCGCCCTTCCGCGCCGGGTTTGAAAAACACGCCCTGCGTCATCAGCGCAATGTGGAAACGGCGGCGCATTGCAATGTCGCTTTTCGCCTCGTCGCGATGATCCCGCGGCGGCCGCTCGATGCCAAAATACACCTGGAACATGCAGCCGAGCTGGTTGACCACAGCAGGCTGGCCGTGGCGCGCAAAAATACCGCGCAGGCCGGCAGCGGCGCGCGCCGCCAGCGCTGCGGCGTGCTTTTGCGCCCTGCCGTCGGCCAGTTGCTCCAGCGTGGCGAGGCCGGCGGCCATCACTGCAACGTTACCGCTGTAGGTGCCGAAGATCTCGACGCGCCTGTCTAGCGGACGCTGCGGATCGAGCACGTCCATCACTTCGCGCCGCCCGGCCACCGCACCGACCGGGAAGCCGCCGCCCAGCACCTTGCCGAGCAGCGTGATGTCGGGCAGCACGCCGACGAGCTCCTGCACGCCGCCCGGCGCCATGCGAAAGCCGGTGACGATCTCGTCATAGATCAGCACCGCACCCAGTTCGTCGCACAGCGCGCGCAACCCGCGCAAGAAGGCCGGTTCCGCGGCGATGACACCGGAAATGGGTTCAAGAATCACACCGGCGAGATCGCTGCCATGCCGGCGCAGGATCTCGGCGGTACGCTCGAGGTCGTTGTAAGGACAGACCAGCGTGTCGGCATAGGCCGAGGCCGGGATGCCGCTGCAGTCGGGCCGGTCAAAGGGCGAGCGATATCCCATGTGCAGCCCGTCGACAACGCCATGGAAAGTACCCTCGAAGCGCGCAATCTTGTTGCGGCCGGTGTAGCCGCGCGCAACGCGCAGCGCATGGGCCGCCGCCTCGGAGCCCGAGTTGGTAAAGCGCACGAGATCGGCCGAGGGTACCAGCTCCACCACCTTGGCCGCGAGCCTGCCGATGAGATCGTGGCTGACGCCAAAATGCGTACCGCGCTCGAGTACCGCCGACACTGCGGCCGCCACCGCCTTGTTGGCGTGGCCCATGAACATGGTGCCGTTGGCCACCCAGTAATCGATGTACTCATTGCCGTCGACATCGGTGAGGTGGCAGCCGGATGCGCGGTCTACGTGCAGCGGATAAGGCGGCCAGAAACGGTTGGAGTGGGTCACACCGCCGGGCAGGAATTTCAGCGCCTCGGCATGCTGCCGCGCCGAGCCGGGCGTGCGCGCCCGGTACAACGCATCGACATCTGCGGCGGACATTCTGTCCATTGCGGACGCGGCTGCGATCTCAGGCATGCTGCAGCTCCCTCGCGATGCCCTGCGGCTGCATGGAAAAATACAACTCATTGGCGTTGGCGCCAAGGATCAGGTCCATGTCGCCTGCCGGAATGAAATCGCAGTACTTGCGCAGGTAATTGAGCGACTGCGCGTAGGTGCAGCTACGTTCGATGTTGGGCATGTCGGCACCCCACATGAACTTGGTCGGCCCGGCGCGCTTGAGCGCCTCGCGAACGATGGGCTGCGCCTCGACATAGGGGTATTCCCAGCCGCTGCCGTACAAAATGGGAAACAGGAACTCGGTGGCAACCATGGGGTGGCGGATCAGCGACCACAGTTCTTCGGGAATCACCCCGGGCGAACTGAAGGCGCTGCTCGGGAAACCATGTGTCAGCACGTGGCGGATGCGCGGGAAGCGCCTGATCAGGGCATGCAGGCGCATCACTTCTTCCATGTACGCGGCATGGCTGGTGCGGCGCACCGCGATGCGAATATCCCACAACACCGGAATGCCGAGGGCCTGCACCTCCTCCCAGAACGCGTCGTACTTCGTATCATCAAGGTGGTTTTTATAATTGCTCTTGCCGTAGCCGTTACACTCGAAATACAGCGCCGTCAGGCCAAGCTCCTTCACCGCGTGGCGCATCTGGTCGATCTGCGCCGTCTGGTCGGCGGCATCCTCATCAACCGCGGTGCAGGCGCGAAACTTGTCAGGCCAGCGGCGCACGCAGCCGGACAGGTATTCGTTGGTGAGTCCGTACATCTTGGCGAACTGCAGCATGCCCTTGTCGACGCCGACGTACTGCATTTGCGCCAGCATGCGCTCCGGCTTTGCTTCCATCACCTCGAGCGAGACCGGGAAAAACTGGATGTAGTAGGGCTCGTCGTCCTTTTCCCACTCAAAACGGCCGTAAGGTCCGACGCGGAAATTCACATCGAGCAAGCCGGGAAAACCCGGCGTCTTGCCATCCCACAAGGTCGGCCCGGAAGCGAGGCCATTGTCGCTAAAGCGTCGCCCGCCCTGCGGGTGTGTAGTCATGTGCCGCTGAATGTGGCGCAGGTGGTCGGCTTCCGATTGGTAGACGCCCTTGTTGCTGAGGTATGGGAAGGCGTGCGCGTGCGCGTCGATGATCATCAGTCAATGCTCCTTGATGGATTGCCCGCCGGCCGTGCCGGTGCATGCAGCTTTTTCGAAATCCGCGCCGAGCACCGGGCAACGGCGCGGCCGTGGGTGGCAACGCTGCGCGTGCTCAACTGCGCCGCCGGCAGCGCACTGGTGACCGCGGCGAGGGCGTAACCGTCGCGCGAAAGAATG
>CAYLPI010000145.1:0-10117 GCA_964385505.1 uncultured Bordetella sp.
CCCGCCAATTCCACACCCCGGACTTTCACCGCCGGCTTTCACCGGTTTGACAAGGAGCATGCGTAATGAACGATATTGAAAAGGAAGTCCTCGCCGTCGATGACAAGCGCTACAAGGCGATGGTCGAAAAAGACTACATCACCCTCGACAAGCTCCTCGCCGACACGCTGCGCTACACGCATTCGACCGCACGCAGCGAGAACAAAAGCGAATACATGGGCGTGCTCACATCGGGCAAGGTCAGCTACACCGCGGCTACGCGAGAGAGCATTGACATGACCGTGTACGGCAACACCGTCGTCGCGCACGGCAAGGTCGCCATGCAGGTGCTGGCGGGCGGCGAAACCAAGCAATTGCACAGCATGTACCTGAACGTATACGTCAAGGGAGCCCAGGGCTGGCAGATGGCGGCCTGGGCGTCGACGCCGATGCCGAAGGACTGACGGGCGGCGATCAAAGGATGTAAAAAAGGGACGCAAGCGCCCCGGTAAAAGCAAAAGGGGCAAAAGCCCCTTTTGGTGTGCAAAGAGCGGTGAAAGCCGCTTACAGCATTTTGCACACTTCATCGAAGGACAGGCGCGGCAGGCGGGCCATGACCTTGGCCGGGTCGCCGTGACCGAGGTTGCAGATGAAGTTGCTCTTGAAGCTGGTTCCGGAGAAGAATTCCTTGTCCACACCGGCGTTGTTGAAGCCGGACATCGGGCCGCAGTCAATGCCAAGGGCGCGCGCGGCGATTATCAGGTAGGCACCTTGCATTGAGCTGTTGCGCAGGGCGGTGGTCTCGACCATGGCTTTTTTGTCGTCGCCGATGAAGTTGTTTTTCATTTCAGGCCGGTGCGGGAAGACCTTGGGGATGTTCTCGTAGAATTCCAGGTCGTAGGCGATGATGGCAACGACGGGCGCCGTCATGCTCTTGTCCTGGTTGGGCGGCGCCAGGTGCGGCTTGAGCCGCTCCTTGGCGGCCTGGGTGCGCAGGAACACCAGGCGGCCGGGCTGGGTGTTGGCGGTGGTGGGGCCCCATTTCATCAGCTCGTAAAGGGCCTTGATCTGGTCGTCGGAAACCGGCGTGGGCAGCCAGCCGTTTTGGGTGCGGGCGGTGCGCAGTATCTGGTCGAGTGCGGCGTCGTTGAGCATGGTGAATTTCCTTGATTTTCTGGGTAAGAATGGTGGCAGGCGATGGGGCAAAATCGTGCAAAGGTGCAAAGGTGCAAAGGTGCAAAGGTGCGAATGTACCAATGTAAAATGTACCGTGCGGCGGGTACCGTGCGGAGAACAGCCTGAATTATACTGTGCCCCCCGCCATGACAAGTGTGTCGCGGGCGGCGATTTTTTGCATCGGCGTGCCGCCGGGCGGATGGTTCATGACAAGTTTTGAGAGGTAATTGATGAACGAAGCATTTATCTGCGACGCGGTTCGCACCCCCTTCGGCCGTTACGGCGGCGCCCTGTCCGGCGTGCGCACCGACGATCTTGCCGCCGTCCCGCTCAAGGCGCTGATGGAGCGCAACCCCGGGGTTGACTGGGCCGCAATCGAGGATGTCATTTACGGCTGCGTCAACCAGGCCGGCGAGGACAACCGCAATGTCGCGCGCATGGCCTTGCTGCTGGCGGGCCTGCCCGACACGATTCCCGGGGTCACCGTCAACCGCCTGTGCGGCTCCAGCCTCGAGGCCGTGGGCACCGCCTCGCGCGCCATCAAGGCGGGCGAGGTGCAGTTCCTCATCGCCGGCGGCGTCGAGAGCATGTCGCGCGCGCCCTTTGTCATTCCCAAGGCCGACAGCGCGTTTTCGCGTTCGGCAAAAATCGAGGACACCACCATCGGCTGGCGCCTCATCAACCCGTTGATGAAGGCCAGATACGGCGTCGATTCGATGCCCGAAACGGCCGAGAACGTCGCTGTCGAGTTCAAGGTTGACCGCGCCTCGCAGGATGCCTTTGCGCTGCGCAGCCAGCAGCGCTATACCGCGGCCCACGCCGCAGGCTTTTTCAAGGGCGAACTGGTGCCGGTGACGATTGCGCAGAAAAAGGGCGACCCCAAGATGGTGGCTGTGGATGAACATCCGCGCGAAACCACGCTGGAGACGCTGGCAAAGCTGAAGGGCGTCGTAAAGCCCGATGGCAGCGTCACCGCCGGCAACGCCTCCGGCGTCAATGACGGCGCCTGCGCCATGATCATCGCCAGCGAGGCGGCGGCAAAGCAGCACGGCCTGACGCCGCGCGGCCGCATCCTCGGCATGGCCACCGCCGGCCTCGCGCCGCGCATCATGGGCTTTGGCCCGGCGCCCGCCTCGAAAAAGCTGTTGTCGCTGCTGGGCATGAAAATCGGCCAGATGGACGTGGTCGAACTGAACGAAGCCTTTGCTGCGCAAGGCCTCGCCGTGACGCGCGACCTCGGCCTGCCCGATGACGCGGCGCACGTGAACCCCAACGGCGGCGCCATCGCCATCGGTCATCCGCTCGGCGCCTCGGGCGCGCGCCTGGTAACCACCGCGCTCAACCAGCTCGAGCGCACCAACGGCCGCTACGCGCTATGTACCATGTGCATAGGCGTGGGCCAGGGCATCGCGGTGATCATCGAGCGCGTCTAAGTTTTTACGTCAAAAGCTTTTCACCACGGAGAACGCAGAGCGCGCAGAGAAAAAAAGCAAGAATTCGGCGTCTTTTTACGCATAATTCCTTCCGTGTTCTCTGTGTTCTCCATGGTTCAGGCTTTTAATATGCTGATGATGTTTTGAAAATCGTGTGACAAGGAGGAGTGACAATGTCTTACGTAAAAGTTTCCGACCTGGCGTTTGGCCGGCTGCAATCGCCCAGCCTCGATGAAGCCGAGGAGTTTTTGACGGCTTTCGGCATGCTGCGCGCCGACCGCACCAAGGACGCGCTGTACATGCGCGGCACCGACCCCAACCACCACATCCACGTCACCCATCTCGGACCGTCGAAATTCGTCGGCCTCGCCTGGTTTGTCGAAAACGAAGACCAGTTGAAGCAATTCGCCAAGGCGCCCGGCGCCTCGGGGATCGAGAACATCGACGAGCCGGGCGGCGGCAAGCGCGTGCGCGTCAGCGATCCGCACGGCTACCAGATGGAGGTGATGTGCGGCATGCAACAACTGCCCAAGCTGCCCATCCGCGAGAACAAGGTCAATACCGGCGACGTCAAGCTGCGCCAGGGCGAACTGATGCGCCTCGCGCGCGGCCCCTCGCAGGTCAAGCGCGCCGCCCACGCGGTGATCATGACGCCCAATGCCGCCGAGAAGACGAAGTGGTATCGCGAGATGTTCGGCCTGGTCTGCTCGGACGAGGTTTATGGCGGCACCAGAGACAACGTTATCGCCTCGTTCAACCGTTGCGACCAGGGCGAGACCTATGTCGACCATCACGTATTCCTGTGTATCGAAGGCCCCAAGGCCGGCATCAACCACCTGTCCTTCGAGACGCAGAATATCGACGACGTGATGCTCGGCCATGAGCACATTGTCAAAAAGAACAAATACAAGCATGTCTGGGGCATCGGACGCCATATCCTCGGCAGCCAGGTGTACGACTACTGGATGGATCCGTGGAACCGCGTGCATGAGCATTGGGCCGATACCGACATGCTCAACATCCACGCCATGACCAACTACCTTCCTGCGGAAGAAGGTCTCGATTCGCAATGGGGCGAGGCGGTGCCCGAGGAATTCATCACCCACGCCGTGCCCTGACCGGACACCACCACATCATGCGCAGCACCGCGCGCTTCCTGACCACCCATACCGGCAGCCTGCCGCGGCCGGAAGACCTGATCAGGATGATGTATGCCAAGGAAGAGGGCGTGCCGGTCGATCACGACGCCCTTGCGGCGCGCGTCAAATCGGCGGTGGCCGGGGTGGTGCAGGCGCAGGTCGACGCCGGTGTGGACCTCGTCAACGACGGCGAGATGAGCAAACCCAGCTACGCCACCTACATCAAGGACCGCCTCGACGGTTTCGGCGGCACCGGTAACACCTTCGTCTATCAGGACCTGGCGGCATTTCCGGCACTCGAAAAACGCGTGTTCGGCGACCCCGGCCGCTCGCGCCGCAAGACCCCGGCCTGCAATGCGCCCATCACTGTGCGCGATGCTGTGGCGGCGGTAACCGACGCCGACAATCTCAAGGCGGCGCTCGCCGGCAAAAAGGTGCAGGGTGGTTTCATGAGCGCCGCATCACCGGGCGTGGTGTCGCTGTTTTTCCGCAACGACCATTACAAGACGCAGGAGGCCTACCTCGAGGCCATCGCCTCGGCCATGCGCCACGAATACGAGGCGGTGGCCAGGGCCGGCTTTGTGCTGCAACTCGATTGCCCCGACCTCGCCATGGGCCGGCACATCCAGTACGCCGAGCTCACCACGGCGGAATTCCGCAAGCGCATGCACATGCACATCGAGGCGCTCAACCACGCCCTCGAGAATATTCCGGCCGGGCAGTTGCGCCTGCATTTGTGCTGGGGCAATTACGAAGGGCCGCATCATTGCGATGTGCCGCTTGCCGATATCGTCGATGTCGTGTTCAAGGCCAAGCCGGGCGCGATTTCCTTTGAAGCGGCCAACCCGCGCCATGCCCACGAGTTCACGGTGTTCGAATCAGTGAAGTTGCCCGAGGGCAAAGTGCTGATTCCGGGTGTGCTCGAATCCAAGACCAATTTCATCGAGCACCCCGAACTGATCGCACAGCGCATCGGCCGCTACGCCGATCTCGTCGGCCGCGAGAACGTCATCGCCGGCAGCGATTGCGGTTATGGCACCTGGGTCGGCCAGGCGGCGGTGGACCCGCAGGTGGTCTGGGCCAAGCTTGCCGCCATGGCCGAGGGCGCACGCATCGCCAGCAAGAAATACTGGCCCTGAAGACGCTTTTTCAACAGATCAATAGGCTGGAAAGCCCCGCCTGGCAAGGGTTTCCAGCCATTGCACGCCCGATCGTCTGCATTCCGGGTCTCAGCGGACGGGGTGCGGCCAGGGTGGAAAACGGCAGTGCATGTCCGCTTCCCCAAAGCGCAACTGGCGCTATCGACTCTTACCGGACGTTGGTGTCGTGCCGGACCGGGACCACGCCCCCCGGGCAGGAGGTTTCATGGCCGCAGGTCGGGCAACGTAGCGACAGGGCACTTGTCGCCGAAATCGTTCAGCTGAAAACGCGGCGATGACCGGGAAGCGTTATTGCCTATAGAACCGAATACTTCCCGGACGAATAATCGACTTTCATGGTGACCGTGCCCTCGTTGAGAAGCCACGGCCGGACGGTAAACGTCCTCGCACCGCTGCTGTGCATCGGATCGGCCGCGGCGATTTTGCGGGCCTCCGCAATGGACGCGGCGCGGATGATGACCATCCCCTCGCCCTCCCAATCCTGCTCGTTGTCGGTCCAGAAGGGACCCGCGCCGAACATGATGCCGTCCCGTTCGAGTTTGATTTGATACTCGAGATGGACCGGTATTTGCGCCATGACGGCGCCCATTCCCGCCGCCGGCTTGGTGAAGATCACATATAGCTGCTTTTGCAGCATGCCTTTGCTCGCGTTGAGGATGTCCTGCGCTTTGATCTGCGGTTCTGCCATATCCATAGACCTTTCGTTTCAGATGGAGTGCGGAAATCATCGAACAGGTACCGGTACGCGTCAAGGTCGTTGTCACCGGATGGAGCATCGGCCCAAAACGATTCAGGGACGCGAGCTCTGTGACTTGCGCGAGCAGACGGCGGAGCCGGTATTTGGCATCATCGAGCCGGTGCTGGGCCCCCGACAGTTCTTGCTGCGTCGCCGACACCAGCGGTTGAAAAAACCGGGCGGGCTTGTGCGCAAGAAAACTGCCTGACATCTGTGGTCAATCCGGCCGCAACTCGCACGTTGGCGTGTTGAGAGCGACCAATCGCCGAAGCCGTTGGCCCAAGCACCGGTGCAGCCGAGGCCCAATCAAGCCACCGCCTGATAGTAAATATTCTGCGGGTGATTGGCCTGCGCAAAAAACAACCACCGCTCGGCAAGCAACCCGAGCAACTGCGACACCGCAGCCAACGCCAGCAACCAGAACGCCGGCATCTTGGTTGCCACCACAAGCAGCACCGCCGGCAACGCGAACGCCAGGCCCAGCGCGATCCATTTGACGTTGCGCACGACCATCTCGCTCCTGCCGTGGAAGAACTCGCGCGTGTTGAAGCTGCCGCCGGTCGCGCCTTGTGACATCTGCACCAGCTTCTTGGTCTGTACGCCGATGGCGCTTTGTGCGGTTGATATCGGCTTGAGGTTTTTGTTGCGGGCGAGGCTGGCGATGCGTACCACTGCGGCGCTCAGCGTGAGCGCGAGTGCGGCCTGGACCGGGCTGGGGATTTGTTCTGCACCGTGCAGGGCGTGCCAGTAGGCGGCGAACAGGGTCGCGCCGGACATCCAGCCCAGCAACGTAAAGTTGAGCAGCGTGAGCCAGTGCGCCCATTCACGCAGGAAGCGGATGCACGCGTAAATCATCCCGGTGCAGCCCCACAGTGCAAAGCAGAACACGATGCCGATGCCCCCCAACCAGGCGCTGGTGTGTTCGCCGAGGCTGCGCCAGCCCGTCAGGTGCACGAGCGACCAGAGGCCGACGACGCCGATGGTGGCCGGCAGCACGATCACTTCACGCGAGAGCCATGAGGTGCGCCACATCGCTGCTGCGCGCCAGGCGCGCAGCGGGTGGCCGAGATGCAGGAACGAGCACGCGAGGCCGATGGCCATGAGCGCGACGCTGGCGAAGCCGCCGATGGCGAGCGCCAGCGGTTCGGCGCCATTGGCATCGGCCCGCACCAGCATGAGGAACAGGCCTTGCCCCATGCCGGCGAGGACGGTGAAGAAGATGACAGACCACGCAGGATGCATCGCTTAAAACTCCTGTGCTTCTTTGATCCGGCGCGGCAAATACATGTTTGCGGGCTTGGTTTCCCACTCGGGCATGAGCGCGTAGCCGCCGCGTTCGCGGATGGCGATGGAGACTTCGGAATCCGGGTCCTTCACGTCGCCAAACAAACGCGCATTCGTCGGGCAGGCTTTGACGCAGGCGGGCTTGCGGTCTTCGGGCGCGAGATGTTCGTCGTAGATACGGTCCACGCACAGGGTGCATTTGGTCATCACCTGGCGCTCTTCGTCGAGTTCGCGCGCGCCGTAGGGGCAGGCCCAGGCACAATATTTGCAGCCGATGCATTTGTCGTAATCGACGAGGACGATGCCGTCTTCCTTACGCTTGTAAGACGCACCAGTCGGGCACACCGGCACGCAGGGCGGGTCTTCGCAGTGCAGACAACTCTTGGGGAAGTGCACCGTCTCGGTGGCCGGGAATTCGCCCGCCTCCCAGGTCTGCACGCGGTTGAACACGGTGGCGGTGGGGCTGGAACCGTAGGCGTTGAGGTCAGCGAGGGGGCCGGCCGAGCCTGAGGTGTTCCATTGCTTGCAACTGGTGACGCAGGCGTGGCAGCCGACGCAGACGTTGAGGTCGATGACCAGGGCCAATTGTTTGGCAGGGGTTTGGGGCGGGGAAACTGGCTGAGAAGCGCTGTGGGAGCCATTCCTGGCGGCGTTGCTGGCGGCGCTCATTTCTTTAATCCTGCGAAATAGGCGATGCTCTTGTGCAGTCCACCGCGCAGGCCGGCCCGCATTTCTCCAAGCACCCCGGGCACATGCGGCGTGGCGGCGATTTGAGGAAAAGTTTCTTGCGTCTCATCCGGTTCCGCCGGGCGGATGCGCACGCGCACGTCGTACCAGCCGGCCTGGCCGGTGATGGGATCGGAGTTGCTGATCTTGTTGCCGCCGTTTGGTCCGGGCATCGTCAGTTCTTCACTGATCAGGTGATTGAGGAGGAAGCCCTTGCGCGCTTCGTCTGCGCCCGGCTCTAGGTGCCAGGCGCCGCTCGCCTTGCCGATAGCGTTCCAGGTCCACACCGTGCCGGGTTCGACGGCTTCGCTGTGGCGCACGATGCAGCGTACGCGGCCCCACTGGCTTTCAACCCAACACCAGCCGTTGTCGGCGACGCCGGCGGCAATCGCGGTGAGCGGATTGACCTGCAAAGTGTTGTAGCTGTGGATCTGGCGCAGCCAGGCGTTTTGCGAATCCCACGAGTGATACATCGCCATCGGGCGTTGCGTGATCGCATTCAACGGATACTCGCTCTGATCGCTCGCGGTCACTTCGAGCGCGGGGTACCAGAACGGCAGCGGGTCAAAATAGGTGTCGATGCGCTTGCGCAAGTGCTCGGGTGGTTGACGCCCCTGCGTCTTGCCCTGCGCGGCCAGGCGAAAACTTTGCAGCGTGTCCGAATACAACGCCAACTGCACCGGATCATTTTTCTGCCGCCAGCCTTGTTCTTTGGCGAAGTCGAGATAGGCGCGGTTCCAGTTGCGCATGTAGTGGGTGTTCTCCGGCATGTGGTACTGGAACACGCAATTGTTTTTCTCGTACATCTCCCACTGCTTCGGGTTCGGCGCGCCGCGCAAATGCTCGGTGCCATCCTTGCCGCGCCAGCCGAGCAGGAAACCAATGCCGGGTTGCGATTCGAAGTTGGTGATGAAGTCCGGATAGCCTTTGAACTTGCGCCCGCCTTCGGCATTGGTGAAGGCGGGAAATTTGAGGCGGCCGGCCAGCTCAATCAGCACTTCCTGGAACGGCTTGCACTCGCCTTTGGGCGGCACCACCGGGATGCGCACCGAATCGACCGGACCGTCGAACTCCGAGATCGGGCGATCGAGCATGCTCATCACGTCGTGGCGTTCGAGATAAGTCGTGTCGGGCAGGATCAAATCGGCGAAGGCCGTCATCTCGCTCTGGAACGCATCGCAGACGACGAGGAATGGAATCTGATATTCGCCGTCCTCATGCTTGCGATTGAGCATGTCGCGCACCTGCATCGTGTTCATCGACGAGTTCCACGCCATGTTGGCCATGAAGATCATCAGGGTGTCGAGGCGGTAGGGGTCGCCGCGCGTGGCATTGGTGATGACGTTGTGCATCATGCCGTGCGCCGACAGCGGGTGCTCCCAGGAGAACGCGTGGTCGATGCGGATCGGCGAGCCGTCGGGGTTGATCGCCAGCTCGTCCGGGCCGGCCGGAAACCCGAGCGGCGCGGCGTTGAGCGGCGTGTTCGGCTTGATCATCGCCGGGTCGTTAAAGGCGCGATAGTTCGGCACGATGTGGCGCGGATACGGCGCCTTGTGGCGAAAGCCGCCGGGGCGATCAATCGTGCCGAGCACGCTCATCAAAATGCTCATCGCCCGCACGGTCTGAAAACCGTTGGAGTGAGCGGCCAGGCCGCGCATTGCATGGAACGCCACCGGGCGCGCTTGCGTGGTCCGGTGCTCTTTGCCCCAGGCGTCGGTCCAGGCGATTGGCAATTCAAAGGCTTGCTTGAATGCGGCCTCGCCCAGTTCGCGCGCGAGTTTTTTGATGCGTGACGCCGGGATGCCTGTGATCGCTGAGGCCCACTCCGGCGTGCAGTCCTTGACGCGTTCACGCAGCAGTTGGAATGAGGGCACGACGCGGGTGCCGTCGGCCAGTTTGTAGCGCCCTTCGAGTGCGGGGTCGCAACCGTCGGCGATACCTTCGGGATACGCCGCCTTGACGCTGCCGCTGGTTTTGTCCCAGATCAGTTTGTTGTGGGGGTTGCGGCCGTCGCCGGGCGCGCCTGCGGCCGGATCGAAGGCGAACATGCCTTCGCGCCCGCCGGTCTCTTCGACCACCAGTTGCGGCGCATTGGTGAAGCGCTTGAGGAACGCGTGGTCGATTGAATCGGTGGCGATCACCTCATGCAGCAGCGCCATGAACAGGGCGCCGTCGGTGCCGGGCTTGATCGGAATCCATTCATCCGCAATCGCCGAGTAGCCGGTGCGCACCGGGTTGATCGAGATGAAGCGGCCGCCGCTGCGCTTGAATTTGGACAGCGCGATCTTGAGCGGATTGGAGTGGTGATCTTCGGCGGTGCCGATCATCACGAAGAGTTTTGCATGGTCGAGATCCGGCCCGCCAAATTCCCAGAAGCTGCCGCCAATCGTGTAGATCATCCCGGCCGCCATGTTGACCGAACAAAAGCCGCCATGCGCCGCGTAGTTGGGCGTGCCGAACTGGCGCGCGAAAAGGCCGGTCAGG
>CAYLPI010000146.1:0-9997 GCA_964385505.1 uncultured Bordetella sp.
CAAAATCGGGCATGTCGGCCGACTCGGCGACCGTGGGCACATCGGGCAGCGCGGCCATGCGCTTGGTACTGGTCACGGCACTGGCACTGGCACTGGCACTGGCCCTGGCGCGTCCAGCTTTGACCACATTGGTCGCCTGGCTAAGTGAAAAAGTCCTCGCGGCTGGCGACGGTTTCGGTCAGCGCCTCGGGAATACCTTTGAAGGGAAGCGCACGTGCACGAGCTCAATGCCGGAGAGTTGCTTGCACATTTCAGCGAAGATGTTCGGCACCGTGCCCTTGCCCGTCGACGCGTAGTTGATCCGATGGCGCCGTTGCTGCCGGCCTTGTTCTCGACGATGACCGGGCGCTTCATGCGCTCGCCGAGCACGCGCTATTTGAACTGCGCCCATCGCGAGAATGCTACGTCTAAAAAGCAGGCCCCACAAAGAGCGCAAAGTACCCGGAGCGAACCGTGACAAAAAAATACATCGATTCTCTCAGTGCGCTCCGTGCTCTCTGTGGTTCAGGCTGTTGACCTTAGAGTGAGGTCACACGCCAGCCCCGGCCTTTTTCAACGCCTGCCACACCCGGTCGGATGTCGCCGGCATGTCAAAGTGCTCGATGCCAAAGGGCCGCAGCGCATCGACGACGGCGTTCATCAGTGTCGGCAGCGAGCCGGTGGTGCCGGCCTCGCCGACCCCCTTGGCACCGAGGAAATTGCTCGGACTGGGGGTCAGGTGGTAATGGTCGACGATGGCCGGAATCAGGTCGGCGCGCGGCATGGTGTAGTCCATGAAGCTGGCGTTGAGCAATTGCCCGGTGGCACGGTCGTAATTGGCGTGCTCGCCGAACACCTGGCCCGCGCCCTGCTCCACGCCGCCGTGCACCTGCGCCTGTACCAGCGTGTGGTTGATGACCACGCCGACATCATCGACGGCGACATAGCTCTTGACCTCGGTGACGCCGGTGTGCGGATCGATTTCAACCTCGGCGACGTGCATTCCGCTCGGAAAGGCCCGCGACAGCGCCTGTTCACCCAGCGCATCAAGCGGATTGGGCGTGCCCTCGGCGCCGCTGTGGTCGCGCACCAGATCGACCAGCGAGATCCGCCGGTCGGTGCCCTTGATGGTGTAGCTGCCGTCGCGAAACTCGATGTCTGCGGGCGCGGTTTCGAGCTTCTCGGCGGCCAGTTCGAGACCCTTGTCGACGACCGCCAGCGCGGCACGCTTGAAAGCGCTGCCTTGCGCCATGGTCGAGCGCGAACCGATGACGCCGGAACCGGAGAGGCCCTTGATGCCCTCAATGTCACCGGCCAGCAAATCGATGCTCGCGGCCGGAATGCCCAGCACGCCGGCGACGATTTCCGGGAACACCGTTTCGTGGCCCTGGCCTTGCGACTGCGTCACCGCGAACAATCGAAGGCGGTCGCCGACCCAGCGCAGCGAAACGCGATCTATCGGCATCGCGCCGCCACCTGAAGGCTCGAGAAATAGCGCGCAACCGAGGCCGCGCAGCTTGCCTTTGGCTTTTGATGCTTCGCGCCGAGCGGCAAAGCCCTTCCAATCCGATTCCTCGACGGCGCGCGCGATCATGCCCCCGAAGTCGGCGCTGTCGTACGTCGACTTGGTCGGACCGGTGTAGGGAAAAGCCTCTTTCGGAATGATGTTACGTCGGCGCAATTCGACCCGGTCGATGCCGGTCTCAACCGCGGCCTGATCGACCAGGCGCTCGATCAGGTAGGCCATGTCGGGGCGCGCCGCGCCGCGATACGGGCCGGTGGGCGAGGTATTGGTCAGCACGCAGCGGTTGTGGCCGTAGCCAACCGGAATGCGATAGCAGCCGGTGAGCGCCAGCATGCCGTTGGTGGTATTGGTCAGCGGCCCGGCAGGTGTGAGATAGGCACCCTGGTCGCAAACCCAATCGGTGCGTATGGCGAGGAAATGCCCGTCGGCGTCAAGCGCCAGCTCGGCCTGCAATTCCACCGCGCGGCCGTGGTTGTCGGTGGCAAAACATTCGGAGCGCGAACTTGTCCATTTGACCGGCTTGCCCAGGGTCTTCGCGGCATGCATCAGCGCCGGGTATTCCTGGTAGGGCGTGCTGCGCGCGCCAAAACCGCCGCCGACATCCAGCGGATGGATGCGTATCAGGTCTTCGCTGATGCCGCTGATATGAGCCAGCGCCCCGCGCATCATGTACACGCCCTGGTTGGGCACGTAGATGTCGTATTGACCGGCGGCGGCATCGTACGACACGACAAAGGCGCGCGGCTCCATCGGGTTGGGGGCGACGCGCTGGCTCGATAGCGTGATCTTCGTGACGTGCTCGGCCGAGGCGATGACCGCTGCGGTGGCCGCAGCGTCGCCGTAATCGAACTCAAAACAGACGTTGCCCGGCACTGAGTCGTGGATTTGCGGCGCGCCGGCAGCAATGGCATCCAGCGGGTGGGCGATCGCCGGCAGTTCTTCGTAATCGGCGAATATCTGCTCGGCCGCATCCTGCGCGGCCAGCGCCGAGGTGGCGACCACCAGTGCGATTTCCTCGCCGACAAAGCACACCTTCTGGTGCGCCAGCACCGGGCGCGGCGGTACCTTGATGGTCTGCCCGGCGACACCCTTGTAATGGATCATCGTCTGCAGCGTGGCGTAGTTTTGCGCCGCAAGATCGGCACCGGTGTAAACGGCGACCACACCCTGCGCCTCGCGCGCAGCCGATGCATCAACCGACAGCAATCTCGCGTGGGCGCGGTCGGCACGCGCGAACGCTGCGTACAACTGGCCGGGAAAATTGAAATCCGAGGTATAGCGTCCGGCGCCGGTGAGCATGCGCTGGTCTTCGCGGCGGCCGTGGAATGCGTGTTCAGTCATTGCAGGAGTTCCTCGTCAGTTAATTGCGATAGGTAATATGATTTGGTGCTGCGCTCTCAGGCGCCGCGACGGTCGATAAAATCGGACAGCGTCGCATTGAACACCTGCGGCTGCTCGACATTGGACAAATGCGAAGCCGCGGGAATGATCATCAACTCCGAACCGGGCAGATTGGCATGAATTTCATGCGTCATTTCGACCGGCGTGCCGGCGTCCTCGGCGCCGGCCATGACCAGCGCCGGGCAGGTGATTTCTTTCAGCCGTTGCGTCATGTTCATTTCAGAGATGGCAAGCGCGCAGCCGGCGTAGCCGTTCACCGGCACGCTGCGGATCATCACCGCGACACGCGCCATCACCGCCGGGTTGCCGCGGCGAAAGGCCTCGGTGAACCAGCGTTGCAGCGTCGGCTCTACCAGGGCCTGCATGCCCTGCTCTTCTGCCAATTTGATACGTGCATCCCACATTTTCCGCGCGCCCTCGTGGCGACGGCTGGTGGTGTCGGCGAGGGTCAGCGTGCGAAACACGCCCGGATACTTGAGCGCAAACGCCTGGCCTATCATTCCGCCCATCGACAGCCCGACAAAATGGCAACTGGTGATGCCAAGCGCCGCGAACAGCGCTTGCGCGTCCTGTGCCAGATGGCCCAGCGTGTAATCGCCCGCCGGCGCCGCAGACTGCCCGTGACCGCGCGTGTCGTAACGCAGCACCTTGAAGCGCCGGGCGAAATACGCCACCTGTTCGTCCCACATGCGCAGGTCGCAGGCGAGCGAGTGGCTGAATACCAGCCACGGGCCGCTGCCCTCGACCTCATAATTGATGCTGATGCCGTTTGCCGTTACTTTCATTTGCGTCCGTTCAGTTGGCCTTGAAGTCGATGGTCTTGATGATTTTGGCCCACTTGGCGACTTCCTTTTATTGAAAATGCTTCAGGCGAACAGCCGCTCGGGCACCAGCACGCTGCCCTCGAAAATGCGTCTTGCCGTGCGCAGCAGCGACGCGCGCGTGATATCCATGTCTGCGCCGCTGCCGGAAACCTGCAAATCGACTTCGATCGCGCCGCTTGGGTGCTCGATGCGGATCACACCCGAGGTGAAACCGGCGGGCGACACCAGCTTGCGCGCGACGGTGCCGGGCAGCGCACAAGCGCTCGCCACACACACCGCGCCGGTCACCGCGTGCGCCTTGTGGCAGACCAGCGGTGTGAAATACCGCGAGCGTATGCTGCCGCCGGCCCCGGGCGCCGACAACAGGCCGACCTTGGGCACGACCTTGCCCGCGACATCGCCCATGCCCATCAGACGCCCCGCCTCCAGGCGCAGCGACTCCAGTTTCGCGAGCAACGCCTTGTCGGCGTCGAGATCGGCGGCGCTCTCGCCGCCGCTCTTGCCGAAAACCGACGCGGCAACCAGCATCATCGGCATCGCCATATCGAGGCAGGTCACTTCCATGCCCTGAATCACATCGAGCGGCCTGCCGGTCGGGAACATCTTGCCGGTGACCGCACCCCTGGCATCGAGAAAATTGAGCTTGATCGGCGCACCGGTGCCCGCCACGCCGTCAATACGTGCGTTGCCCTCGTATTCGACGCAGCCGCCCGGCGTCTGGATAAAGGCCTCGATGTAGCTTTTGGTGTTGACGTTGTAAATGCGCACCATGGTCTCGCCACTTCCGTTTGGATCAGCCTTGATCATGCCGGCCTCGATGGCGAACGGCCCGACACCGGACAACATGTTGCCGCAATTGGGGCTGGTATCGACAAAGGCCTCGTTGACCGATACCTGGGCGAACAGGTAATCGACATCGGCACCGGGCTGCTTTGACGGGCTGACAATGGCGACCTTGCTCGTCAGCGTATTGGTGCCGCCGATGCCATCGACCTGCAGCGGGTGCGGCGAGCCCATGACGTTGAGCAGCACGGCGTCGCGCTTGGCAATGTCCGTCGGCAAATCAGCGGCCTTGAAATACGGCCCGCGCGAGGTGCCGCCGCGCATCAACACACAGGGAATTTTTCGTTGCAAACTTTGCTCCTTTTTAACTGAAGCCGTTGGTGGCGCGCCCTTCGCACGACACCGGCTACCCGCCGGGCGCGGCCGGGCAGGCCGAAACGCCGGTAGTGGCGGTGGCAAAAAATGCAGTGTTCATGGTTTTCATCGCAGCCAGGCACCTGCGGAACAGGCGCTATTCTAGCGCCTCGCGGCGGGGCCGATGCCACAAGCTGGAAATGCCCGACTGGCGCGGGTTTGCGGGCGATTGACCGTATTTTTTTCGGGTGCGCAAGGACTTGATTCGCCAAGCAATCATTGCCGGCCCGAATCAGCAGGATTTCGCCCCGCCGACGCCCGCAGCACGGCGACCGGCCCTTAAGCGCCCTGCGGCGGCGACGGACTGCGGCTAGGTCGTGGCCTCAAGTCCCGCCGTGGAGAGCCCCTCGACGCAGGCGTAAGGCAGCACCATGCCGCCAGCGACGTCGGCGACGGCCTCGATGCCGATCTGCGGCGCGAACGATCTGACCGTGCCGAACATGGTGGCAAACGACACATCGGCGGCGTCGCGGCCGGTGCCGATGCGGATCAGGCCCATCGGCAGGGTCATGCCGGTCGGGTCGAACAGATACCAGCGCGCACCGAGAAAAACCTCGACATAGGCGTGAAAATCCATCGGACCGAACACCGGATCGGCGCCGTAATCGATGCTGGTGGCGAAGCGCGCCGGAATATTAAGGGCGCGGCACAAGGCAATCATCAGGTGGGCGTAGTCGCGGCATACCCCGACTTGCTCAATCAGGGTGTCGACCGCAGAGGTGGTGTAATTGGAACTGCCGGGCAGAAAGCGGGTGCGCCGCTGCACCCAGTCCTGGATGGCGCGTACCCGCCAGTAACCCTGCGGCAGATGGCCGAATTCAGCGCGGGCGAGCCGGTGCAGGCGATCCGACTGGCAATAGCGGCTGGGGTAGATATAGGCCAGGGCGCCCGCGGGCAATTGCGCAATCGGCACTTCGAAGATGCCGTCTGGCGCCGCCATGTGGTGGCTGATGTCGACAGTCGCCCCGTAGCGCACCTCCAGCAGGCCCGGCTCGGCGCGCAGGCGCGCGTAGCGGTTGCCATTCGCCGGATCGGTGAACAAGGATACCGGCACCGACTGGCTGATCTGCAAATCTTCGGCTACCAGCGACTGGCAAGGCGTGGTCGCGGCATGGATGTTGAAAATGAAGTCGCTGGCGAAATCGGCAATTTCGTACTTCAATCCGATGAAAAATTTCAACCGCACCATGGCAGACCCGGCCTTCCTTATGAGAAGCGCACAAACGATGACAAAACACGCTATGAACAGCAACGCAAGGAACCGCGACACAAGGGACAGGCCTGCAAGGAGCGCACCCGCTCCGGTCTGCCGGGCGGCATTGCGTATTCAACTGGAACCGGCACGGCAGATACACGCCGCAGCCGTATCATAAAAAAGCCCGGTAACGGGGTTGCCGTTACCGGGCCTGCTACTCAGATGCCCATAAGGGAGGGAATGAACATCTGCGATCATATTGCTGCTTCGTTTGCGCGCCTTCTGTACGATATCCAACATACTACGCACTTTTTTTTTGCGTCTCCCCGCAGCAAGGGTCTGGCTGCCTTACTTCTTGATACTCAATTCGCTGACCACACCCTTCACGCCGTCGGTGGCGCGCGTGGCGCTGAGCGCGCTGTCGATCTGCGCCTGATTGTTGACAAAACCGCTCAACTGCACTTCGCCCTTGCGCGTTACAACGGCAATATCGGCGCTTTTGACCGCCGGATCGGCCAGCAGCGCCGATTTCACCCTCGCGGTGACAATGCCGTCATCGACGGTGTTGCCCACCGTCGTCTTACCATCCTTGAGCGTCATGCCGTTCTCGACGTTCTTCACGCCGCTGACTTCACGGGTAACCGTGATGGCGCGATCGATCTGCGCCTGGTTGTCGACAAAGCCGCTGAGCTGGACCAGGCCCTTGCGCGTCTCGACCTTGATATCGAATGCCTTGACCTCCGGATTGGCGAGCAGCGCGGATTTGACCTGCGTCGTCACCACGGCGTCGTCGATTTCAGTGCCCACCGTTGTGGTCGCGGGTGCGGCAACCGGTGCGATAACGGCGGGCGCAACGGAGACCGGTGCCGGCGGGGGCGCCGTCTGTTGATTGCAACCTGCGACGACAAGAAAGGCTGCGCCGAGGACCAGCGGATGGATGCGCGTATTCATGGGGACTTGCTCCTGAGAGGCATTCAAAGCGTTTGAATGCCGGGCGTGCCGGCACGACATGTGCGGCATGCGCCTGCGGCGAGGCCTGCCTCGCGTCGCGCGAACTATCCGCCCTATCCCTCGTTTGATCTGTGCGCTCCCGTACATACGCTACCCGGGCCTCGCGCTAATATGAGTGGCGAAACAGTCATGTGCGAAACCCTGCCCGGCGGCTTGACACAGCGCCAGCGCAAAAAGCGTCCGCTCCCGGACTGCCTGTCCAACAACCAGCCTGGCGCCCGGTCCGCGCACCAGGCGCCCTCAGGGAGCTACCATGGCCCGCGTGAAGATTGCAGCGCCGGTGTACGACGCCGGCGTATTCCCGCCGCCCCTTCGACCAGAGATCCGCGGCAAGTGAACGCGGCAATCAAGGCATTACTCTGGGCATGGCCGCGCCTTGCGCCCTTGATGCGCCGGTTTCACCGCAGTCCGCTCTCCCAGGAATACGCCGCTACCGAGCCGCCGCTGCGCGCCGAACTGTTGAGCGCCGACCAGATGGAAAGGTACGGCAGGACGCTGGCCGAGTCGCACAAGCTGCGGCCGGGACGGGGCCCCGACCAGTTGCTGCCGCGTCTGGCCGAAAACGAGACCGTCCTGCTCGGCGCCTGCAGCCTGTTGCGCAAGGCGGTCGCGGACAACCGCCGCATGACGCCGGCCGGAGAGTGGCTGCTCGACAATTTCTATCTGATCGAAGATCAGATACGCACCGCCAAGCGGCATTTTCCCAAGGGCTATAGCCGGGAACTGCCGCTGCTCTGCGTCGGCCATTCCGCCGGGCGGCCGCGCGTCTACGACATCGCGCTCGAATCGATCGCACACGGCGACGGTCGCGTCGATCCGGAGAGTCTGGACCGTTTCGTCGCCGCCTACCAGAAAACCGCCGACCTCAAGCTCGGCGAGTTGTGGGCGATTCCCATCATGCTGCGCCTCGCGCTGATAGAGAATCTGCGCCGGGTCAGCATCCGGGTCGTCGCCGGCATGCTCACCCGCGAGGAGGCCGGCGCCTGGGCCGACCAGATGATAGACGTCGCGGAAAAGGATCCAAAGAGCCTGATCCTGGTCATCGCCGACATGGCGCGCTCCAACCCGCCGATGATCGACTCCTTTGTCGCCGAGCTCGCGCGCCGCCTGCAGGGTCAAAGTCCGGCGCTGGCGCTGCCGCTCAACTGGATAGAACAACGCCTGGGCGAGGCCGGCTCGACAATCGAGCTGCGGGTGCAATCGGAGACGCAGAGCCAGGCCGCCAACCAGGTGTCGATCAGCAACAGCATAGGCAGCCTGCGCCTGCTCGGCGCCATGGACTGGCGCGAGTTCGTCGAAAAAATGAGCGCCGTCGAACTCAAGCTGCGCGCCGATCCGCACGGTACTTATGGCGACATGGATTTCGCCACACGCGACCGTTACCGCCACGTCATTGAGCGCATTGCCAAACACAGTCATTTGTCCGAATCCGATGTCGCGCGCAAAGCCATCCAGCTCGCCCATCAGTGCCGCAGCAGCGCAGCTCCGGGCCCCGACGGCAATAGCGCTCATGGCAAGAGCGACGGCCGTGCGGCGCACGTCGGCTTTTATCTTATCGACAAGGGTCTGGTGCAATTGGAGCGCGCGACGAAAACGCGGCTGACCGCGACCGAGTTCGCGCGCCGGCTCGCTGGCCGCCTTCCCCTGCTGAGCTATCTCGGGTCCGTTGCCGCGCTGACCCTGGCGGCCACGGCGATGTTGCTGGTCGCATCCGGTGCGGCTGCCATGAGCGCTTTTGCGCTGGTGCTGATCGCCATTCCCGTACTGCTGGGCACAAGCCAGCTCGCGCTGACACTGGTGAACTGGCTGGTGACGCTGTTCGCCATTCCGCATCTGCTGCCGCGCATGGATTACTCGGCCGGGATTGCGCCGCAATCGCGGACACTGGTGGTGGTGCCGACCATGCTGGGCAGCGTGCAGGAAGTCGATGACCTGGTTGAGGCGCTGGAAGTGCGCTTTCTTGCCAACCGCGATGCCAACCTGCATTTCGGCCTGTTGACCGACTTTCGCGACGCCGCCGAGCAAACGCTGCCGGGCGATGCGGCACTGCTGCAGCGCGCGCACATGCAAATCGACGCGCTGAACCTCAAATACTGCGTCGGTGACGTCCCCGGGGCGTTTTTCCTGTTCCACCGTCCGCGCCGCTGGAATGCCGCAGAGCGTGTCTGGATGGGCTACGAACGCAAGCGCGGCAAGCTGGGTGATCTGAACAGCCTGCTGCGCGGCGGATCGCAGCAGGCCTTCTCGCTCATCATCGGCAATACCGCGGTGCTGCCCGGCGTGAAGTTTGTCATTACGCTGGACACCGATACACAGTTGCCGCGCGAATCGGCGCGCGCCTTTGCCGCAACCATGGCGCACCCGCTCAACCGCCCGCGCTACGATCCACGCCGGCAGCTCGTCAGCGAGGGCTACGGCATCCTGCAGCCGAGTATGGCGGTGAGCCTGCCCAGCACCAACCGTTCACTTTATGCCCGGCTTTGCGGCAGCGAGGCCGGCGTCGATCCCTATACACGCGCGGTCTCCGATGTCTATCAGGACTTGTTTCACGAGGGCTCCTTTATCGGCAAGGGCATTTACGACGTCGATGCCTTCGAGCAGGCCTTGAAAGACCGCTTTCCCGAGAATCGCATCCTCAGCCACGACTTGCTCGAAGGCTGCTACGCCCGCGCCGGCCTGCTCAGCGATGTCCAGCTCTACGAGGAATATCCGTCGCGCTACAGCGCCGATGTCAGCCGCCGCCACCGCTGGATACGCGGCGACTGGCAGATTGCGGCGTGGTTGTGGCCGCGTGTTCCCGGCTGCGCCGCGGCTGCGCCAATACCGCCGATACAACAAGGCCGGGGCTCGTCGCGCCCGTCCAAA
>CAYLPI010000147.1:0-9847 GCA_964385505.1 uncultured Bordetella sp.
TCGAGGACGAATCGGTGGCCGGCCTCAATCTCAACGCGCCGATCAAGTACAACGGCGTCGCCGTCGGCAACGTCCGTTCGATAGTCCTCGATCCGGTCAACCCGGAACAGGTGCGCCTGCTGTTTGCTATCGAGCGCGGCACCCCGATCAAGGAGGACACGGTGGCGGTGTTGAAGACGCAGGGCCTTACCGGCATCGCCTATGTCGAACTGAGCGGCGGCAACATCAACGCCGCGCCGCTGCGCCCGACCTCGCATCCGCCCTATCCGCAGATTCGCACCGCGCCGTCGTTGAGCGCACGCCTGGAGAACGTGCTCACCACGGTGCTCGCCAAGCTCGACAACACCTCCAACAACATCAACGCCATTCTCAGCGACGAGAATCGCGCGGCGTTCAAAAGCGCACTCGCCGACATTGCCCTCATCACGCGCGCCATCGCCGCGCGCAAGGATTCCATTGACGCGGGCATCAGCAGCGCGGCGAAAACCATGGACAACGCCGCGCGCTTGAGCGCCCAGGCCGGGCCGGTCATCGACCGTATCGGACGCGGCGCCGATGCGGTCGAAAAAATGGGTAACGAGGTCGCGCTGACCAGCGCCGCCGCCGGCCGGACGGTCGGCTCGATCGGCGCCGATGTCAACCGCTTTACCGCCGAAACACTGCCCGCGCTGGAACGCCTGATGGGCGAACTGAACGTGCTGGCCGGATCGCTGCGGCGGCTGTCCGAGCAGACCGAGCGCGATCCGCGCGGCCTGCTGTTCGGCCGCAAGCCGGTGCCCGACGGCCCGGGGGAAAACAGCAAAGGAGCGCAAAAGCCATGACGATGCCATCGCAGCAACGCCGGCGCCGGCTGGCGCTTTCGGCGACCTCCGTGGCGGCAACCTTCGTCGCGGCGACCCTGGTCGCGCTGAGCGCCGGCTGCAGCGCGCTGCGTCCCGCACCGATGTCCGACACCGCGTTTTATGAACTCGACGTGGCGCGAACCGCCCCGCCCCTGCCCGCAACCGGGCCGACGCTGGTCATCAACCCGACCCACGCCGCCGCCGGCTTTGACAGCAAGCGCATCATCTACACCCGCCAAAGCCACCAACTCGAGTACTTCGCGCACAGTGAATGGGTGGACACGCCGGCGCGCATGCTGGCGCCGCTGCTCGTCGCTGCGGCCGAGGGCAGCGGCGCTTTTCTTGCCGCCATGCTGACGCCCAGCACGGCCGCCGGCGACCTGCGCCTTGACACCGAAATCGTCCGGCTGCAACACGAGTTCGACGGCGGCCGGAGCCAGGTCCGGTTTACGCTGCGCGCCTATCTTGTCGATGGCGGCACGCGCAAGATAATTGCGTCACGCGAATTCGAATCGGTTGTGCCTGCAACGAGCAACGATCCCTACGGCGGCGTGATCGCCGCCAATGCCGCGGTGCGCGGCGTGCTGGCCGAATTCGCCGGCTTTTGCGCACAAGCCGTGCGCAAGCTGCCTTCCCCGTCTGAACGCCGGCCCAAGACTGCAATTCCCCGACCATAACCCGAAGGAGCGATACCACCATGAATCCGACCAGAATGTTTGCCATCGTACTGATCATTGCCGGCGGGCTGGGCCTCGCCTACGGCGGCTTCAGCTATACCAGGGAAACCACCGGCATGAAGCTCGGGCCGATTGAACTCAAGGTACAGGAAAAGGAAACCGTCGCCGTGCCGCTGATCATCAGCGCCGGGGCGATTGCGCTCGGTGTGTTTCTGCTGGTTGCCGTCGGCCGCAAATAAGCGCCGCTAGAGCAGGCGCGCCCAAAGGCGCGCGAACATTTCCCTGATACGCAGCGCCAGCGGGCGGTGGCGCCATTTTTCCGGATCTATGGCAGCCGATGCGGCCAGATCGGCGGCGAACATCGCCTGCATTTTCGCGCCGAAGTCGGTGCCGATGATCACGGCGTTGATTTCATCGTTATCAAGAAAGCTGCGCCAGTCGAGATTGGTCGATCCGACCGTGGCCCAGACGCCGTCGATCACCGCCGTTTTGGAGTGCAGCAGCGCGCCGGTGCGCTCATAGATATGTACGCCGGCCTCGAGCAGGCTGCTGTAATGCGAGCGCCCGGCATGGAATACCAGGTCCGAATCGGATTTGCTCGGCAGTATCAGCCGGACATCGACGCCGCGGGCGGCGGCCGCGCCAAGCGCCTGCAGCAGTTGCGGATCGGGCACGAAATAGGCGTTGGTCAGGTACACCTCTTTCTCGGCATTGCCGATGGCCGATATCAGCGTCAGGTAAATCAGGCTGAACGGATCATCGGGCGTGCTGCCGATGGCGCGCACGATGTCGCGCCCCGCAGCCTTGAGTTCGGGCAAATAGACCTTTGGCGCCAGCGGCGGCCCGTGCTGTTTTTCCCAGGTCTGCAAAAACAGCTTTTGCAATTCACCGACCACCGGTCCTTCCAGTTGCAGGTGGGTATCACGCCAGGCGAGGGTGTGATCGGGCTCGCCCGGGCCGCGCCGGAACGCCGATCCCGAGGAATAGACGCTGCTGATATTGATGCCGCCAAGAAATGCCCTCTCGCCGTCCACGACCAGCAGCTTGCGGTGATCGCGGTTGTTGAGCAACCAGGACTTGCGTGCCTCCAGCGGGTTGACCGGGTTGAATTCGAGCACCGCCACGCCGCTTTCGCTCAGGCGGTCAAAAAAAGCCCTGGGCGTGCCGATTCCGCCAATGCTGTCGTAGATCAGGTTGACCTGGATGCCGCGATTCTGCTGTTCGAGCAGCAGGGCCGCGAATTGCCGGCCGATGTCATCGTCCTCGATGATGTAGGACTCGATGTTGATGTGGTCGCGCGCAGCGCGGATCGCCGCGAACATGGCGGCGTAGGTCGCCGCACCGTCCTGCAACAGCGTGACCTTGTTGCCCATCATCAGCGGGCTGCCGACGATGGACTGTTCCAGTGCGATCTGCTTGTCGAGGATATCGATGTCGCCGGATCTGGCCTTGAGGCCGGCCAGCACCGCAGCGCTGCGCCGCGCCGACAGCGGACCGCTGGCGTTTTCAAAGCGCGCCGATTGCCCGGCATGGCGCTCGATCAGCGCCGTGGTATCGGGGAGTGTCGCGCAGCCCGCGCCGAGGGCGCACAGCAGCAGCAGCGCAAAACCGGACGTCACTGCGGCCATGCCTTGAGCGGCGGGGGCGGGGGCGCGACGATCAATCCGCTCTTGATTCGCAACAGCGAATCAAGTCCGGATTGACAGCGCTCACGCCCTTAGCAATGGCGCTATCAGCGTGCCGGCGCCGGGGCGGGCACGACGACAATCGTGTTGCCGGACTTGCCGCGATCACCGGTGGCGCCGGTATCGCCGGTGTTACCCGTCGCGCCGGTGCTGCCAGTCGCCCCGGTGTTGCCAGTCGCCCCGGTGTTGCCAGTCGCCCCGGTGTTGCCGGTATAGCCTGGCGCGCCCGTGTCGCCGGATTTGCCCATCGCGCCCGTTGCACCGGTACCACCGGTGGCACCAGTCGCACCGGCCGGCCCGGGAACCGGTACGTTGACCACTGCCGGCGGCGTCACCACCGTCGGCTTGCATGCGCTCAAACTTGCGGCGGCGAGTACTGCGGAGAGGACGATTACATATTTCATGGCGTTTCCAGTCGATGTTAGGGTTGAGGCCGGCCTGCCCGCGAAAGCGCGGCAAGCCGGGGATGTTGTAAAGATACGCTGCGGCGGCGGCGGCTTCAGTGCGCTGGCGCGCATTGGCGCGTTGTCCCCGCGGCGCCGGCGAAGCCTGGTTTTTAAAGTGGTGACTACCCGGAAAGCCACGCCAGTCGGGTATTTCCAGCCGGTCGTCGTCGGGCCGGGGCAAGCCCAGCGCGGCGAAAAACTTTTTACCCCGGCCAGCCGCGCTGCAGCGGCATTACAAACGCCCGGTCACCAGCAGCACGATCAGAATGACCACCACCAGGCCGAGACCGCCGCTCGGGCCGTAACCCCAACTGCGGCTGTGCGACCAGGCCGGCACGACGCCGATGAGCATCAGCACCAGCACTATCAACACTATCGTTCCCAGACTCATGTCGTTCTCCTCGGATGGCGCGGCCTTGCGACGATGGATGTATTCCAGCCGCCGGTTCACGCAAAGCAAACAGTCTGGCGACTGGCGGCAAAAGCGTCGGTACGCCGGCGAACAAAACGCCGGGTTAAAAGGCCACGCCTGAACGGTCAGGGCAACGATGCCCGGATTGAGTGCGTTGAAACCAAATCGAACCACGCATGGTGGCATGGTGGCTGCGTACCCGCCGCTCCCCTTTTGCTGCCTTGAGGCCGGCGGCGGGTTGAAGCCCCCGGCGCCTGGCTACGGCCGGGGGTTTGTTTTTTTCCGGTCTGTTGACGGCACCGCCGGCGGCAGCGCACGCGCATCACGCACCAGTTGGCCGCAATCGCTGTCCTTGCCCGGCCCGGCATCAATCAGCGGGATCAGCGCCAGCAGCGGATTGATGAGGCCTAGCGCGAGTGCACCGAGGCCGCGCATCGCGACCTTGCCTTTATCTACTTCGACCACCGGCTTGGCCAGGCTGCCGCGAATATAGATCGGGCTGCTCAACGCAACCGGGCTGGTGCTTTTGGTCTTCGGGTTGAGCGTGAGGTCCAGCGTTTCGCGGCCAAGGTCGATGCTGCCGGTGCCGATGATGGTGGTGACCTCGGTATCGAACACCAGCGCGTCGGTGCGCATCACGCCATCCTTCACGGCGAAGTCGGCGACACCGCAGCGCAGCTTGACCATACGGTCGCCGCTGAGTTTGAGTTCGAGGATTTCCCACAGGTGCAGGCCCATTTTTTCCATCATCAGCCGGCTGATTTCGCCGCCGGCCACGACCAGGCCGATATTGCCGCTTGATCCGGCCAGAATGCTGCGCACCGAGTTGCCCTGGCCGGCGAGGTCGAACTCGCCGTTGATCTGGCCGATGCTGGTCTTGTTCAACTCGACCGTGGGCAGCAGTTGTGCCAGCAGCAGTCGTCTCGCCTTGAGCTTGACCTTCGCCTGAATCGGCAGCTTCCGGGCGTCGAGCGAAACCACCGCTTTGAGATGGCCCCCGGCGAAGCCGAAATCGAGCGGCTCGAACTTCAGCACCGAGTCGTTGAGAATCAGATGGGCGTCCAATGCGGCCAGCGGCAGGGCCGCTGCGCCACGCAGGGTTCCGGCCTTGAACCGGACATCGGCATCGACGCTGTCCCAGCGGTCGGTCTTGAACGGCAGTTCGGGCAGCACGTGCGCCTGTTTCGTCGCGGGCGCCGCTTGGCGTGCCGCCTTGATGCTGCCGGGCTTGGCACCGATCAGCGGGCCAAGGTCGGCGAGGTCGAGCACTTTCGAGGCGACATCGGCCTTGACCACCGGCCGCCGCCCCCCCGTCACCAGTTCGAAGGTGCCGGCGATGTCGCTCGCGCCAACGACACCGGAGAACTTTTCGTAACGCCAGCGCTCTCCGCTGTGCACAAGGTGGCCCTCGGTCTTGTAGGCGCGCGTCTCCGGGAATGCGATACCGATCAGCGTATAGAGTTGCGCCATGCTGTCGCCGCGCAGGGCAAGGCGCATGTCCACGGCCGAGAAGCGCAGCAGACTCGTGACCGTGCCGGCGGCCTTGACGACCGTGTGCCCGACACTGATGTCGGCACTGAGGGGGTAGGGCGCAAATTCATCGCGCAGGCCAAGGACCGGCCCGCCCTCGCCCTTGGCCTTGAGCGCCAGGCCCTTGAACCGGCCTTGCGCGCTGAATGCGACGCCTTGGGCGCCGGACGGTGCGGAAGTGCTCGATAGTTCGGCGCGAATGGCGGTCTTTTGCGCCACATCGTCATAGCCGAGCGTGCCCTGGTCCAGCGTCAGGCGATCGACGCGGATGCGCGCATCCTCATCACGCTGGGCAAGGTCGAGCAGCCAGTTCTTGCGCCCCTCGCCGCCTTGCTCGAGCATCAGCACCGGGCGCGTCAGCCGCACTTCGGGCAGCACGATGTTCCGGCGCAGTAATTGCGGCAGGTCTATCGTAACGTCAACCGAATCGGCGGTGAGCATCTGCGCTTCGCGTGTCCAGGGCGGATTGGCGAAGCGCACCTCCCCGGCCAGCACATGCGGCAGGGGCCAGCCGAACTTGAGCTTGATATCACCGCCGATATGCAGCGCACGGCCGGTTTTTTCCAACGCCGTCCGTTCTATCGGGCCGCGCAGCCAGTTCCAGCCAAACAGCGCGACATACAAGGCCGCCAATGCAAACGGCGCGAGCACGATTACGGGCGTCCATTTCAGCCAGCGGGGAATATTCATGGCGGAATTCATCCGGAAATTTTTTTGGCGATCGCGGGTCGCGGCGGCGTTAAAAACAGCAACCGGGGGCAAGGCTGAATTCTCCGGCGGGACCGGCGTCTGCTCGGTGCAGTGGCGCACATACGGCGGCGCATATTTGACCTAGCCTCGGGCAGTCACTCAGACCGAGGTCTGCAGGACTTTTTTTCACTCTTTCAATCATCAGGAGAACGCAATGGAAGTCACGATTCGTCCCAACGGCGCGGCAGAAGCCGGTTTGAACAAGGCCGCCGCAGGGCTGCACAGTGCCGTGGATAAAATGGCCGAAGCGGCCGATAAGGCTGCACGCAAAGTCGAACCGGCCATCGCGCGCACCGCGCAAATGGCCCACCACGCCGTAACGTCGGCGGCCGACGCCGCCGGCCCTGCCGCCGACTGGATCAGTGCGCGCGGCGAACGTATCGCGAGCAACAGCCGCCAGATGAGCGACAGCACCAGCCAGTACGTCGCCGCCCACCCTTGGAGGTCGGTCGGCATCGCACTTGCCGCCGGCTATCTGATCAGCCGCCTCGCGCGTTAGGCGGGCCGCAGCAGGCCTGATTCGATCGGGGCAGCCCGGTGCAATAAAAAAACGGCCCGTGAGGGCCGTTTTTCCTGCCACAACTCACCGCGCATCAGGCGCGCGGTTCGCCCTTGTCATTGACGCGCACCGTCGCGCCCGGCTCGGTGGTCATCTGGATGCGATGCTCCTGGCCGCGAAAGTTATAGGTGACGTCCCAGTAATCCGCCTTCGTCTGTGTCGGTAGGTTTTCGCAGCGCTGCACGTCCCTGGTCTGCGGCGCACCGCCGGTGACGCGACCGACTTGCGAGCCGACCGCACCGCCTGCCACGGCACCGCCCACGGTGGCGATGTCCTGACCGCGTCCGCCGCCAACCTGGTGACCGAGAATGCCGCCGATCACCGCGCCGACCACCGCGCCCGGAATGCTGATGTTGCTGCGCGCCGGCGCGACCTGCTCCTTTTCGACCCAGCAGCGTTGCTCGGGCGTGCCGACCACCGCACGCACCGATGTGACGTTGGCCTCGTACACCCGCTCGTTGTCGCGACGGCGGTTGTCGTACACCGCAGCCGGTGCCGGCGCGTATCGGTTGTCGTCAAAACGCGCATTCGCCGCGATGCTGCGAACCGAGGACACGCGATCATTCAGGCCCATGCGTGCCAGCGACGGGTAACGGCCCGGACGCAGCACGACACAACGCCCGCCAAAGCGGATGTCTTCGCAGGCCTCCCAGCGCTCGCCCAACACCACAGCCGAGGAGGCGCGGTCATTGAACCCGAAACGCTGGAAATTCTCGACCTGCCTGTCGGCGGTAAAGTTGCGGCCGCTGAAGTTGTCATTTTCATAAAAAATCACCTGCGAGCTGACCGGCACCGGCGCATAACGGCTGTCGTCGATGCGCATATTGTGATCCATGATGCGCACCGATGACACACGGTCATTCAGACCCATCGCCGCCAGCGACGCATAGCGGCCCGGACGCAACACCATGCAACGGCCGCCAAAGCGGATGTCATCGCAGACTTCCCACTGATTGCCGGCGACTTCCACCGATGAAGCGCGGTCGTTGAAGCCGAAGCGCTCGAAGTTATCGACCTGCCTGTCGGCGGTAAAACTGCGGCCGCTGAAGTTGTCTTTTTCATAAAACGTCACCTGCGCGCTGACCGGTGCCGGCGCGTAGCGGGCTTCGTCGATGCGCGCATTACGATCGATGACGCGAACCGAGGAGACGCGATCATTCATCCCCATCGCCGCCAGCGACGCATAGCGGCCCGGCCGCAATATCATGCAACGGCCGCCGAAACGGATGTCGTCACACACCTCATACTGGTTTCCTGCCACAACCACCGATGAAGCACGGTCGTTGAAGCCGAAGCGCTCGAAGTTCGCCACTCGCTTGCTGGTGGTGAAGGACCTGCCCTCAAAGCTTTCGCGTTCGTAGAACGTGACCTGCGCGGCGGCTTGTGCCGCCATCGCCAGCCCCGCCGCGACCAGCGCGGTTTTCAATAGTGTCTTCATGCCATTCTCCTGTGCGCAGATGCGCGATGTGTTTTACCGGCCCGGACCGCACCCGATTGGCGGCGCGGCCCGGAGTGATGAGTGCCGGCAAGGGCCCTTGCGGGCCCGGCCTGGTTCAGCGTGCCGGAACGACGATGACCGTTTCGCCGCTGGTGCGCCCGCGCGCTCCGGTGCTACCGGTCGCGCCGGTATCCCCGGTGGCGCCGGTGTAGCCGGTGGCACCGGTACTGCCGGTCGCACCGGTGGCGCCGGTGTAACCGGTTGCGCCGGAACTGCCGGTCGCGCCGGTGGCGCCGGTGTAACCGGTTGCGCCGGAACTGCCGGTCGCGCCGGTGTAACCGGTCGCGCCGGTATAACCGGTCGCACCCTGCGGGCCGGCCGGGCCGGCGGGCAAGGTCAGGCAGGCGGAAAGGGCGAGCGTCGCGGCACCGGCGATAATCAGTTTTGCGTATGTTGTTGCGTGGGTCATGATAATTTCCTTTAATAGGCTGGGGTGAACTGCGGGAACATCGGAATCACACGCGACGTTGCGCGCTTCATCCGTAATTGATCAGTCTCTGGCAACACGAACCAGCGCCGGCAGATCACGCCACCGCTTTTGCACCGTCGCACCGGCCTTGCTCCTGCGCCTTGCGATTACGGTCAGCATATTCGGGCGGCGACGCCGCTTCCGTTCGCCAGCGCTCATATCAGTGTCTTTAGCTCGCGCTGCGCGACCGCGCTTGATGTGCATCACGGTCGCCAAAAGCAGCGGCGCCGCAACATTGCCGGCGCCGAAGCAACGGAACACCTGATGGCGCCGATGCTGATACGGCGATCAGTTGCCGAGCAAGAGCTGCACGATGATGCCGCTGGCAATGGCGACGAGCACGTAATCGGTGCCGGTCTGCACCCAGTGGTAGCCGCGCGGCGGGGCGCTCAGGCTGTGGCCGCGCCAGTCATCGACCACATATTGGCGGTTGCGATATTCGGCCGGCAGGCGTTCACCGCGGTAGAACTGATGGTTTGGTCCGGCGCCGCGCCACTCGCGCAGCTGGTCGTTGCCGGCAAAGCCGCGGGCACCGGACCTGTAATCGGGGCGCTCGTCGCGTCGATTGTCGCGTCGATTGTCGCGTCCGTTGTCACCGCGATCATCGCGATCACCGCGATCACCGCGATCACTATTGCCCTGGGCGAGGGCGAAGCTGCCGGGCAGTAGCGACAAGACCAGCATGGCGCAGATTGCGGTTTTGCTTTTCATCTTGTGCTCCAATGTTCTTGGAAGTGTGCATACGCGCCCGTCACCGCCTGGCAATTCGCAGGCCCGCCGACGGGTAAGAGTGTTCCCGCACGGCGCGGCGGTCTGTGCGCGAACGAACGCAGCAGCAGCACCGCTCAACGCAGGCACTCAGGTGCCGCGAGACCGGGCTCGCCCCGAGCGGACCAGCCCCCACCCAGCGCCTTGAACAAGGCCGCCGCCGCCTGCGAACGCAAGAATCGCGGCGGCCCGCTCGGTACCGCCTGACGGC